>CADCHO010000081.1 GCA_902801255.1 uncultured Eubacteriales bacterium | reverse complement strand
TCATCTCTCTCCTGCTGGCTTGAAAACAGCTCATCGAGTGATGGCAGCTTTATCTCGTTTTCTCTTCCGCTCGGCATCCGCTATCACCTCCTTCGTCAGTGCCTCATATGCTTTGGCAGGTTTGCATTCACCATCATAGGTGAAAATGCTCCTGCCTGTCTTGCTTGCCTCGGCCGCTTTTACGCCTGATGGGATCTGAGTATCGAAGATGCGTATATGCATCCCGTAGTTAGTCCTGATGGCATTGATCACATCTTTGGCAAGATTGGTCCTGCCGTCTACCAGTGTCATCACTATCCCATCGATTTTGAGCTGCTCGTTAGTATGGCTCCGGACCATATCGATGCTCTTGAGAAGCTGTGTCATTCCCTTTGCCGGCAAGTACTGCGCCTGTACCGGGATGATCACACTGTCAGCCGCCGTGAGCGCATTTATCGTCAGCATCCCGAGTGACGGCATGCAGTCGATCAGAATATAGTCGTAATCATTCCTCACATCTTTCAGAAGATTGTCGAGCACCTTCTCACGGCTCATCGCGTTCACCAGCCTTGTCTCCAGGTCCAGATTGGATGGTATGATATCGAAGCCTTCCTCGTGATGGATGATAGTGTCCTTTACATCCGGCTTATAGTTCTCTGTCGCCAGATACATCAGACGTCCGAGCGACTTCTCTACGCTGTCAGCTTCGATTCCTGCTGACGCTGTGAGGTCGCTTTGCGGATCTGAGTCTATAAGAAGCACTCTCCTCCCTTCCCTCGACAATCCGGCTCCCAGATTTAGAGCTGTAGTCGTTTTCCCGACCCCTCCTTTCTGATTACAAATCGCTATTGTTTTCGCCATCCTATCACCTCTCAATCTACGTCATCCGGCTCTTCCAGGCACCAGACTTCGGCAGCGCGGAATGCGATGACCTCTGTTTCGAATAATTCATCGATAAATGAGTTGTATACCTCGTCATCATATGGCTCACAGTCCATGAGGATATCCAGCTCTTCAGCAGCATGCTTCATCCCGTGAGTCAGGAATACTGCCTGAATCATATTCACTGCGGTCTTACTGTCGCTGTTGTCCAGGCGTGCAACAAATTGCAGCGAAGCGTCAAAACGTATGTCATTGATTACCCCGTAAAGTCTCTTTGCTGTTACATTCGCAAGATGAGCCGCGATATCCGTTGATAGCTGTTCTACCGGACTGAGCTGTGAATACTCCGGCTGCCTTATCCCTACTCCATCTGATGCAGCAGTCAGCTCTTTCAGCTTCTCAGCTATCTTCTTTTCCTCTTCGATGATGTCTTCTTCTTTTCCCTTTTTGATATTGAACATTTCCGATCCTTTCTACCGACCGTGCGGTTTTTTGCACAATAATTCCCTGCCCGGAATTGAGCAGGGATGTACTTGGCCGGCAGAAAGGGATCTGTCAGTCGAGAAGTTTAATTAGCAGCTCATCTACGGCATCAGTGTAGCGGCCTTCGGCTATAAGGGTATTTCTCAATTCGTTGAGAGCAAAGACGAGTACTCTTATCTCGTCATGCGTGAATCTGATCTTAGGTCTGAACATGATGTCTCACCTCGTCTTTCCTTTTTGCTTTTAGTCTAATGGAGGAAAAACATGTCTGCAAATGTGCGATTATCTGTCGAGGTTAGAAAAGTGTAAACACTTTTCTAACTCAATTATCGTTGAACAAAACTTGGACGTCTGTCAATTATGCCTGCAAAATTTGCACAAATTTTACGATTTCCAGCACTTTGGCTCGGACCATTTTTGCGACTATTCTGGTCAAAAAACCTATGTCTGCATGGGTATGAGCAGGTCTGCGTGCGTTTTCACCGGATCTGTCAAAATCGCCGTATCGCTTGAAATCACTGCAATCCGTTGCAAATAAAGAACTCCAGAGATTTCTCTCTGGAGCCTAAACAATGGTGGAGATGGTGGGAGTCGAACCCACGTCCAAGAGCATTTCCGAAAGACTTTCTCCGAGCGCAGCCGATTGCTTTTGATTCGCTCACCCTTCGCCAACGCGGCAAACTCGGGGCTTCGCTATCCCGTGGATACTCTTACGCTACCGGGAGATCACGCAAGAGGTCCCTGCATGCATGACGCCGGATTCCCGTGCTGCAGGTGACACGGGGCCGACGCGCGGGGCTGAACTATGCAGCCAGTGCGAAATTGTTGTTAGTTTTAGCGTTTCTTTTGAACGGGTACTTTTTACGTGGATCACCGCCACGGCTCGCTTATCCTTGTTCCACACACCTGTCGAAACCTTTACACCCCCACAAGTGATGAAGAGCGGCAG
>CADCHO010000080.1 GCA_902801255.1 uncultured Eubacteriales bacterium | reverse complement strand
AGGGGCTGTCGCATTTGAATAAATGTGGCAGCCTCTTAACATGACAAAAGCAGACAGTCTCCGTCAGGATCTTCGATCCAGACATCGACAGTCTGCTTTTTGTAATTCAATGCACACTAACCCAGTATAGTGTCTGATCAACAGTAAGTCATTTCAGACCTCATATAAATGCAGACCCAGTTTTCTGTTCTGTATCCGTCGATGAAGGTTGTCCAGATTTTGTGCGATCGCCATCAACACACTTTCAGCATAGACATTAGCCTGTCCGCGGCAGAGGAACTGCCTGAAGGCTCCGTCCTCTTTCCATAGTGCAAATGCGCCTTCTGCCTGAATGCTTCGATTGACTCTGAGCTGTATCCCTTCTTCACTGGTGATCCGGTCAAGACATTCCTTACGCTGCCTTTCGAATTTTCTGGAAACTGTGAGCTTTTTGAATCGCTCTTCTTCAGGGATCTTCCAGTTCTTACCTTTCAAACACTCAGCTCTGTGTGGACACCCTGCGCATTCATAACACCGATATACAGTTTGTTTGCGGACATATCCGCTTGCAGTTTTCTGATGGTGTATACCATGTGCGTAAAGCCTGCATCCATTCCTACATGTGTAATAGTCTCCATCGGGATTATACGTCATGTTCTCTCTGCGGCTGATGTCCTGTTTGTATTTCCTGGTCTTGGATATCTCGTAATTCGCAGGCTTGATCATTGCCGAGATGCCTCTGTCCTCAAGATAGCTGTAGTTCTCTTCACTCTCATATCCTGCATCCGCTACGACTACCGGATATCTGTGTTTTAGTGCTGTTTCCATTCCGGTCAGGAATGGTATTAAAGTGCTTGTGTCGGTAGGCTTCGGAGACAGTGTGAGCCATGAGATATATCCTGAATCGACTCCAAGCTGAAGGTTGTATGCCGGCTTCAGCTGTCCGTTCAGCATCGCATCTTCCTTCATCCTCATGAAGGTCGCGTCAGGGTCGGTCTTGGAATAGCTGTTGCGGTCTCCCAGGACTTCAAGTTTCCTGGAATATTCTTTTAGTCTTGCACTGTATTCCTCAAGAAGCTCGATATGCTTCTGCAGCTGTGTCTTGCGGCATCCGCTGCCGTGCACGAATTCTATGCTTTCTTCATCTTTTATCTTGTACAGTTTCCGGAGAATTTTGCTGAGATGCTTCTCTTTGACCTGACCGTGCCATATCTCTCTCAGTCCGTATGACTCAACGCATTCCTGCACCAGCAGCGCGGTCTTTTCCAGCAATTTCACCTGATTCTTTGTCACTGATTTCTTCCAGACGAAGGTATACTTGTTGGCATTAGCCTCTATCTTGGTGCCGTCGATGAATATCTCTCTGCCGCTGATCTCACCGAGATCCATCAGATACCGTGCAGTCATTGCAAGATACTTATCTGCCACCTGTCCGAAATGGATCGATCTGAATCTGGCAATAGTTGCATGATCAGGCGCAGACCTGCCCTCCAGCAGATACATGTAGTTGATGTCTCTCCTGCAGGCCTTTTCGATGCCTCTTGATGAGTAGTTGTGTTCATGGTAGGCGTACAGCATTATCTTCAGCATCTGACGAGGGCTCACTTGATTTTCCTTTACTCTGGAATAGGTCGAATACAGATCGCTAAGATCCAGTTCCTCCACAAACTGACCCAGGAGCCTCACGCAGTCGTTATCCGGAATTGTATGTCCGATCTCGAGCGGAAGTTTTAGTTGATACGGCCTCGAAAACAGCGTATAATTTTGCCGTAAAATATTTGGGGTTAGCATACTAATATTTTACCATTGAACTCCGTTTACCATCAGGTGCGGAGCTCTTTGTTTTTTGATCCAAGCATTTGCAAGGTTCTCAGCCTTGTTGCATCAAAACAGCCCGCCGTAAGGCGGGCAAGTTAAGAGGCTGCCTCACTTTTTTAGTGCGACAGCCCCGGTTTTATATGATCCGAACGAACTGCGTGGATCCTGCCGTCGTTTATTCTTTCCTGCGGCTTTTTCTGTCCTGCTGCCATGCCGGCGCAAGTATCGAGATCAGGATGAGGATGGCTCCTATGATCATGCTTCCTGTCATTGTCTCATCGAGGAAGATGACTCCGAGCATGGCTGCGGTAAGCGGATTGAATACCGCGAGGATCCCCGCCCTCTCAGGGGTGGTGTATTTCTGGCCGAATGGCTGGATCGTAAATCCGACCCCGCTGCAGATCACTGCAAGGGCGAGCACTGCGCCCCATTCCTGTCCGCTCACCGGAAGTCTGATCTCTTCAAATATAAAGGCTCCGATGTAGGCGAAAATCGCGATGAACAGAAGCTGATAGATCGCGACCGTCATCAGGTCATCGTTCTTGGCTGCTTTATCTGTTACCAGGACGGAAAGAGAGTACCACACAGTGCCGCCCAGCACCAGAAGCTCTCCGGTCGTAAAGCCGGGGTGGTCGCCTTTCAGTGTCAGGAAGCCGACACCGGCCAGGAAGCCCACTGCTGCCGGCGCTACTGCCCACGGTCC
>CADCHO010000079.1 GCA_902801255.1 uncultured Eubacteriales bacterium | reverse complement strand
AATGGCGCTTCCCCGCATCGGTGCAGTACAGCTCTCAGCTTTGTCAGACAAGAGAAATCTGCTTCCATCGTATCGTTCAGATTTGTATATCCTGTGTCACCGATATTTTTTGCTACTTTGTTTTCTTTATTTCCTGCAGATGGTATATCTGCCACATGCGTTCTTCCCTGACTACTTCCAAACAACCAGAGTGCAGTAAACTTATCACTTGTATTGCATAGTCAGAGGCTACCATTGCATGCTCTCTCATATGAGCTGCAGATCAAACAATTCCCTTATATCTTTTTCTTTTGCTATTTCGCGGTATCTATGCAAATATTATCACATTAGATACCGCTCTATTTGAACGAAAAAAGAACTATCTTCTGTAGTCTATGTTATCAGGCTGTCTCTGCTTATTCTTTTCTCTCTGGACCAGCAGCTGAGCAAATCTGATGCCCTGCTGTTCAGTGAGTGTTATGCCCCTCGACATCCTGCTGTGGTCAGGCGACCATTCACGTACATCGAGTTTTGGCGCTCCGCCATTCCAGGATACGAGATTGAGTTCTCTTGTCCAGCCATTGTCGTTTGGCTTATCAAGAGCACCTATCCTCTCTACAATTTCGACTTTGATCTGTTCTCTATCTGCCATAAATAATCCTCCTTATCTTTCCCATTCTCTGTGTGAAGGCCTGAGTCTATCCAGTTCGCCTTCTGCTCTGAAGCTGTATATACCGCTGTTTCCGGAGCCTACTATCACATGATCCAGGAACCTGACTCCTATAACATCACACGCTTCCATCAACCGTTTTGTAACTTCGCGGTCCTCCTGGCTCGGAGTTAGTTCAGCTCGATCAGCACCGGGATGATTATGCACAAACAGGCACGCTGCGGCCGATGAAAGCACAGCCGCCTTCATGATCTCGCGTGGGCTCACCATAGCTGAATCCAAAGATCCGATGCTGCATATATTGAAGTTGATCGGCTGCCCGTTTGTCTTGAGATTCAGCACGGCAAATACCTCCCTGTCATACGTCGCAAGATCCTTTGCTATGACCTTGACCGCATCCTCCGGTGAGGCTATCTTTTCGGTGCTGTAAAGCGATGGCTCCCTGACCAGCCTTACATTGACCACTTTAAGTTCATTCGGATTACCCATCTTCCTGCCCATCATTCACCTCCTCCAGATCAACTGAAAGGATCGTTCCTTCCGGGAGCTGATCTACCAGTTCCCGCAGTCTCGCGAGATCAACTTCTTCAGTAGCCTGCGTTTTCATGTGTCTCGGTGAATACTCCGGCTTTTGCGGTTCTATCATCATCTGCATTGCGTCTGACCTCCTTCTTCTCAGGCTTTGGATCAGTTCCTCCCATTATGAATGCATATGTGCTATGGCTTTTGATTGCCTTCTGCAGAGCGAGGATACCTCCAAGCTCATCTGCAAGGCCGTTATCAAAGGCCACTTGCATATCTATTGCATTCACCTTCTTTTCCGTGTCAAAGCCTTTCTTTCCCAGCTTATCCAGCAGTTTCTGTATCGATTTTTCCATCTTCTCTATCCTCCGTTTGTATCTTTCGATTCAATATTTCCAGCATGCAGTAGCCGCAGAATGGTGCGAGTCTGTCGCGGTATCTGCAATTATCCGGGCACTGCACACGCATACCCGGCGGCTTTGGAATTGGCTTCAATCAAAGCACCTGCTGTCATCGAGCAGTTCATTACCGTAAGCTGTGAATGTGTACCAGTAGGTGTGATCGAACTTATCTTCATTGAAAACATCGACCTTTATGATCCCTTTCTCCACCAGCTTATTTACTGAATGCCGCACCATATCTTCAGTCAAAAATGGTATGTGAACTGTTATTGTTTTCTGTGTGCATTTCACCCAGAAGTATCCGTGTCTGTATGTCGTTTCATCACTTGTTACCTGAAGTCCTCTGAGAAAATCTGCAATTACTGCTTCTCTGAGACCGCAGACAGCTGCAATGTCCATGTTGAACTTTCTCTCGTTATAGTTCATTGTTACTACCCTCCATATTCTTTCCAAAGGAAAAGGAGCGGCTGCTGTTAAGCCTCCGCTCCCGGTCTTATTTGATTATTCAGTTATCAGGCAAACATCTCAGCGTCTTCTCTGGCCTGTCTGCGTTTTCTTGCGTACTCCTTAGCTACAAGGAAAAGCATGCCGCCCATTGCAGCAGTAAAGAGTACTCCGTACAGCCACAGCATGGTGTTGTCACCTGTCTTAGGAGGCACGCTCTTGGCTGTCTTGGATACTTTGACAGTCTGGCCTTCATCATTAAGATCCTTGTGATCAGCAACGACTGTTTTATCTGCCTTGGTTACATCATCGCCCTTCTTGTACTCATTGAGTCTGTAGCAGTTCTCGAATGCTACGAGTTCCTTGCCGTCAAGTTCTGTAGTGTCGATGATGAAGCTTACCTTTGCTGTGCCGTCAGGTCTTGCCGGCTTGAATGGCTCGCTCATTACGGTAACAGGCTTGCCATGCTCAACCAGAGGATCA
>CADCHO010000078.1 GCA_902801255.1 uncultured Eubacteriales bacterium | reverse complement strand
TAAGTTAGGAAACTATGACATCAGGAGGATAAGTGTTATGAAGATAAACATTTCATCAAAAAATTATCCAATGAGCGAGAAGCTCAGCAACTACATCGAGAAAAAGCTGGACAAGATCGGCAAATACTTTGACGAAGACACAACTGCCAATATAGTTGTTTCAAAGCTCAGAGAAACGCCGAAGTTTGAGGCAACAATTAATGCCAAGCAGGCCGTTCTCAGAGCCGAGATGGCAAACGACAGCATTTATGATGCGGTCGACCTGGTTACAGATAAACTTGAATATCAGATGAGCAAGCTCAAGGGTAAACTTGAGTCCAGATATAAAGAAAACAAGGCTCTTAAGCTGGAGTTCATCCCGGAACCTGAAGATGAAGACTTCGAAGATGAAATGGTCATTGTAAGGAGAAAGCAGGTAGAGCTTACTCCTATGGTGGCTGAGGAAGCTGTTCTTCAGATGGAGATGCTCGGACACGACTTCTTCGTATTCCTCGACATGGATACGGACGAAGTAAGCGTGGTGTACAAGCGTAAGGGCAACGCTTACGGACTGATTGAAACAAAGAGATAGGATTTATAAAGTATGGCAAACAACGACTGGGACCTCGACGATCTTCTGGAATTCAAATTTGACCGCGAGGTCCCGGAGAAAAGCAAAAAAGTCGACATTGATAATGACAGAAAGCTCTATGAAGAGCTCAGGAGAGAAAGCAAGAGCAGCAGTGCTCCCGCTTTTGATGTGCCTGAACCTCTGAGCGGCCATAAATGGATCGACGATGACAACGACATATTTGCTCAGTATGACCGGGAACATGCTTTTTCGCGGGTATCCGATAACGCTCCGGTAGAGGAGATCGATGAGCACCCTCATCACAACATTAAGGAGATAGAAGCCATCAAGCAGGCGTCGCAGGAAGCATACGACAGGTACAGAAGCAATTACACTAAAAATAAGAAAAAACGCAGCGGCCGCAGGAAGGTAACGAAATTCCATAAGATTCTGACCGTCCTGTATCTCATATCGTTCGGCGTGTTTGCGGCGTCCATTGTATTTATGAACGTGCTTCCGTTCGTCATGGGCGTGGCGATGTTCGGAGTGCTGATCCTGCTCAGTCTTGTGATTCTGATCCAGACCCGCAGCAATAAGAGTAAAAAATGGGGCAAGGTGCTGGCGACGCTGGCCGCGATGCTGCTAATAGTATTTTATGGGGTAGGCACGGCCTATTCTCTTGGTACACTATCGTTCCTCAGCGGAAGCTCGGTAAAGAATGCCAGCGCTGTATCGGATGTGACCAAGCATTCGTTCAACTTCATCATCACAGGTATCGATGTTGACGGAACCATTGATGAAGAGGGCAGGAGCGATGTCAACATGATGGTATCGGTCAATCCTAAAACACACCAGATACTGATGACATCCGTTCCGCGTGACTATGAGATTTACATGCCTGACTTCGACAACGCGATGGACAAGCTCACGCACACCGGTTTTTACGGGGTACAGACTACGATAGGGGCTCTGGAGCAGCTGTTTGATACAGAAGTAAACTATTATGTCAAGGTCAACTTCACCACCGTTGAGAGGTTTATCGATGCGATCGGCGGGATAGATGTTGAGTCCGAATATGAGTTCACCCCTGTAAAACTCAAGAGCTGGACTGTCAAGGAAGGCGTTAATCATATGAACGGAAAGCAGGCGCTTGCGTTTGCGAGAGAGCGTAAGGCGTTTGTTGACGGTGACCGTCAGAGAATCAAAAATCAGCAGCTGGTATTCGAAGCTCTCCTTAAGAAAGCTACAAGTAGCCGCACAATGATACTGAGCTACAACAAAGTTCTTTCGAGCCTGACCAATTACGTTGAGATGAGTTTCAGTTCGCGCGAAATCAGAAAGCTGGTCAAATACCAGCTGGCGAAAAATCCTGACTGGAAGATCTTCAAGAATACGGTAGGGGGCGGAGACGGCATGCTGCCTACATACTCAACAGGCGGAGAATACGCATACGTTATGACGCAGGATGCTGAAAGCATAGAAAATGCAAAAAGTCTTATGAACGCAGTGCTTGAAGGAAAGGCTCTGCAGACCTCGGAAGACGGCGAAGTGACTGTGGCACCGGGCGAATAAAACAATAAAACTAAAATAGACAATATGAAGTATACTGAAGTTGCAACCACACAACTCAGAAGCGGGGATTACCGCATACAAAAGGAGGCCACTATGAATACTATAGTTTATGTTGGAATGGATGTCCATAAGGAGAGTTATACTCTGTGCTGTTACTGCTACGACACGGATCTGGTCGAATACAGACAGACCATTCCTGCTGATTACAGGCTTGTTCTGAAATATATGGAGCGGGTCAGAAATCGATACGAGGGCGATGTAACTTTCGTATGTGGATATGAAGCCGGATGTGTAGGGTATTCGCTTTACCATCAGCTGACAGATCATGCAGTTGACTGTAAGATCCTTGCTCCCACAACAATGGCGATCACAAATACGAACCGTGTAAAAACGGATCGTAAAGACGCAGCAAACATTGCAAGGTGCCTGGCTTTTCACACATACAGTGAAGTATATGTACCGGATGAACAGGACAACCAGGTCAAGGAATATATCCGGATGCGGGATGATCAGAAACTTGCTCTGAAGAAGGTCAAACAGCAGATCCTGGCTTTCGTGTTGAGACAGGGAAAACGCTTTGACGGTGGCAAAACATACTGGACGATCAGGCATATGAAATGGCTTTACGGCCTTGAACTGGCGCCACTCGACAAAGAGACACTTTCGGAATATCTCATAACATATGAATATTTGGTAGAAAAGATCGAGCGATTAGACAGACGGATCGAAGAGCTGGCATCTGAAGAGAGGTACCGGGAAAAGGTCAAGAAGCTGGGCTGCTTTATGGGGCTCCAAACCCATACAGCTCTGTCAATGCTCGTAGAGATTGGCGATTTTGAAAGATTTGCAAAAGCGCAGAAGTTTGCTGGCTTCCTGGGTCTTGTACCAAGCGAGGATTCCAGTGCTGATGACATCAACAGATATGGGATCACGAAAGCGGGGAACAGGCATCTGAGGCGGTTGATGGTAGAAGCGGCACAATGCTACACAAGAGGAACTGTCGGACATAAGTCTGTCGCCCTGAAGAAAAGGCAGGAAGGATGCTCCCCAGAGGTAATAGCGTATGCTGACAAGGCCAACGAAAGGCTGCGCCGGAGGTTTTACAGACTGACATTGCATAATGGCGTGAACCGAAACAAGGCAGCTACAGCAATAGCCAGAGAACTATCGTGCTTCATCTGGGGAATGATGACCGACAATGTTGCGTGAAACAGCTAATGGAACTGACTAAAAGTTATATCTAAAAGATCGATACTGAACACATAGGCAGGGTCTTAGGGCACTCTTAGGTCCGAATCATTTGCGACCTTTCTATGTTGACAAAGTAGAAATACCTTGATTCACGAAAATAGACAGCAAGATTCATGGCGGACCATTGACCTGTAGGTAACCAATCCACGAATAACAGAGTGGCCAAGGCCGGGGACTGTTGAACCTGAGGCTCTGCCCATGCGTTCAGTGTCGAAACAATTAAAAAAGTGATCTCATAAATCGCTTGACATGAGGTCACTTCATA
>CADCHO010000077.1 GCA_902801255.1 uncultured Eubacteriales bacterium | reverse complement strand
GCTATGGATGAGCTCGACGCTCAGCTCGCTGCATTAAACTGAACTGTCTTTCACTGCGATGACAGAGCAGACAACGCTGTGAGCACCGCATCACCATTTATCAATGAAGAAATCTGTTTTCAGATTAAATATGGAGGATAACTATGAGCGATCAATTAAAAGCGACCAGAGAAGGTTTTGGAGATGAGATCGTTGAGCTTGGAAAAGCCAATAAGAATATTTGTGTTGTAGATATCGATATCGGTAAGTCCTGTAAGACACAGGCTTTCAGAAAAGCCCTTCCCGCTCAGTATTACAACGTAGGTATCGCTGAGCAGAACGGCGCAGGCGTTGCAGCCGGTATGGCCACCTGCGGCAAGATTCCTTTCGTAGTAACTTATGCAGTTTTCGGTTCCGAGAGAATGCTCGAGATGATCCGTCAGGAGATCTGCTATCCGAAGCTGAATGTCAAGATCGCCTGCTCCCACGGCGGACTTACACCTGCTAACGACGGCGCTTCCCACCAGTGCGTAGAGGACCTGGGCGTCCTTCGCACGATCCCGAACATGACTGTGATCATGCCCGCTGACTACTATTCCGCAAGGAAGCTGGTAGCAGCTGCTGCAGCATATGACGGACCTGTTTATCTTCGCTTTACAAGAGACGCCATCCCGGTGATCTATGATGACGCTACGCCTTTCGAGATCGGCAAGGCGCACATGGTAAAGGACGGCAAGGATGTCGCCATCATCGCTAACGGTGACACAGTACGCCTTGCTATCGCAGCAGCCGAGGAGCTGGCTAAGAAGGGCATCGACGCGCGCGTTGTCGATATGCACACTGTAAAGCCTCTCGATGTTGACTGCGTCAATGACTGCATCGAGAAGATCGGCAAGATCATCACCGTCGAGGACCACAACATTCTCAACGGCCTTGGAAGCGCTGTCTGCGAAGTAGTAGCAGAGGCCGGCAAGGGCAAAGTAAAGAGAATTGGCGTCCAGGATCAGTTCGGCCAGTCCGCTCCTTACGAGAGACTCCTTGCCATGAACGGCATCACCGTGGAGAACATCGTAGCAACTGCTGAGGCTCTTCAGTAAGAGCCGGATCCTTACTTTTTGAAAACCATTATATTGCAGATTAAAGCGCAGGTAATTTATGCGTTTCCCTTGCTCATTCCATAATATGCTTCCTGCGCTTTTATTCTGAATATACTGTGTTTCTATACCCTCACGCAAAACCCCCGCAAGGTGTAAGCCTTGCGGGGGTTTGCATTATCTCTTTTTTCAAGGCTCGCAGAACGAGCCGCTGCGCCGCGTGCAGGTTGCCCGGAAGGCAACATCTTCCTTTCCGCACGCGTGTGCATCATAAACTTCAGCGGGGGACATCCCCCCTGTGTTACATATCCGCTTCTTCCGGGAAATAGGTCCTCCTTATATCCTCATTCAGATTTGAGAGGTCGCGGTCACGGATCTTCTCGTAGATTTTCTCATGCGCTTCGTAAAGCTCCTGGCCACGTCCCGATACCAACATGTTCTTAACAGAACTGTAGCGCATCTTGTGCGTCATTTCCCTCACTACATTATTGATCCTGTCAACAATCGGGTTGTGTCCCATTTCCGATACCGTATCATGGAACACGTTATCTGCTATAAATACGTTCTCTATATTGTCGGGGCCTTTCTCGATCTCTTTCCTGAGGATATCAAGCTTCTCACGCAGCTTTTCCAGCTCCGCCTCGTCATATTTGGCGATCGCGAGCCTCAGGACGCCGGCTTCCATCATTTCCCTCAGCTCCATCAGGTTCACGTAGTCCTCACTCTGATGAAGAATAACGCCGTACACCATCGGGTCGATCATGATCTTATTGAATCCGTTGCATACAAATGTACCCTCTGCTCTCCGGATCTCAAGTATGCCGTAATAGACAAGAATCTTGATCGCCTCTCTGATGGAATTGCGGCCTACTCCGAAGCTTTCGGCCAGTTCCATTTCGGTCGGAATCTTATCGCCGGGCTTGAGGTCTCCGGAGATGATCACCTTTGTGATACTGTCTACCACAGTCTGAACAACTGATTTGTTCTTTATTTTTTTAAACATTCCATCATTAGACATGATGCCATCCCCATTGCTATGTTAATTTTTTGACATTTTGTGGTCAAAAAAATATTGCTTTTTAAAAGGTACAAACAAATATACCACATTATTGGTTAAATCACAACAAATTTTACGTCCGGTTGTTAATTGCCTTGAATGAAAAACTAAATTCTACCCTGCGCCGGAACTTAGTCTTTCACAAATGTGCCGATTCCTGTAACATGTCATATTGTCTCCTACCCCGCA
>CADCHO010000076.1 GCA_902801255.1 uncultured Eubacteriales bacterium | reverse complement strand
ATATGCGGATAATTGGACACCGGTTGCAGAGAAACTGTGGGAGGAAAGGCAAAAAGAAAGCTGATAGATCCTCAACGATAAGAAAGGAGGGTTACCATGCCGAATCAGTTATCGGGAGGACAGCAGCAGAGGGTGGCGATTGCAAGAGCGCTTCTTCAATGCAGAAGAGGCTAAAATGGAAGCTGTAGATGATGAGGTGAGAGAATACTGCGAGATCACGCATCCGCAGCTCGGATACGCATCAAGAATGACATATCTTGATGACTTCAAAGAGATGGTAAGACTGTTCCTTCTTGTCGGCGGCGCGCTGGCCTTCGTTCTGGCCCTCATAGGTGTTATGAATTTTATCAACCTGACAGTAACATCCATCAATGAGCGAAGGACAGAACTGGGTACGTTGAGGGCGATCGGAATGACAGGAAAACAGCTGACACATATGCTTAGAATGGAAGGAGTTTTCCGCATATGTCTTACCTTCGCGTTTGTTCTGACTGTCGGCATGCTTCTCAATCATCTGCTCGTAAACCTTATAGCAGGGCAGATGATGATGTTCAGCTATAAGTTCGTGATATGGCCGGTACTGGTATGCATACCGGTATTCACGGTGATATCAATGGCAGTGCCGGGAATCGCGATGAAAAAGACTTTGGATGTTTGAAAAAGTATTCTCCAGATTGCAAAGAAGAAGCATATAGATTCCTCTTGCTTATTGCACGGTGCTTTCAGCAACAATCTCTGGAACAAAGTCCGGAACAGTCTATGAAACAATCTTTGTTATAGATCGTTTGCAGACTGCTCCGGTTTTTTCGATAAGTGTTTACTTTATATCGTTTGTTCCGTAGATCGTTCCATAGTTTGTTTCAAAGAACTGGTCTCACTTTTCCGCCTGTAGACTCGCTGCTTTCCATAGATCGGGAGCCACATAGTTTTGCCGGTCTTCTCCCATCCGTCTATACGCGCCATTATGGCACTGATCTCAAAGCTGTTTTTATGCTGGAAATCAGACTTATCCTTGCCAAAGCATTCACACCAGATCTCTATGTTAGATACATAGTCTCTTATTCTGACGTCCCCGCCGCTATAAAGCAATCCATGACTCTGAACATAATCCTGCCTGTCGTAAAGAGACAGATCGCTCCAGTTTACAGGCAGCGGCAGGTCAAGGTAGTCTGTAACAAGACCCTCTCTGTCGTCATGTTCCATAGCGGCAGCCTGCTCGATCCTGGCTGACTCTTCCAACTCGTGTGAGAGGAACAATGCTTCACCCTGCCTGGTAAGGTGAAGCGCTTCAGCCCATATCTGATCTACGTCATCCTGCGTGAGATCCCATGGCTTTAAGACGCCTGCCCCGGGAGTCCTGACTGCCCAGAATCTGCGGTTTCCTGTAATATCTCTCAAAAAGCCATTCTCTGCATTAGTGGTTCCGAAGAACACGCACTGCCTTGGATGAGGACTGACCCTGCGACCGTATGAAGCCCTGTACTTGTCATCCTGGCGTGAGATGAATGCCTTGACCTTATCTATGTCAGCTTTCCTTATGCCGGCAAGCTCACCGATCTCGTGTATCCAGTAACCCTGAAGTTTTTCTGCAGCCGTCTTATCGTTCATGTCGGAAATACTTAGACTGTCAGAATACCATTCCATCCCGAGCTTTGAGATGAAAGTGGACTTTCCGATGCCCTGCGGTCCGTTGAGAACCAGTATGTGATCAAACTTGATCCCGGGCATATATATCCTGCTGACAGCAGCACATAGCATTTTTCTTGTCACTGCTCTGACGTAAGGAGTGTCGTCAGCACTGAAGTAATCAATGAGCAAAGTATCGACCCTTGGCACATTGTCCCATTCAGGCAGCGATGCAAAGTAATCTTTTACAGGATGGTATGACCTGTCGTCTGTCACCTTTGACAGCGCTGTGCGGTAGTTGTTCTGCGTGAAGCTGCCGTAGCGTTCATCAACTAGGCACATGAGCTGCGCGTCATCCACATCGCGCCAGTACTTTGAAGTATGATTCCAGGGAACACTGCCTCTGATCTCAAGATCGTCAGCAAGCTGGTTGAATACGATGCCTTGGAAATCCTCATCATTTTCAAGGATCAGCCGCATGTTGTAGAGTGTATTGCAGGCTCTGCCATTCTTGTTCAGAGTGAGCTGATCTGTCCAGTCACCTGATCCCGCAGACGATTCTCCCAGACTCATATCTGGATTGTCATCATTATATATAGTATCTGCTGTAGTTTCTGTCATTCAAGCCTCCTGTGGTCTATAGATCTGTATATGAATAAGCCGTTTTTAGTTATGTTTTCTGTTTCTCTGTTCATGTGAACCTCCTGGTTTTGAGTTTTCTAATTGTGATAAAGGGTTTTAGCGCACTCTTTCGCGCATCCTGTCTCTGTCAATGACCGCAAGATTCTCTCTTACATGCCCGGAGCGCTGTTGTATATCTCCGCAGACTTTCAGTTCATGGCGGAGCTCTCTGATCTCAGCAGTGAGATCCTTGATTTTTTCTTTCGCGTCATTGATCTCGCTTTCCGGCAGCACTCTGCGGGCTGTTTGTCTGAGTTCATCCCTGCCAAGGCTGAGTTCTTTTATCTTGCCCTCAATATTCTCCATAAGATCTGAGAGATCCTTTTCGGTGTCAACATGGTACCTGGACAGGAGTTTGGCCTGTTCTGAGTACTGATCGCATTTCAGGAGATCTTCCTTCAGGAGAATATGGAGCTTTGTCGGGTTCTGCTGATACTTAGGCAGATAGCCGAGCTCATAGCAGTATCTGAGGTAAAGCTTCTCAAGACCGCTGCGTCCCATAATACGGTCGATACGCCGGCGGAGATTATAATTGTTTGGCTGGCGGTATTGCTGCCGAAGTCTTTCTGTCCTTACAGACGGATCATTGTCATAGATCCGCCGCTCTATACTCTCTCTGGAGTAATCGTCCCCGAGCTTATGGATGCGGATCGGCTTCCTGCCGCCGGGCGGTGTGACCGTCCAGTACTTCCTCTGCGGATCGAAACGGTAGTTGTAGCCGCGCTTGCTGAGCTCATATTTGAATTCTTCT
>CADCHO010000075.1 GCA_902801255.1 uncultured Eubacteriales bacterium | reverse complement strand
GTGCCCTGTTCACCAGGGAGTACATCACGGCTCTGCACCGATTCCTGAAGAAGGAAAGTGGGTAAAGCCACAGCAGATATCCGATATTTCAGGATACACTCACGGTGTTGGCTGGTGTGCACCTCAGCAGGGAGCCTGCAAGCTTTCACTCAACGTTAAGGACGGTATCATTCAGGAAGCACTGGTAGAGACTATCGGATGCTCCGGAATGACACATTCTGCAGCTATGGCAGCAGAGATCCTTCCGGGTCTCACTGTGCTTGAAGCTCTCAATACAGACCTTGTATGTGATGCTATCAACACAGCAATGAGAGAGATCTTCCTGCAGATCGTTTACGGACGTTCGCAGAGTGCTTTCTCAGAGGGCGGCCTCCAGATCGGAGCCGGCCTTGAGGATCTCGGCAAGGGAACAAGATCCATGGTCGGCACAACATACGGTACCCTCGATAAGGGACCTAGATATCTCGACCTCACAGAAGGTTATATCACACAGCTCGCTCTTGACGAAGATGATGAGATCATTGGCTACAAGTATCTCAACTTCGGCAAGATGATGGACTTCATCAAGGCTGGCGATGATCCTGTAAAGGCTATTGAAAAGGCATCCGGTCAGTATGGACGTGTTGCTGACGCTGTTAAATTCATTGATCCGCGTAAAGAATAATTCAGGGAGGAAAGAGACATGATTACATTTGAATCTTACGATAGAAGAGAAAAACAGATCCTTTCCAAGCTGGCTGAGTACGGTATCGGATCTATTGAAGAAGCAGAAAAGATCACAAAGGATGCAGGTCTTGATGTATATCACATGATTGAGAACATCCAGCCTATCTGCTTTGAAAACGCAAAGTGGGCTTACACAGTAGGCGCTGCTATCGCTATCAAGAAGGGCTGCCGCAAGGCTGCTGACGCTGCTGCAGCTATCGGCGAAGGCCTTCAGTCATTCTGCATCCCTGGTTCCGTTGCTGACCGCCGTAAGGTAGGCCTCGGACACGGAAACCTCGGAAAGATGCTTCTCGAAGAGGACACAGAGTGCTTCGCATTCCTCGCAGGACACGAGTCGTTCGCTGCTGCTGAGGGAGCTATCGGTATCGCTTCCAAGGCTAACAAAGTACGCCAGAAACCACTCAGAGTAATCCTCGACGGTCTCGGCAAGGACGCAGCTCAGGTCATCTCCAGGATCAACGGATTTACATATGTTGAGACTGAATATGATTATGCAACAGGCGAGCTCAAGGAAGTATTCAGAAAGTGCTATTCCAAGGACCCTGAAAGCCCAAGAGCAAAGGTCAACTGCTATGGCGCAAATGACGTACAGGAAGGCGTAGCTATTCTGTGGAAAGAGAACGTAGACGTATCCATCACAGGTAACTCGACCAACCCTACAAGATTCCAGCATCCTGTAGCAGGAACCTACAAGAAGGAAAGACTTGAAGCAGGAAAGAAGTACTTCTCAGTAGCTTCCGGCGGTGGTACAGGACGTACACTGCATCCTGATAACATGGCTGCAGGTCCTGCATCCTACGGCATGACAGATACAATGGGACGTATGCACTCTGACGCTCAGTTCGCTGGTTCCTCCTCGGTACCGGCACACGTAGAGATGATGGGTCTCATCGGAGCAGGCAACAATCCTATGGTTGGAATGACTGTATCTGTAGCAGTTTCCGTTGAGGAAGCAGCAACTGCAGGCAAGTTCTAAACTATTCTGAATAGTACTGGATGTTCACATTTGCTGAACAGGTGTAAACAATGAGGCCGGCGGTGATCCCGCCGGCCATGTTTTGAAAGAGGAATAAAGTGGAAATAATCAGAGCCAGACACTCCGGTTTTTGCTTCGGAGTAAACAGAGCGATAGATATGGCCTTCAGCGAGGCCGAAAAGAAAGACCGCAATGGCCGCCTTTTTACATGCGGTTACCTGATCCACAATAAGGACGTCGTGAAAAGACTGGAATCCATGGGCGTTACAATGATTGAGTCGCTCGAAGAAGCTGATGAGGGCGATACCGTGATAGTAAGATCGCATGGAGAGCCACGGGAGTTTTACGAAAAAGCTGATGAAAGAGGCATACAGCTGATAGACACGACCTGTGTCTTTGTACAAAAGATACATGACATTGTCTCGAAAGCTCATGATGAAGGCATACCGGTAGTGGTGATAGGTGACAGAGAGCATCAGGAAGTAAAGGCCACAAACGGATGGTGCGGTTACAGCGCTGTACTTATAGGTAACGCTGCCGAAGCTGAAGCCGAAGTCGAGAATCTTAAAGGTGAGAAACCGATAATAGTCTGCCAGACCACCATAAAAGAGGAACTCCTGGAAGAAGTGCTGGAAGTCTTTGAACAGGCCGGGATCAGCTATGATATCCGCAATACAATATGCAACGCAACGCGTGAAAGGCAGGAAAGCTGCGCAGAACTCGCATCTCAGGTCGATGCAATGATAGTTATAGGAGACGAACACAGTTCAAACTCCAGAAAGCTGTATGAGATTGCGAAAAAAAACAATAAAAACAGTGTATTTATCGAAAATGCAAATAATTTACTGTTGAATAGGTTGACAAAATATACTAAAATTGGTTGCATAGCGGGCGCTTCGACGCCCGAGTGGATTATCAAGGAGGTTATTTCCCACATG
>CADCHO010000074.1:2435-5503 GCA_902801255.1 uncultured Eubacteriales bacterium | reverse complement strand
TTCATACCCCCATTCTCTCATTCCCCTTACCTATACCGGATATGACCGATGTCATACTCAACGGATGATGTCGACTTGTAAGCGTCATAATCAGTGATCCCCTCTCCGATGTTAGGTGTATTGTGAGAGTATACCATATCTGCCGCAAAAATGATCACAAGCACTATACTGAGAGCCGTAAGGATCTTCGGATTTATACGGGACAGAAGGCTGTCTACGATAGGCACAAGGAGATATACTGCCGCCATGCCTCCTATGGCGAATACCATGAGCCCCTCTCCG
This sequence comes from uncultured Eubacteriales bacterium, assembly GCA_902801255.1. GTDB lineage: Bacteria > Bacillota > Clostridia > Peptostreptococcales > Anaerovoracaceae > Crickella. The sequence continues at coordinate 5,221 of CADCHO010000074.1, read as the reverse complement.
CATATCCTTCCGTTGAGATTGAGGAAGTACCCGGTATAGTCCCACCAGCGCATTCCCTTTGTGACCTCGAGATAGTATGAAGTCATGTATTCCACAAAGCCGCAGAGCACTATCGTGAGTATCGCCTCTGCTGCAGGATTCCTGCGCCACCTTGCCAGAGCCACGATGATCATGGCGACTCCGCTTCCGTAGACAGGCAGCCACGGTCCGTGCATAACGCCTCTGTTTACGAACACGCCATCCTTTACAAGGTGTATGCCTACCTCCCAGCTCCAGCCGATAAATGCGAATACGAAGAATATCATTATGACCGACCATATCGTATATGTGCGGATGGACCTTGCATGCCTGAGGGCATGGTAGCTGTCTTCCTCCCAGAGAGGATTCAGTCTCTGCGGATACATTTCGCCCCTGATGGCTGCACGGTCTGCAACTATCTGCTGGCGTCTGTTGTCAACTTCGTCGTATGCTTTCTTCTCCTCAGTGCTTCCTATCCACAGGCCGAAGTTTTTGGCAAAGAATGCTTTGACCGGGCTCAGAGTCACCCTGTGTGTGTCGATATACATTTTCTGAGCCTCGATATCCACATAGGCCTCTTCGAGCATATCTCTGTCCGCCTTTTCAAAGAGGTATCTGTCATTGAGCTGATCAGATCCCTCAAGTTCAATAGTTCTGGCATCTGCTCTTCTTACGGCGTAGTATTCCGTAAAAGTCGCGATCTTGTACGGTACTGCCCAGAACGCTTCAGCAGCTCCGAAGGTCAGAATGCCGAGGATATGCCATCCTATGAACGAAAGGTCTATATAGAAGGCCTCCATCTTGTGTCCGTCCATCATCCGCCGTGACAGACTGATAGCTTCCTCCGGATCGATGTCAGGATTTTCGGCAATGATGTATGGTACAAGAAGATAGGAATAGTGCTTTATAACACCGCCCACGACTGTAAGCCACCACAGTAACTCATATATAGTGACCCGCAGCATAGCCATTGATGCGTTCATCCAGCATCTTACGATCCTGAAGTGCAGTACATGGGATACCGGTACACTGGCATACGTCCGCGCTTCAAGGAACATTCTCCGTAATATCGCTATATAGACGTTCTTCAGGAAGACCCAGATGAACAGGCTCACAAGCAAGGCTGCTATTATGAGTATCGTTTCTATGAGTTTGCGTGAATTCAGCACCGATTCTCCGGTATCCACTATGGTATCTACCAGCTTGCCTGATGAAAAGTACGAAGCCACGGATGCAAAGATGCCCCTCTCCTTGCTTTGTATTTTTTCCAGCTGCTGACTTCCGCTTACCCGGATCTTCTCCGTCCTTTCGAGCCTCTTCTGTCTGAGAGCCTCGATGTCGATGCCCATCTTTTCCTCTGCGATCTCGATCAGAGACTTGTCATCGATCCTCAACTTTATGCCCGTTCCTTCAGGATCCTGACCCGAAAGAAAATTGTAGGTATCGTTCGTATGCGAACTTACATAGTTGAACTCATTGCCGTAGAATACGGAAACAAGGCATAGCAATACCAGCAGTATGTAATGCTTTTTTACCACTGCCCTGGCTTTTGCCTTCCAGAGCTGTCTCCCCTTAAGATCATTTGTGTCCATGCCCTCACCGCCTTACTCAACATCAATAACGGCTATCTCGCTTATCGTTGCCACCCTTATAGGCGGCCCGTAGAAGCCTACTCCCGAAGTAACGATAACATTCGCCGCGCCCCACTTTTTAAGTCCGTAGGACTGAGGTCCCCTTATACGTGAAAATATATTTCCCGGGAATATCTGGCCGTCGTGCGTATGTCCGGAGACGGACAGGTCTATCCCGTATGTATCGAGTTCTTCAAGATCCGAAGGTTCATGCTGCAGAAGAAGGACCGGTTCGGAAGGCTCTGTCCCTGACATAAGCTCAGCAAGGCTCGCCCTCACCTTTACGCCGTCGCCCGGGCGGCTCTCGTCCCTCCTGCCGGCTATGCAGAGGCCGTTGAATTCAGGCAGTATTATGACCTCATCTCTCAGCAGGGTGAATCCGCAGTCAGCTATGAACTTCTCCATCTCAGGATGTCTCAGGGCGTTCTCAGCCCCTATATACGTAAATCCGCCGAGCAAAGGCTCTTCAACGTCATGATTGCCGTAGACTACATATTTGCCGCGCTTTGCCTGTATGCGGCTCAGAATCTCTGAGTAGACCTCAGGCTCCCTCATAGCTCCGTATGAGCTTGTCACTATATCACCGGCAAAGACAACGATGTCAGGATCCTGCTCATTGATGCGGTCTGTCATGTCACGGTAAAGCTGAGGCGTCGAATTCACTCCGATATGAGTGTCGCCTATGAGGACTATGCGGAGGGGCTCATCCTGCCCCAGAGTTTCTTTCGGTATTTTATAGAACGTGGTCTTAACATCATGCGCAGTTATACTGCCGCATACGTTCAGGGCGACAGCTGCCGCAAGTATAAGGATCAGCATAGACCTGCAGTAGGCACGTGATGGGGTCTGTTTTTCGTGAGTCCGCAGCCTGCGCACTGCCCTGACAGCGAATTCGGCAAGCCTTACGATAAGAAGGATGCTGAAGAAGTAGATCATATACCCTATGGTGATATTGCCCCACTTCTGGAAAAACCAGCATGCAGGTCCGTCCGGGACCAACGCCCCGATCAGAGGAAAAAGAAACAGGATGCCGAGGATTGATATGCTCCCTCTATGAGAGACAGTAAAAAATAAAACTGTTAATCATGGAGGGAGTTTTTCTTATGGAAAGGAAGGGCGTAAAAATCTCTGCTGAGA
>CADCHO010000074.1:0-2416 GCA_902801255.1 uncultured Eubacteriales bacterium | reverse complement strand
TGATATGCTCCCTCTATGAGAGACAGTAAAAAATAAAACTGTTAATCATGGAGGGAGTTTTTCTTATGGAAAGGAAGGGCGTAAAAATCTCTGCTGAGACAAAAATTGAGTGCGCAAAGCTTGTTGCCAGCGGCAAGATTGGAGCTAAGGCATTGGCACATCAAAGAAACTTCAATCAGCAGAGAGTAAGATATTGGGTGGCATTGTATAAGGCTCATGGGGAAACCGCTTTTATTAATCATGGAATTAATAAAGTATATCCGATGGAGTTAAAGCTCCAGGCTGTCAATGACTATCTTAATGGTAAAGGATCTTATGAAACCATTGCAGCGGAATATGGATTGAGAGCAGAAGAGCAACTACGTCAATGGGTGAAGATGTATAATAACGGTGAAGACTTCTCACACAAGATGTCAGGAGGAAGCCGTATGACTACATCAAGAAAAACCACAAAAGAAGAGCGCTTCCAGATTGTAAAGGAGTGTATTGCCAATGGCTGCAACTATGGCGAATCTGCAATCAAGTATAACGTCAGCTACCAGCAAGTCTATGGCTGGGTCAAACGCTTCAAAGAATTAGGCGAAGCAGGCCTTGAAGACCGCCGCGGAAGGCGCAAGGCTGATCAGGAACCTCGCAGCGAGATTGAGAAACTCCAGATAGAGAATGAACGGCTGAAGCATGAGCTGTATATGATGAAGATGGAGCGTGACCTGTTAAAAAAAGTCAAGGAACTGGAGAGGAAGGATCTCTATCGCAAGTAAGGCAGTCACACCTCTACGGTTCCATCAAGTACTGCACAGAGACATATAACTATCCGGTCGAACCATGTTGCAGGATACTGCATGTTTCTAGGTCAGCATATTACAAGTGGCTGCGCGGTGATGTCGGTGAACGAGTCAAGCAGAATAGACTGATCGCCGAAAAGATGGAAGAGATCCATATGAAGGACTCGTCCAAGGGATACCGCAGGATCAATGATGACCTGTATCGCGACTATGGCATAAAGGTCAACGACAAGCGAGTTCTCAGGATCTGCAGAGCAAAGGACATCAAGTCTACGATCAAGTATGCGAACCACGGATGCACCAGGCAGGCAGACAATCCACAGTTCATAGCAGAAAACATCCTGAACAGAGAGTTCACAGCAGATAAACCGAACGAAAAATGGCTTACTGATGTCACGGAATTCAAATGGTATGACGAAAACAAGGACAAGCACAAAGTCTATCTCAGCGCGATCCTGGATCTCTATGACAGACGGATCGTGTCATATGTGATCAGCAACAGCAATGACAACCCGTTGGTGTTTACTACGTTCGATCAGGCAATAGCCGCTAATCCTGGAGCGACTCCATTGTGCCATTCTGATCGTGGTTTCCAGTACACAAACCGGGTATTCCATACAAAGCTGGAGAATGTTGGTATGACACAAAGTATGTCACGAGTAGCCAAGTGCATAGACAATGGTCCAATGGAAGGATTCTGGGGGATCCTGAAAAGAGAACGATACTATGGCAAACGCTTCAACAGTCGTGAAGAGCTCGTGTCTATGATCGAAAACTATATATATTACTACAACAATAAGAGATACCAGAGAAGATTCGGAGTACTGACTCCGATGGAGAAGCACAATTCATATCTTCTCGCAGCATAAGACCGGCGAGGAAATACTCTATTCATCTCTGGCGAAGCCTGAGACACATCTTTCATTGCAGACTCTGTGAAACAGTGTCTGCTCAACACAAAAGCAACCAGCAACATTTACTGTTACTGGTTGCTAAAATCTTTTGATTTTTCACTGTCCTCTTGACGGGTAGCAGTTCAAACTGCTCGGAGCCGGAGGCTCCATAATTATTATGAGAAAAAGAGTAATAGCGACATATGCAATACTGGCAGCGCTGCTGATCATTCTGGTGCTGCTCAATATTCTGCTCGGCAGCTCGTCCGTATCGGCGGCCGAGTCTCTTCGCATACTCTTTTCGCATGATACCGTATCCAAATACGGCAAGATCGTTTGGGATATCCGCATGCCGAGGATACTGGCAGCGGCTCTTCTCGGAGGAGCTCTTGCGGTTTCCGGATTTCTGCTGCAGACCTTCTTCGCGAATCCTATCGCGGGTCCGTATATACTTGGTATCTCGTCAGGAGCCAAGCTGGTCGTAGCCTGCGTCATGGTATTCGCGCTCGCCCGCGGCATGATGGTCCATTCGCTGGTGATGATAATCGCGGCTTTTGCGGGCTCGCTCATAGTGACGGGCGTGATCCTTCTGATATCCGGCAAGGTGAAGAGCATGGCAGTACTCATAGTCTGCGGCGTTATGGTCGGATATATCTGCTCGGCGGTCACGGAATTTCTCGTTACATTCGCCGATGACTCCAACATAGTCAATCTGCACAACTGGTCGATGGGAAGCTT
>CADCHO010000073.1 GCA_902801255.1 uncultured Eubacteriales bacterium | reverse complement strand
GGAGATCGAGCTGATCACACCGATCGCTATCGAAGAAGGACTGAGATTCGCTATCAGAGAAGGCGGCAGAACAGTAGGTTCCGGCGTTGTAACTGAGGTAATCGAATAATCACTCACAACAATAAAAGCGGCTTCCCCAGAGGGAGCCGTTTTTTTCATGCTTTTGCACCGCAGGAGCCTTTTTTCGTGCATCAGCGCCGTGGAGCTTTTTTCGTGTACAAATGCCTCGCAGATCATCCGCGCACCGGCTCCTCCCTGATAAAAAGCAGGTAAACCCTGAAAAATCGATGCAAACACAGCTTTTTTTCAAGATTTGATCCTTGAGCATGAGGCAAATATAGGAAAGAAAGGGCAAATCTTGAATAAAGTGGAGAATCGGATCACATTTTCAAGACTCTCCCCGAAAAATCTTGAAAAATCAGAGGAAAACGATGTTATTTACAAGATTTATCCCAGCGTTCTGGGATAGGCATTTTTACGCACGGATGTTTTTTCAAGCCGTCCCATCCTTGATAATCTTAAGAGCATGAATCTACAGGTCGGTACGTTTAAAATATGAGAGCAGACTGTGTCTCCCTGGCCGGTAACAGGAAAAAGTGCCGGGGCACAAAGATAGTGCTTAGGATGTCGGATCGGGGGCGTTTCCGGTTCGACTTTTTTAATTGGATATTTTAATATCTGGATACATCGAAAGCGCGATCGATAGGAACCTAAATAAGGAGATCTTCATCAGGAAGGAGAACAAAATGGCTTACACACAAAACAATTCTCAGGTACGAAATGACCGTGTCCGTTTTGATCTGATGGAACGCATCGGCGTGCTCAGCAGGAAAGACAACGGCTGGACGAGAGAGGTGAATATTGTCGCGTGGAATGACGGACCGGGAAAAGTAGATATTCGCGAGTGGGATCCGGATCATAAAAGAATGACCAAGGGCGTGACTCTGTTTGAGGATGAAGCTGAGAGGCTCACGGAAGTGCTTGCGAGAAGATATGGCTTGATTTATCCGGCCGGCGCCTCTGCGGGCGAAGCCGCAGAGGAAGCTGCCGGGCAGGAAGATGTCACCGGAGCTGCCCCGGCAGCAACGGCCGCATCGATACCGGAGGCAGCGGCTGTCACATCTGTGCCCGCTGCAGCCTGCGTGGCTGAGGGGCGCTGAGCAGATGGATGCGGCCGCGCCGGCCATGGCATAGTTGCAGACAGCCGGTAAATGAAATCACATCCAGCCCGTAATGTTGACCGAAATGCGTAAGGAGTGATAGACTCAATTGATATCAAAGGAGTTTTGATCGTAACAACGGAAATTCAGCGGAGCACACTTAACACTAATTTACACACAAATGAAGGTCGCATTTCACACATTGGGCTGCAAAGTGAATCACTACGAGACGGAGGCCATAAAAGAGGCCTTCGTTTCCCGTGGCGCTGAAATTGTTGACGAAGAAGACTTTGCGGATGTGTATATCATCAATACCTGCACTGTTACCAATATAGCTGACAGAAAATCAAGGCAGTTTATCCGGAGGGCCAAGAGGGTCAATCCGGATGCCCTGGTTGCAGTCACCGGTTGCTACGTCCAGGTGGCAGCGGATGAGGTCGCCGAAATGCCGGAGGTTGACCTGATTGTCGGCAATGGCCGCAAATCCGAGATATGTGGTCTTGTTATGCAGAAGCTGCAGGAAGCTGAACGTGTTGATGGAGCACATGCTGATGTGCTCGTGCTGCCGCGCGAAGAGCTTACCTTTTATGAAGACATGGGTCGCATCGAAGCCGGGAGCGACGGTATGACGAGGGCCTATATCAAGATACAGGACGGATGTGACAGGTTCTGCTCATACTGCCTGATCCCGTATGCGAGGGGGCCGGTCAGAAGCAGGGCTGCAGAAGATATTGTCGAGGAAGTGCGTGCGCTGGTGGAAGCCGGCCACATGGAGATCATTCTCACCGGAATCAATACCGCTCTCTACGGTACTGAACCCGGGGCGGAGTGCTCACTGTCGCAGCTGCTGACCATGCTGGATGAACTCGAAGCTCCGGGAGGCAGGGATTTCAGGATAAGACTAAGCTCGCTTGAGCCTACAGTTGTCGATAAGGACAATGTTGAGGAGATCATAAGGCACAGGAGGCTATGCCATCATCTTCATCTTTCGGTCCAGAACGGGAGCGATGCGGTGCTGAAGTCAATGAACCGCCACTATACCCGCGCAGAATACCTGGAGATCGTCAGAGCGCTGCGCGACTATGATCCGGATTTCGGTATTACGACAGATATCATAGTCGGATTCCCGGGTGAGACTGAGGAAGATTTCAGAGACACTCTGGATATCGTGAAGGAGGCATTTTTCGGCAAGACCCATGTGTTCCGCTATTCTCCGAGAAGGGGAACGGCGGGTGCCAGGCTTAAAGGGGCAGTTCCTGAAGAAGTGAAAAAAGAAAGGGCAGGCATTCTGGAGGAGGCCGCCGAAAAGGTAGCCCGGGATTTCAGGTTTTCGATAATCGGCAAGGAACAGACTGTTCTGATCGAAGAGGAAGAAGACGGCTGCATGACCGGTTACACCGGCAATTATATTAAGACGTATATCAAAGCAGATGGTGAAGTCCCTGAGCCGGGAAGATTCTGCAAGGTGATACCGACAGATCTTTTCAGAGACGGTGTCATCGCTTCTCCTGTCATCTGAAAGTGCAGAATGAAGCAAAGAAAAGTGCAAACGTTCCAGCGGCGGTATGGTAAAATGAAAGCGGCAATACAGCGTATATACGTAAAACTAAAAAGGAGGTTGGCAGACATGAGTGACTGCATTTTCTGCAAACTGGCGAACGGCGACATCCCGACCGATATGGTTTACCAGGATGACCTTATTGCGGTGTTCCGCGACGCGGCTCCGCAGGCTCCTGTCCATATGCTGATGGTACCTAAGATCCATGTTGCATCTCTTGATGACCTGACCGACGAGCACGCTGAGCTGATGGCTCATATGATGCTTAAGATCAAGGAGGTCTGTGCACAGGAAGGACTTGAGAACGGATACCGCTGCGTTATCAATACGGGCGAAGATGGCCAGCAGACTGTAAAACACCTGCATATCCACATTCTCGGCAAGCGCGCCATGCAGTGGCCACCGGGCTAAAACGGATCCTATGCGTAAAGAATGTAAAAAAGATTCCCGATTCGGGAATCTTTTTTATTTACATGTCTATATATAGTGGTCAAATGGGGTTTTGAAGCACAAACTGTGGTAGTGTGGGAAACGCGGAACGCAGTGTTAGGCGCTAGCCGCCAAAAGGCCCATTCCATATGCAGTATGTATATAATTCAAAGGCTTGTTAAATGCGAAGAAGCAGGAAGTTACCGTGCTAGCGGATAATTTCTGCCGAGAAGTCCTCACACGATGGGGGCGAAGGGTTTCGCTTTTTTGTTGTGTGCCATCCAATAGGAAACGCGCGAAAGAGTGTAAGGCACTTCAACAAAAGGGACTAGGACAGCTAAACGCTGGTGTTTCAAGGGTTTCAGGCAAATCATATGAGTTGCATGATTGCCGCGAAAACAAAAAAGCGGAGTCCTGTACAAGCATAGCGACAATTAGTACGAATAAAAACAGGAGGAAAGTAATGAGCGAATTACAGAAAATCAGGATCAGAATGAAAGCGCAGCAAAGATCGTTGAGACAGTCAAGAAGACAGGTGCTGATGTAAGCGGACCTATTCCGCTGCCGACAGAGAAGGAAGTCGTTACAATCATCAGAGCGGTCCATAAGTACAAAGACAGCAGAGAGCAGTTCGAGCAGAGAACACACAAGAGACTCATCGACGTTACAAACGCAACCAACAAGACTGTTGAGGCTCTTCAGAAACTCGACGCACCTGCAGGTGTAGATATCTACGTCAAGCTCTAATCCGTAATTAGTAAGATCGAATGAGAGGCGATACCGCAAACCAGATCGATCCGCTGTAAGAACAGGAGGAATCAAATATGAAAACATTGCTGGGAAAGAAGATCGGCATGACACAGATCTTCGCAGAAGACGGAACAGTCATCCCGGTCACTGTCGTTGAGGCAGGCCCGGAGACAGTCGTTCAGATCAAGACTGTCGAGAAAGACGGCTACGATGCAGTCCAGGTTGGATATGAAGATCAGAAGCCGCAGAGAGTCAACAAGCCAATGAGCGGACATTTCGCTAAGGCAGGCGTTGACACAAAGAAGCACCTCGCTGAGTTCAAGCCGGGCGAGGGAGAAGCTTACGAAGTAGGTCAGGTCATCACAGTAGCGGACTTCGAAGAAGGCATGAAGCTCGACGTTACCGGAACTTCCAAGGGTAAAGGAACACAGGGTAACATCAAGAGACATGGCCACCGCAGAGGACCTATGACTCACGGTTCAAAGCACAAGAGACTCGCAGGAGCTCTCGCAGCTGGTACTTATCCTTCAAGAGTATTCAAGGGCAACAAGGCTCCTGGAAGAATGGGAAGAGATAAAGTCACAGTTCAGAACGTAGTACTCGTAAAGAAGCTCGATGACCGCAACATCATGATGATCAAGGGCGCCGTTCCGGGAAAGAAGGGCGGACTCCTCAGGATCAGACCGGCGGTCAAGGGTCAGGATAAATAAGCGGAAAGGAGGAACTGAAAATGGCAAAAGTAGACGTAATCAACGTTGAAGGCAGCAAGGTTGGAGAAATCAATCTTTCCGACGCTATCTTCGGAATCGAGCCTAATGAATTCGCAGTTCAGGCCGTAGTCAAGAATTATCTGGCAAACCAGAGACAGGGCACCCAGTCCGCAAAGACTAGAGCAGAGGTCAGAGGAGGTGGACGCAAGCCTTTCAGACAGAAGGGAACAGGACGTCACAGACAGGGAAGCTCAACAGACCCATCACAGGTCGGCGGCGGAGTAGTATTCGCACCAAAGCCAAGAAGCTACAGATACTCACTCAACAAGAAGCTCAAGAGACTCGCTCTCAAGTCGGCTCTCTCCGCAAAGGTTGCCGGCAACGAGCTGATCGTAGTAGACGAGTTCAAGTTCACAGAGCCTAAGACAAAGGAAATGGTCAAGGTTCTCGCCAACATCAAGGCAGACAAGAAGGCACTGATCGTCATGGACGAGAAGGACGACAACGTAGTCAGATCCGCTCACAACATCCCTGGCGTCAGAACAGCACTCGTAAGCACAATGAACGTATATGAGATCGTAAATCACTATACACTCGTGCTCACAGAGGCAGCAGCCAAGAAGATCGAGGAGGTATACGCATAATGAAGACCGGATACGATGTGATCCTCAGACCTATCATCACTGAAAACAGTATGGATATGGCAGCTGAGAAGAAATATGCGTTCAAGGTAGCAAAGGAAGCCAACAAGACTGAGGTCCGTAAGGCTATCGAGGAGATCTTCGGCGTAGACGTAGCCAAGGTCAATATCACGAACGTAAGCGGAAAGAGAAAGAGACTGGGAAGAAACTTCGGAACGACTTCTTCTTATAAGAAGGCAATCGTAACGCTCACTCCTGACAGCAAGGAAATCGAGCTCTTCTCAGACATGTAATTAAGGAGGCAGTAGGAAATGGGAATCAGAAAATATAAACCAACGACTCCGGGCCTGAGAGGCATGACAGTCTCCACATTCGAGGAGATCACAACCGACAAGCCGGAAAAGTCTCTTACCGTCACCCTTAAGAAGCACTCGGGAAGAAACGTAAGAGGCAAGATCACCGTCAGACACAGAGGCGGCGGATACAGACCTAAATACAGAATCATCGACTTCAAGAGAACGAAGGACGATATCCCTGCAACAGTAAAGACGATCGAGTACGATCCTAACAGAACAGCTAACATCGCACTCATCGTTTATGCAGACGGCGTTAAGAGCTACATCATCGCTCCTAACAAGCTGAAAGTCGGAGACGTAGTTGAATCCGGTCCGAACGCAGATATCAAGCCGGGCAACGCACTTCCGATCGCAAACATTCCTCTCGG
>CADCHO010000072.1 GCA_902801255.1 uncultured Eubacteriales bacterium | reverse complement strand
AAAGGTACTGCTAACTACTTCATCGTTATCGGTATCGTAGAGACAGTAGCGCTCTTCACACTGGTATTCGGACTGCTGCTGCTCAACAGTGCAGGCTAAGCCATCATATAAACTGAATATCTGACAGGGCAGGGGCATTTGCCCCTGCTTTTATGTTAAAATAAAATCTGTACTGAATAAGTCTTACATTTATATAGGGAGATGCATAGATATGATTGATTTTAAAAAGCTGCAGAACGGAAGTGACATCCGCGGTGTTGCCATACAGACTGAAGGAGGCCCGGAGCCTAACCTCACAAAGGAGACAGCCGGACAGATCACCGGAGCTTATATATACTGGCTCTCGAAAAAGGTTCAGAAAAACCCTGTCATGCTGAAAGTCTGCGTGGGCCAGGACTCGCGTATCTCAGGTGATACGCTCAAAGAGGGCGTGCTTGAAGCAATAAGTCTCTGGGGGGCCGAGGGATATGATGCGGGACTTTCCACGACCCCTGCTATGTTTATGGCAACGGTGATGCCTCAGTTCGAATTTGACGGATCGATCATGATTACCGCAAGCCATCTGCCTTATGAACGCAATGGCTTCAAGTTCTTTACGGCTGAGGGCGGCACTGATAAGGAAGATATAGCCGAAATACTAAGGCTGGCCAGCCGCTATAATTTCATCGGCGGAGTCTACGAAGAGATGAAGACCAATGTAAGCATGATGTATGCGGCATACCTGCGTCAGATGATCGCGGCGGGGCTGAAAGACATTCCGGGATATCTGAAAGGGATGCACATTGTGGTAGACGCCGGAAACGGAGCTGCAGGCTTCTTTGCGAAGGAAGTGCTCGGGAGAATGGGAGCCGATGTGAGCGGCAGCCTTTATCTCGAACCTGACGGTACTTTCCCTAACCATCCGGCCAACCCTGAGAATGCGGAAGCAATGGCTGCGATATGCAAAGCTGTCAGGGATAATAATGCTGATCTTGGTATAATCTTCGACACAGACGGAGACAGATCGGCAGCTGTGGCACCGGGAGGTGTGCCGATCGCCCGCAATGAGATAGTCGCCCTTGCTGCAGCCCTGGCTGCAGAAGACTATCCGGGAGGCACGGTCGTAACTGACAGCGTAACATCCAACGAGCTGCACGAGTTCCTTGAAGGCAAGCTTGGTCTTAAGCATCTGAGGTATAAGAGAGGCTATAAGAACGTCATAAACAAGGCAAAGGAACTCAACGCTGCGGGGGAGCAGGCATTTCTGGCTATAGAGACATCAGGTCACGCAGCTTATTCGGATAACTACTACCTTGATGACGGCGCATTCCTGGCAGTGCAGATAGTCATCAATGCGGCAAGACTCAAGGCGCAGGGCAAGGATATTATGGCCCTCCTCGAAGGCCTGGAATCGCCGGCAGAGTCAAAGGAGATCAGATTAAAAATAAAAGCGGAGGACTTCAAAAAATACGGCGCAGGAGTGCTCGAGGATTTCGGCAAGTGGGCCGAATATTCAAACAGGCTGGAGGTTGTTGAACCAAACTACGAAGGAGTGAGGGTCAACTACGATATTGACGGATATAAGGGATGGTTCCTGCTCAGGATGTCGCTTCATGACCCTGTGATGCCGCTCAACATTGAGTCGGAGACGCCGGGCGGTGTTGAAAAGGCTCTTTCTGCCATCTGTGATTTTATGAAAGACTATAAGGAGATAGAGATTCCTGAGGCCTGACTCAGGAAAGGAATCTGATAAAAAATGGACGAAAAACCAAAGAAAAAACCCTCCAGAAGCAAAAAAACCAGACGCCTGGCTTCGAAAGTCATCATTATATGCCTTGCAGGCATCATGCTGGTTTCCGGCTGGCGTGTATATACAATAGTAAGGGGTTATCTTGCTGACAGGGCAGTGTACAACAGAATATCCGAGGAAGCCGGTGATGATATCGATTTTGATGCGCTCAGAAAGATCAATCCGGATATTATCGGCTGGCTCTACTATGAGGGTACGGTTATCGATTATCCTGTAGTGCAGGGAGAAAACAACGATATGTATCTGAGCATGCTGTTCGACCGCACGTGGGGCGGCTGCGGCACTCTCTTTGCGGACTGCATAACAGAGGCGCCGTTCAGGCAGTTCAATACAATTGTTTACGGGCACCATATGAAAGACGGTACGATGTTTGCGTGCCTCAAGGAGCTGAGAGACTCCGAATACTGCGCTAAGCACCCTAAGCTTGAGCTCACCACGCCTGAAGGCAGGTTCGATCTCGAGATATACGCATTTCTCAATGAGCCGGCTGACAGCAATGTGTATGCTACCAATTTCCCGGATGAAGATGAAGAGGGCAAGCAGGAATATCTTGATCTTATAAACAGCCTGGCGGCTTATGTGACCAATGTAAGCGTTTCAACTCAGGACAGACTTGTGATGCTCTCAACATGCGCATATGAGTTTGAGGAGGCACGCTACATAGTAGTATGCAAGATGGTCCCGCGCAATCAATAGAACTGCAGAAACAAAAAAACTACAAAAGCATTGTGCGTTGTGATAAAATTTCTCTGTTGGTAATGTGATGATCGAAAGGAAATGACATGGATTACAAGATGACTATCGCAGGCCTCGAAAGGCATCTGCCGCTGTGCAAGGTCACAGACGACCTGTATATCGCAGGTTTCATTATGTTCAATGATGTAGAGATAACTGAGGCGGCAGCGCGCGACCTTCTGAAACAGGCGCCTGAGTTCGATGTCCTCATAACTGCAGAAAGCAAAGGTATTCCTCTGTGCTATGAGATGGCACGCCAGTCAGGTAAGCCATATATCGTAGCCCGTAAAGGCGCAAAGCTTTACATGCAGGATGTCGTAAAGGTCCAGGTCAATTCAATCACTACAGACCACGTTCAGACACTTTGCCTCGGAAGAGACGAGAGAGCGCAGATCAAGGACAAGCGCACCCTGATCGTTGATGACGTAATCAGCACAGGCGAGTCGCTGGCAGCTCTTGAAACCCTGGTTGAGACTGTCGGAGGAAAGATCGTAGGCAAGTTCACAGTACTCGCTGAAGGTGAGGCTGCTGACCGCACAGATATCACATATCTTGAGTATCTGCCGCTCTTCAATTCGGACGGTACTCCGCAATAGTTTGAGATAACAAAAAACAAGGTAATTTAACCTCCCGATTTGGGAGGTTTTTTGTGCTTTTATATCAAAAAACCGATTGTTTTGTATAATGTACACAAATTAGAGCTCGAAAATTGATTTTTTTCACAAAAAGGTTGACACACAATCTTCACAATACTATAATCGCACTGTACACAAAACCTGTGCACAAAAGGAGACCATATGTACTTTAGTTCAAGCATTATCGTCATCGGTATTATCGGCGTCCTTCTGGTCGTAAGACTGGTAGAGGGCGATGTTATGCTGTAGGGCGATTGAGTACAAAGGTCATAAACCTGAGCTTGGGAGCCCGCAGCGATGC
>CADCHO010000071.1 GCA_902801255.1 uncultured Eubacteriales bacterium | reverse complement strand
TCTGACCGAGGCTGAATTCCTCAGACAGAGAGTCAAGGGGTATCACCCGGTCGTAACGCCAGATGAGGTCTTCTGGCAGGCCATGGAGAGCATCCGCGAATTCGCCGACAAGATCGATGAAGTCGCGATGAACGCCGACAACAAAGCGGATATGATCGCGATCATGGCGGAAGCCATGAGATGGAGAGCTTTCCAGAATGGTATCGAACAGGATATCCTCATACCGAAGAGAGGTGATCGTTGATGGCAGTAACAAAAATCTGGAATATACGGGGCCGGGCGGAAAGTCCGCTTGAGTATATCACGAACCCTGAGAAGACTCTGCGTGAGTTCACGGAATCTGAAAAGCAGGCTCTCGCTGATGTGATTGCCTATGCGGCAGACGAAGACAAAACAGAGCAGTTCTTCTACACGACCGGTATCAACTGCAGCGTGGAGTTCGCCCGCGACCAGTTCAATGCCACCAAGATAAGGTTCGGCAAGACCGGCGGCAATGTTGCATATCACGCTTACCAGAGCTTCCGCGAAGGAGAGGTTACTCCTGATGAAGCTCACGCTATAGGTGTACAGCTTGCCAGAGAACTATGGGGCGACCGCTTTCAGATAGTGGTCGCCACCCATGTTAATACCAAGTGTACTCACAATCATATAGTCATCAATTCAGTTTCATTCAAAGACGGACTGAAATTCCATGACTGCAAAGACACTTACAGACAGCTTAAGGAGGCATCCGATCGGATATGTCTCGAACGCGGTCTGTCTATCGTTGAAAACCCCAAAGGCAAAGGCGTGAACCAGTATGTCTATAAAATGGAAAAAGCCGGAATGCCTACGAGGTACAACATAGCACGTCAGGCGATAGACGAAGCAGTTTCTCTCAGTCTGAACATAGAAGAATTCAAATATGAGCTCAGAAAGCGTGGGTACAGCTACCGTTTTGATCCGCAGAGGAAGTACTGGACGATCACTCCGCCCGGCGGCAGGAAGCCTATCCGCATACATAAGCTCGGGGACGATTACTCAAGAGAGAGTATAGAGCGGAGGATCTATGACAATGATCCTTCTGTAAGGACGGAGAGACTGCGTCAGCAATACCGCCAGCCAAACAATTATAATCTCCGCCGGCGTATCGACCGCATTATGGGGCGCAGCGGTCTGGAAAAGCTTTACCTCAGGTACTGCTACGAGCTCGGCTACCTGCCGAAGTATCAGCAGAACCCGACAAAGCTTCATATTCTGCTGAAGGAAGACCTTCTGAAATGCGATCAGTACTCAGAACAGGCCAAGCTCCTGTCCAGATACCACGTGGACACCGAAAAGGATCTCACGGATCTTATGGAGAATATTGAGGGCAGGATAAAGGTTCTAAGCCTTGACAGGGATGAGCTCAGACGAACAATGCGCCGTGTGCTGCCGGAAAGCGAGATAAGCGATGCGAAAGGCAGGATCAAATATCTCACCGCAGAGATCAGAGAGCTCCGCCACGAACTGAAGGTCTGCGGAGACATACAACATCGCTCCGGACATATAAGAGAGAATCTTGCGGTCATTGACAGAGACAGGATGCGCGAAAGAACGCGCTGAAAGCCATTATCACATTAGAAAACTCATAATCAGGAGGTTCACATGAACAGAGAAACAGAAAACACAACTAAGAACGGCTTATTCAGATACAGATCTATAAACCACAGGAGGCTTGAATGACAGAAATAACAACAGATACTATAAATAATGATGACAATTCAGATGTGAGCCTGGGAGAATCACTTGCAGGATCTGGTGACTGGACCGATCAGCTCACTCTGAACAAAAATGGCAGAGCATGCAATACTCTCTGCAACATGCGGCTGATCCTTGAAAATGACGAGGATTTCAAGGGCATCGTATTCAACCAGCTCGCTGACGATCTTGAGATCAGAGACAGTGTTCCGTGGAATCATACTTCAAAGTACTGGCGCGATGTGGATGATGCGCAGCTCATGTGCCTCGTTGATGAACGCTACGGCAGCTTCACACAGAACAACTACCGCACAGCGCTATCGAAGGTCACAGACGACAGGTCATACCACCCTGTAAAGGATTACTTTGCATCGCTTCCTGAATGGGACAATGTGCCAAGGGTCGATACTTTGCTCATTGATTACTTCGGAGCTAACGACACTCCTTATGTCAGAGCGGTAACAAGAAAAATGCTATGTGCTGCTGTCAGCAGGATATATAAGCCCGGGATCAAGTTTGACCACATACTGGTTCTCAACGGTCCTCAGGGCATCGGCAAGTCCACTTTCATATCTAAGCTCGGGATGGAATGGTATTCTGACAGCCTCAATATTTCCGACATGAATGATAAGACGGCAGCAGAAAAACTTCAGGGTTACTGGATACACGAGATCGGCGAGCTTGCCGGCATAAGAAAGGCTGACATAGACAAGGTCAAGGCATTTATCTCACGCCAGGATGACAAGTACAGGGCTTCATACGGTCGCAGGGTCAACCCTCATCCAAGGCAGTGCGTGTTCTTCGGAACTACGAATGCGGAAAACGGCTTCCTGAGAGACATAACAGGCAACCGCAGATTCTGGGCAGTCAGGACTCCCGGCACAGGCACCTTAAAGCCGTGGGATCTCACGCAGGATGACGTCGATCAGATATGGGCTGAAGCACTTTACCTTACCGGTCAGGGTGAAACACTGTTCCTCTCACGCGAGTTGGAAGAGTCAGCCAGGGTCGAGCAGGCTGCCGCCATGGAACATGACGACAGAGAAGGTCTTGTTACAGACTATCTCGACCTTCCGCTGCCCGTAAACTGGAGCGATCTGTCTCTTTACGACAGGCAGGATTATGTTCAGAGTCAGGGACTGCTTTATAGCGGCGGGGACATCAGGAGAAGAGATTACGTATCGAACATAGAGATCTGGTGCGAATGCTTTGGCAAGGATAAGGCTGATTTCCAGCATAAGAACAGCTTTGAGATCAGTGCCATAATGGCGCGTATAGACGGATGGGAGAAGACCGGCAAAACTATTTGGCTTCCGATCTACGGAAAGCAGCGAGTCTACAGGCGGAAAAGTGAGACTGGTCCACTGGAACAAACTACGGAACGATTTTTGGAACAAACGGCATAAAGTAAACCCTTAATGAAAAAACACCCGGAACAGTCTGAAAACACTCTATAACAGAGATTTTTTCACGGACTGTTCCGGGCTTTGTTTCAGAGATTGTTCCATCTCAACACGCTAAAAGCACAGTGCAAAAACACAAGTGGGAACCTCTCTGTTCTCTCAAATAGTTCTCTTACGCTTGATTGACTCAAAGGCGCAATCTCACGAGAGCGCCCTTCTTTCCCACAAAAGCATCCCCATACATAATTTGAATTTGAATATTTCAATCAGTATCAAAGAATCGCATTTTAAGAGTCCCGTTAACGAGAGGGAGCCGCAGATAAGCACTGTTATCTGCGGCTTTATGAAATGTATAGCTATCTGTTCCGCTGGGAAGCGGATCAGAACGCTATTCAATTGTTTGCTGCAATCTTACCTGTTTTGACGATGATCCTGCTCTCGCCATCCATATTGTCTGCTATTCCGCCGATCAGC
>CADCHO010000070.1 GCA_902801255.1 uncultured Eubacteriales bacterium | reverse complement strand
CTGGGTACTGACTGTTTGCTAAACTTTATCAGATAGGGAGTTTCACCCTACTATATCTTTGGCGCCGAACTGGCGCTCCATCAATACTACCGTCTCCACGTGCCTCACCATCATTAAGTTGCACCTTTTCAGCGGCCTCGTTGTCAGTTTCTTGCGATAATTTCCCGGGCTTCGGTCCGCCGATGTGCCGACGCGAATGCTTGAAGTCCATGACGTCCTTACCGTCCGTAAAACCCGTCTTGTAGACAAATGTGATCTTTAGAGGATCCGCATTTCCACTATCATCATATCCGCCGATAATTACCTTTTCAACGATGCTCTCGAATACTTGACAATCGAATTTTTTCAGTGGCTGCGCATCTTTCAGATACTCGCGCATATCGTCAATATGGCGACGCATCTCCTTCTCTGTTTTCTCTGTATCCTGCAGCTTTGAAAGCTCTGCCCTCTTCTGGGCAATTTCCTTCTTTAACTCATCGTCCTTGGCAAGATAGGTATTCATGTCGATCTTGCTCTCCAGCCGCATATCCAGAAGCCGTTTTTTCTTCTTCCCGCCTTTTGTTGCAGCAACACAGTGCCAGACAACCTGCTTATATTTAGTCTGATGATTTCTGGTTCGCCGGGTTAAAGTCGATTCGCAGAAGCCGCATTGCATCATGCAGCTGAACGTGTATTTCCGGCTGAATTTGGTACGATGCTCCGGGTCTGCCAGCGGATTGCTGTGCGATGGAGAACGCTTTTCCAGAATTGTCTGTGCCTTATTCCATACTTCTTCGGAAACAATGGCTTCATGGTGATCTTGCACTACGTATTTGTTTACTTCGCACTGATTCTCCAGCCTCATGTGAGAGATCGGATCAACTGTAAAGGTCTTGCCCTGAACAAGATCACCCATATACTTTTCATTGCAGATAATACCGATAATCGTTGTCTCCTGCCAGTGCTTGCATCCATAGGCAGTGAGAGCCCCCATATCTTCCAGTTTGTTGCCGATCACTCTTGCACCATTGCCTTTGACGTATTCGTCAAAGATAAAACGCACGATCTTTGCCCCTTCTTCATTGATGCTGATCGTTTTTGTTTCCGGATCATAATTGTAGCCAAGAGCGCGGACAAACCCGACCATCTCTCCTCTGGACACCTTCATTGCGATGCCCTTCTTTGTATTTGCCAATATGTTCTCAACTTCCTGCTGTGCTACTGAGCTTAAAATAACCAGCTTACGTCTTCGGTCGGTAAGCGAAGTATTGGCTTTAATAACATCAACTTTCACTGCCATAGTTCTGCCTCCTTTGCCTCACCATAACGCCAATTATTTCCATCCTGCAAGGATGTCGCTGACTACGCCATAGTCCTTCATCAGGTTTTTCCTAATCCGCAGATATTCTGATTCCGTAATCTTTCCTGCTTTATGCAGCTGATTCAAATACGACAACTGCAATGCATACCGCAGCATCCGTTCCATCCCTTCCATCAAAATTTCCTCCTTAAGGGGCTTTCATAAATACAAAAATCCGAGGTGTTCCCTGACAGCTTCCGCTGTATGGGCCATATCGTTTTCACTAAGTCTTCCCCAAAATGTATGAAGTCTATGTTTATCAATCTGTTCACCCAGAAGCATGGATACCCTCTTCAGAAAAAAAGCATCCTGCAGCACATAGTGTGATGCCAGATGCACTTTCTTCAGATTCGAGGTTAACGGCACCATGGTAACCGTTGGAGAATATACACATCCCCAATCGTTTTGCATGATCACGGCAGGCCTGAGTCCTCCCTGTTCTGATCCAAACGGATTGCCAAGATAGGCCAGAAACACATCACCCCGGTGGTAAAATCTGCTTCGTACTGTGCGAACCTTCCGATTGCCCACTGCTCCGTGCAGTAATTGGGACACATTGCACCTTTGTAAAGACGCATAATCCGCTCCAGCTAATGGACTCTTGCGCTGCGGTTGCTGATATGTGCAAGGCTCTTCTGCAAACGGTCGAATTCCTCTACATCAGTCATAATGTGCAGTTGATCATTCAGCATATATCCACCCAGTGTACTGATAATCAGCTCTTCTTTACAAAACAGACCGCTGTATCGCTGCCGGAAGCGATAGACCTGATGCTTGATATAGCTGCTGTCATTGCTGCAGCTCTGGTTGAGTGCAGCATCGATAGCCGCCGAAGACAGAGGACGTCCCCTGCGAAGTGTAAGAATAGAAATGATCGGCGCAATCTTATGTGATGCAATCTCATGTGCAGGGATTCTGCCGAACTTTGTCATGATCTCCAATCCGCCGAACAGATTGATCACAACATCGTGGTCGTTCCTGATCTGATCTGCAAGAAGCTGATTCTGACTGTTCTGGAGCAAATGATATTCCCGGATCTCTGAGGAGATGACGTAACCCATCTGCATCATGAAAGCAGGGTAATCCAAGTACCGCTGCGGACATTCTCTGCTATGCCATGCAAAACCTGAAAGACCGTTTCATCTGCGGACATGTGTTAGCGTCGGGTTAAGTTAACCATTCGGGGGTGCGGACGGAATCTTGGACCTGAATAAGGGACAAGAGGAGGTCCGACCGTGTTTTTCTATGATGAACGGATGAAAGCCGTCAAGTTATACATTCAGTATGATCTCAGCGCAGCAAAGGTGATACGTGAGCTGGGCTACCCCAGGAACCGGCATACGCTGACAAACTGGTACAAAGAATATAAGGAGACGAACAACCTTCACCTCAAAAGACCCAGGAAGGAAAAGTTTTCCGAGGAGCAGAAGCGTACCGCTATTCAATACTATCTGGAACACGGTCGAAATGTTGCCAAAACCGTTAAAAAGCTAGGCTATCCATCTCAAACCACGTTAAAGTTCTGGTTGAGCGAGCAGGTGGAAGGCTATTCAACCAGGAAGTGTATTCAGAACAACTCTCCTCTGGTACACTTAACGCAAGAGCAGAAAGAGCAGGCTGTGAGAGACCTCTGCCTGAGGAAAGGAAGCGCCAAGGAAATCGCAGATCTATGTGGCGTTTCACGATACTCGCTCTATAACTGGTCCTGGAAGAAATACGGAAAGGGAAATCTCCCTATGAAGCCTAATACACCTAAATCACCCGGAGATGCCGATAAAAGCACAGATGATCTCAAAGCTGATAATGAACGGCTGAAGAGAGAAAATGCGGAACTGGAGCGCCGCAACTACTATCTCCGCATGGAAAACGATGCACTCCAGATGGCAGGAATTATCCTAAAAAAAGATCAGGGCGTCAGTCTGATGAAGCTGACAAATCGTGAAAAAGCCGTTGTGATTGGCGCCCTCCGCAAGAATTACGCTTTGAAGGATCTGCTTGTAATATTCGGAATGGCCAAGAGCAGCTACTGTTATCAGCAGATGGCTCTTAAAGTTGATAAATATGCTGACATTCGGCCAGCTGTGCGAAACACATTTGCTGAATCCCATGAAACTTATGGCTATCGGCGTGTGCACGCCGTTTTGAAAAAAGAAGGAAAAATAATCTCTGAGAAGGTGGTTCGGCGTCTAATGAAGGATGAAGGCCTGTGCGTCAAAGTCCGGAAAAGACGCAGATATAGTTCGTATAAAGGGGAGATTACGCCCGCTGTGCCAAACCTTCTTAAACGCGATTTCCATGCCAGCCAGCCCAATACAAAATGGCTCACAGACATCACGGAATTCGATATTCCGGCAGGAAAGGTTTATCTCTCGCCGATCATCGACTGTTTTGACGGAATGCCTGTGGCATGGACGATCGGCACATCACCCAGCGCGGAACTTGTGAATACGATGCTCGATAATGCGATTCAAAAGCTCCATGAAAATGAACATCCGATCATTCATAGTGACTATGCCGAAGAAAAAACTATGCCGAAGTTCATGATAAGCCCTTTACACTAAAGTGTTTATTCGATTTTTTCGGCATAGTATTCTGTACAAT
>CADCHO010000069.1 GCA_902801255.1 uncultured Eubacteriales bacterium | reverse complement strand
GCATCGCTGCGGGCTCCCAAGCTCAGGTTTATGACCTTTGTACTCAATCGCCCTACAGCATAACATCGCCCTCTACCAGTCTTACGACCAGAAGGACGCTGATAATACCGATGACGATAATGCTTGAGCTAAAGTACATATGGTCTCCTTTTGTGCACAGGTTTTGTGTACAGTGCGATTATAGTATTGTGAAGATTTTGTGTCAACCTTTTTGTGAAAAAAATCAATTTTTGAACCCTAATTTGTGTACATAATACAAAACAATTGGTTTTTGTATATAAAAGCACAAAAAACCTCCCCAAAAGGGAGGTTAAATCGCCGTATTTTTGTTTTATCCAACTATTGCGGAGTGCCGTCCGAATTGAAGAGCGGCAGATACTCGAGATATGTGATATCAGTGCGGTCAGCTGCCTCGCCCTCAGCGAGAACCGTGCACTTGCCTACGATCTGTCCGCCGACAGTTTCTACCAGCGTTTCAAGAGCAGCAAGGGATTCGCCTGTGCTGATAACGTCATCGACGATCAGAGTCTTCTTGCCCTGAATCTGCTCTCTCTCGTCTCTTCCAAGACAAAGTGTCTGAATGTGATCGGTTGTTATCGAGTTAACCTGGACCTTCACGACATCCTGCATGTAAAGCTTTGCACCCTTGCGGGCTACGATGTATGGCTTGCCGGACTGGCGTGCCATTTCATAGCACAGAGGAATGCCTTTGCTCTCTGCAGTGATGAGCACATCGAACTCAGGAGCCGATTTCAGGAGCTCGCGAGCTGCAGCCTCAGTTACCTCTACATCATTGAACATAATGAAACCTGCGATATACAGGTCGTCTGTGACCTTGCAGAGCGGCAGATGCCTCTCGAGGCCTGCGATAGTCATCTTGTAATCCATGGTTTTTTCCTTTCGATTATCACATTACCAACAGAAAAATTTTATCACAACGCACAATAATTTTGTAGTTTTTTGTTTCCGAACGAATGCTAAGCTTTCGGGACCATCTTGCACACAACTATATAGCGTGCTTCTTCAAACTCGTAAGCACATGTGGAAAGCATCACTAGTCTGTCTTCCGTAGTCACGTCCGCAGTCGTTATGTAGCTGGCAAGGCTCCGGATCAGGTTAAGGTATGCCTGCTTGTCTTCTTCCAATATAAAATTGGTCGTATATATAGTGCTGTCAGAAGGCTCGTTGAGAAATGCCCATATTACAAGATCAAACTTTCCTTCAGGAGTAGTGAGCTCAAGTCTCGAGTGTTTTTTGCAGTATTCCGGGTCCCTGAGTTCCTTAAGACATGCAAACATCGTGCCGTCTTTCATGTGATGCCCATATACTATTGTATTGAACTGCCTGAAAGGCGCCTCTGTTATGCAGTCCGCAAACAGTGTTCCGCATCCGCCCCATGTACGGTCGAAGAGCATGCTCAGATACATTTCGTTGTTTTCTCCCTGCACAATAGGGTAATCGATGATCGTCCCCTCATAGCGCAGCCATCCTATTACATCAGGATTGATCTTTCTGAGCGCATCAAAATCTATGTCATCTCCGGCCTGCTCGGAAATGTTCTCATATACCGACCTGTCGGCATAATATCCCTTTAATATCGTAAAGAGACGCCAGCCGGACACCAGCATGATACCCACAAGGCAGATTATGATTATTTTAGTGGCTGTACGCCTTATCTTTTTAGCTTTTGATGGTGCTTTTTTTGGTTTTTCGTCCATTGCCGTAGATTGACCCTGTCCTCTGTCAGTCCTCCGGGATCTCTATCTCCTTATAATCCTTCATGAAATCATAGATGGCCGCCATAGCCTTGTCAACACCGCCCGGAGTCTCCGATTCAATATTGAGCGGCATAACAGGATCATGAAGCGACATCCTGAGCAGGAACCATCCTTTATATCCATCTATATTATAGTTGACCCTCACGCCCTCGTAGTTCGGCTCTACCACCTCAAGCTTATTTGAGTACTCAACCCATTTACCGAAGTCTTCGAGCACACCGGCTCCATATTTCTTGAAGTCATCGGCTTTGATCTTAAGTCTGATCTCTCTCGACTCGGCCGGGGAGTTCAGGCCCTCAAGGAGTGCCATGATATCCTTCCCCTCCGCTTTGAGTCTCGCTGCGTTTATCACTATCTGTACAGCAAGGAAGGCCCCGTCATCAAGATAATAATTATCAGAGTATGCTGCATGGCCCGAGGTTTCTATCGCAAGGAATGCCTGCTCCCCTGCAGCGCTGAGCTCTTTTGCCTTATTGATGACGTTCTTGTAACCCCTCTTGTATCTCAGGTGTCTGAGACCGAGTTTGCCCTCAAGAAACTCGTGCAGTTCATTCGATGTGACGCTGTCGGTAACAACAGTACCGCCCGGGTAATCATCCGCAGCGAGAGCTGCAGCAAGAGCTACGATCTCATTGCGCGCAATCGGAACTCCTCCAGGCGCTACAGCTGCTGATCTGTCTCCGTCAGTATCGAATATTATGCCAAGATCGGCATTGTTGTCTCTGACCGCCTTGCATATCGCAGCCATCGCCTCAGCATTCTCAGGATTTGCCGGATGGTTCGGAAAAGTCCCGTCAGGCTCAAGATAAAGACTGCCGCTCACATCGGCTCCCATTCTCTCGAGAACGTCTTTAGCGAAAAAGCCCGCAGCACCATTACCGGCATCGACCACAATGTGCATGCCCTTCAGATATCCCGGGATGTCTTTCAGTCCCGCTGCTATCATCTGGCGCAGATATGACGCATACATCATGCTGACATTGGTCTTCATGTCTTCGTAAACGCCGCCGATGAAATTATAGCGGCTTGCCAGCCTCAGTATCTCGGCTATATCTTCTTTATCCGTGCCGCCCTCAGCTGTGAAGAACTTGAATCCGTTACGCTCATACGGCAGATGGCTTGCCGTGATCATGATTGCTCCGTCAAACTCGAACTGAGGCATCACTGTTGCCATGAACATCGCCGGGGTTGTCGAAAGTCCGGCGTCATAGCCCTCGGCGCCCCAAAGGCTTATAGCCTCGAGCACTCCTTCCTTGAGCATGTCCCCTGAAAGACGGGAATCCTGTCCCACACATATCTTAAGCATTACAGGGTTCTTCTGAACCTTTTTTGAAAGCCAGTATACAAAGGAACCTGTTATCTGACCGGCAACTTCCTTGGTAAGGTTTACCTCAGGCCCGCCCTCAGTCTGTATTGCGACACCACGAATATCACTGCCATTCTGCAGCTTCTTAAAATCAATCATATCTGTTTTTCTCCTTATCATATGTGCAGAGTATACTCAGCTCAGAAACTATTTTAACATAAAAACAGCTTCAAATATATGTGTTATGTCCGCCCCTCTCGCGTCTGATTCAGAAGTTCATTTTCTATTCGTATCTGTTTTAAATATTTATTCTGCAATTTTTAAGTGGTGACCTGAATCTCCGGCCTTAAGCTGTCTGACAAACAGTATGACGCACACAAAAGCAACTACTGTCTCACAAATATTGAAATTCTTTCCTTTTAGCCATTGTTTTTCAAGATTTATATCTTGGCTTTCTTTTTTCCGGATTTAAATCTTGTATTTAAAGGAGTTTCCTTTGGTTTATTCAAGATAATTTCAAAAAATTCTTGAATCCTTCTCCCGCTTGCTCAAAATGTTCAAGATTAGGTACGTTTTCGCTCTTTTTTTATCGCGTTCAGAATAAAGATCTTGAAAGAATACTGTTTTGCCATCACTTGTTCAAGATTGCCGTCTTTCAACACGTTCTGCTTTCCGGTTCATGAGTGAAATTCCGATACAAAGAGTTCGGTAATGAAAAAGGCAGGGGTTGATTCCCCTGCCTCCGGTTTTGAGCTGTTATCCGGAACCTGTGTCCGGAGCTAATATCTATTGATGATTTAGCCTGCACTGTTGAGCAGCAGCAGTCCGAATACCAGTGTGAAGAGCGCTACTGTCTCTACGATACCGATAACGATGAAGTAGTTAGCAGTACCTTT
>CADCHO010000068.1 GCA_902801255.1 uncultured Eubacteriales bacterium | reverse complement strand
TACCTACCGTTCGTTCGTTAGTCAATACCTTTTTTACGAAACGATTCGGTAGTATGCATTAGATGTAACTCTGTATATGACCGCATATACTATACCGCAGATCAGTACGCATACACTGGAGGTAATGATCAGGCGCGGTATGTCAAACAGTCCGAACAGCATGAGCAGCTTGTTTACTATAGGCAGTACCACCGCCAAGTGTATGCAGGCTAAGATGATTGGGATAAGGAATACCGTCAGCATCTGTGAATTGATGCTTTTTCTTATTTCATCCTTCGTCATGCCGACCTTCTGCATTATGTCGAATCTGGACTGATCCTCGAAACCTTCCGAGACCTGTTTGTAATACATGATTATCACGCAGGACATCAGGAAGATGATGCTGAGCAGAATGCCGAGGAAAAACAGTCCTCCGAAGGTGCTGACGAAGTCGCCTCGTTCTGCTTCATGGCTCTCGCAGTAGCAGTTGTCAAAGTCAAGCGGCTTCAGTTCCTCTTTGATCAAATTATCCAGTGTGGCTGCCAGAGCCACCTGCTCGTCGGCGTCAAGGCCGGTATCAAAACGGCAGTCCCAGAACCACGCCAGCATAGGCTCGCCGTCGTAATCTGCATATTTTGTGTAGTTCTTCGCGACCTCACCAGCATCCTTCACGATCACAAAGATGCCCGGAGATGCCGAGACCACTGCAGCCGGATCTATCTCTTCTATCCTGTCATCGATACGCTTTGTGACTTTGAACGGAACATCCCCGATAGTTATCACATCGCCGATCTCTATGTTCTTTGCGGTTCCGACCAATGCTTCACCCTGAGCCACTGTCTCGTTATAGCCAAATACTCTGTTATAGACATCCACATCAATGAACAGTATCTGCGCTACTTTGTCATAATTGATGAAAGCAAGATCTGACTTTGAGTTGAGTGTGACATCCAGCTTGCTGTCATCGAAGTAACCGCTGATCGACCACTCGTAATATGTTTTGTTGTTCATTATCTCCGCACCGTGTTCCTCAGCAGCGGCCTTAAGGTCAGCATCCAGCTTCTCACCCAGATCCTCAAGGCTTTCATCATAACCGTACTTGCACGCAAAGGCACCTATCTCGTTAGGATAGCGCACATTGAGGCACTGCTCTGCACCTGTGTAAAGCGCTGAAGTCGAGGACATCATTACAAGGATCATCGTCAGAAGGATGCAGATCGACGCAAGTCCCGCGCCGTTTCTCTTCATGCGATATGCCATCGAAGACACCGATACAAAATGATTTGTCTGGTAATAGTAGTTCCTATTCTTCTGAAGCATCCTGCAAAGGATGACAGAGCCTGCGATCAGAAGAAGATAGGTACCTATCATTATCAGTATCACGGCGACAAAGAACCACATGAGTGCTGACATAGGTTGCTGTATCTTAAGCGCGATATAGTATCCCGACCCAAGAGATGCAAGGCCGAGGACGCCTGTGAGCCAGTTTGACTTCGGCGGCTTCTCGCCTGCTTTATCTGCAGTCACCAGCTCTATTGGACTTGCAAAACTGACTTGTCTCAGCGAATTGAGATAGATCAGCAAAAAAATCGCGCTGTATGTTACAACTGTCATGATGACAGAGGTGAACGGAACAGAGAAAGCATATCTTACAGGTACTTCTATCAGCTTTGTAAATCCGAGCTCTGCCAGCTTGGAAATCCCTATGCCGGCAATGAGTCCGCCGAATATCGCGACTGCCCATGTAAACAGCGTTTCGAAGAACAGTATCCTTCCCAGGTTGAATCTGTTCATCCCCAAAATGCTGTAAAGACCGAACTCCTTCTTTCTGCCTTTGATCAGCGTTGCCTGTGTATAAAAGAGAAACAGAAGCCCGAACAGCGTCATTATATATGTGCCCATCTGCATCATATCGGTAGCAGTGTGCCCGCCCGGCATGCCGTCCATGATCCCTGAATACCCGAGGAAGTGAAGGATGTAATACACAGCTACCATCATGATGCATGTCACCAGATACGGTGCATACAGCCTGCCGTTCTTACGCATGCCGTTCGCAGCCATCTTTGGATAGAATCCCAGCTTCATTATCTGTCACCTCCCTGTGCGAGAAGCGTCAGTGTATTGCTAATCTTCTGATACATCTGCTGATCAGTGGCATCGCCTTTATATATCTGGTGGAACACTACTCCATCGCGTATAAACATCACCCTGGAAGCCCTGCTCGCAGCCTTTGTGGAATGAGTTACCATCAGGATGGTATGTCCCATCTGATTCACCTTAGCGAAAAGATCAAGCAGCTCGTCCGATGACTTTGAATCAAGTGCGCCCGTAGGCTCATCCGCCAGAACTATTCTCGGATCTGTGATCAGTGCTCTCGCAACCGCCGCTCTCTGTTTCTGACCGCCGGATACCTCGTAAGGATATTTCTTGAGAAGGGTTTCGATACCAAGCGGTGATGCAAGGTCATCCAGTCTCTTCTTCATATCTTCCGGCTTCATTCCGGCCAGAACCAGTGGAAGATAGATATTGTCTTCGAGAGAGAATGTATCCAGCAGATTGAAGTCCTGAAACACATACCCCAGATTGTCTCTGCGGAATTTTGCAAGATCCGAGTCCCTGACTGCGCTCAGCTTCATGCCGTCAAGTATGACCGTTCCTTCTGTCGGCTTGTCCAGAGCCGCGATTATGTTCAGCAGGGTGGTCTTGCCGCTGCCGGATTCTCCCATGATAGCGACATATTCGCCCTTTTCAACTGTGAAATTGACGTTCTTCAGCGCTTCAACGGATGCTCCGCCGAAACGAGTCCTGTATATTTTCTTTATTCCTCTTGCTTCAAGTAAACTCATTACTGTAACCTCCTTGTTGCCTGATTACAGTCTGATGATAACAATATAAGCAGAGCCGTTCCATCGGATCTGCTTACGTATTTCTTACATATATGTCACATTTATGATCAATCTTCTGTCACGAGTCTTGTGGTTCTGAAATCAAGTATTATTGTCGTGCCCCTGCCCGGCTGCGACTCAGCGCTTATCGTATGCCCGAGATTGTCCGTTATCCTTTTGCAGAGATAAAGCCCGATCCCGCTTGCCCGTTTATCCTCGCGACCGTTGAAGCCAGTGTAGCCGTTTTCAAATATGCGAGGAAGGTCTTCAGCACTTATACCTATACCGGTATCACTGATATGGAGAATTCCCGGCTCATCCATATAGATATGCACGCCGCCTTCTGAAGTGTACTTGACCGCATTTGAAATAATCTGCTCTATAACGAATGTCAGCCATTTTCCATCGGTGAGCACAGTATAATTCACTGGCTGATAATCCAGCGTCAGTCTCTTCAGAATGAATTCCCTTGAAAACTTCCGGACAGCCGTGCGGATGATACTGTCAAGATCATATTCCTTTATAAGGTAGTCCGTGCTGTCCGAATCCAGTCGCAGGAACGTCAGCACCATTTCGACATATTCTTCGATCCGGTTCAGATCTGAAGTGAGTTTTCTTGCCGTCTCTGTATCCTCTGACTGGAGGCTGAGCCGCATGGCTGCAATCGGAGTTTTGATCTGATGTGCCCAGACAGTATAGTAGTCGATCATATCGTTATACTCTTCTGCCGCGTGAACTGCTGACTGCTTCGCCTCGTCCTGAAGTTTAGTGATGATCTGCTGATAGTCCTCCTCCAGCCGATCGGCCGGAGCAGGCATTTCTTCGTGGGTAAGCATTATGTGCCGCCTTCGATAAGCAATATAGTCGATCGCTAATGCGGCTACGCCGATCATAATACTCAGGATCAGCGGGTATGTAACTACTATGACAGGCATATCGAACAGCAGATATGCAGCCGCGAATGCTCCGGCTATTAGTATGTATACTACTATCGCTTTCGCGCGCGATCTGAGATAGCTCTTAAGCAGCCCCATTATTCGGCCTCCAGGATATACCCTACGCCGAACCTTGTTTTGATAAGATCTTTGAGACCGCCTTCTTCAAGAGTTCTGCGGAGCCTGCCCACATTAACTGTCAGCGTGTTTTCATCAACAAAGCTGTCTGTTTCCCAGAGTGCCTCCATAAGCTTTTCTCTGCTTACGACCTTGTTCTTGTTCTGCATCAGCGTAAGAAAGATTATGTACTCATTTCTTGACAGAACTATCTTGTTGCCGTTGTACAGCAGCGTATTATCCTCAGTATTGAGCACAGCGCCTGCCGCCTGCAGAGTGAAAGTATTCCGGTTGAAATCGTATGCCCTGCGAAGAAGCGCCTGTACCTTAGCGATCAGAACGCTTTGGTCAAAAGGCTTTGGGATATAGTCATCAGCGCCCATGTTCATGGCCATGATGATATTCATGTTGTCTGTTGCAGACGAAATGAATATGATTGGCACCGAGCTTGTCTTTCGTATCTCCTGACACCAGTGATAGCCACCCATGTATGGGAGAGTGATGTCCATAATGACCCATCCCCCAGCCAGCAAGACAATTGCATATTCCTTCAGCTATTCCGTTATCGTCTTCTACTATGATTACCCTATACATGATTATTCCCAGTTATAATATTTGCCATTTTACTTGTCTCATTTCTACAAGTTTGAAGTTGTATGTCTCTTCTTCTATTCAATCAGCCATACAACTCCCGATTTGCATAAGTCAACTTTATCATAAAAACACCAAAAGAAGAAGAGTTGTCACCGTTTACACTGTTGTCGTCTGTAATCCTTTCATCTACTATGACCTCACTATCGAAATGGAGGTATATCATATGAGTTGTCCGGAAAAAGAAGTGTTGCTATATCGTGCTTACATATCAAGCGAACCGCGTTTTTACAAAATTAAAGACATTCAGCAGATGACTGGCTGGAGTGAAAACATCGTTCAAAAGCTGTTCAATGGCCCTAATTCCCCTGCTGCCAACTATGGCAGAACAAAGGTTGTAGAAGCGCACGCCCTGATCCAGTTCTTTTCCAAACGTCATGAAAAGGAACGGGAACGCTACTGGTGGTAAACTACAGTAATGTATGGGATTCTGCTTGGGCAGGATCCCCTTTTACTTATCGCTCACAGATATCTGAGCGCATGTTATGTCTGATCTCATCCATCAGCCCGTTGGCTTTGAAGCTGTACATCTCGCCTGTTCCGCCTGCTATGATGCAGTGATCCAG
>CADCHO010000067.1 GCA_902801255.1 uncultured Eubacteriales bacterium | reverse complement strand
AGCACTCTTTGCCATCATCCCGGACAATGACACTTCATTCAACTTTCTTGTCAGCCTGTTATACACGCAGCTGTTCCAGCAGCTTTTTGAAGTAGCTGACAAAAAGTATGGAGGATCACTTCCGGTACCTGTCCAGTTCCTGATGGATGAGTTCGCGAATGTTTCACTGCCGGATGACTTTGACAAGATACTTTCAGTAATGAGATCGAGAGGCGTTTCAGTCAGCATCATCCTGCAGAACCTGGCACAGCTCAAGGCGCTCTTTGAGAAGCAATGGGAATCCATTGTCGGCAACTGCGACGAGTTCGTATATCTTGGCGGAAATGAGAAGGAGACACATAAGTACGTATCTGAACTCCTTGGCAAGGAGACGATCGACACTAATACCTATGGCAAGAGTTCAGGGCGTAACGGTAACTATTCGACGAACTATCAGAATATGGGGAGAGAACTGATGACTCCTGATGAGGTGCGTATGCTGGACAACGGCTATGCACTTCTTTTTATTCGCGGGGAACGCCCTGTGGTGGATCTGAAGTATAACATCCTGAAACATCCGAATGTACGGCTCACGACTGACGGCCAGGCAGATGCATATATCCATGGCGAACCATGGGATGCTGGCTCTTCCATAGAACTCGTATATGATCCGAAACTGATAAAGGCAGCAACAGAGAATGCAAATCTGATACAGCTACCTGATACAGACTATGTTCTCCTGTCAGAGGAGGATGTTGAGAGTGAAGTAAAACAAATGGAAGACCAAGGAATTCTACAGGTTTTATGATATGATTTAAAAACCTAATGGTAATGTATTTGTGGAGGTGTTGTTATGAGTTACGAATTCAGTGGGTTTATAGATGTTGATGATGTGCCAGAAAATGAGGATGCCGTTAAAAAGGCTGTAAATATAGTTCTAAATGATGATTATGATGAAGACATAACATTTACTGAAGAGGTGGATTTTTCAGAAAATGGAATGGAATATTACGGATCCAAGACAGACACAGATGAATTATCACCGATAAATTACCTGTTCCATGCAGTTACAAGAAAGATAATTGAATTATATCCAAATTGTTCATTGTATTCACATCGTTGCATAACAAATATGGGTTCGGATATGGAGACTGTAAATACAATTCAGTTACAAAACGGCAAAGTCAAAAGGATGTCAGTCGAATGGACTGATGAATGGGTCGAGTGTTCAAACCCAGACTGTGATGGAAGGCTAGTGTCTTTAGGGGAATTAGAGTTTGATAGAGAATATGACTGTGATGAATGCGGACACCATTTCTCAGTTGATGAGATGAATGAACTCATTTCTGAGCTTGTAGAGGAGTATACTGTAGAACAGTATATTGATTTGTATAAATGATTAACAATGGAATACTAAAGTAGCATCACAATCATGGAATGGGGCAGCTATACAATTGCTGCCTCATTTTTTTATTGTGAAAAGGAAGGAGAGAGACAATGACAGAGAAGAAAGACAAACTAATCAATCTTAAGGGCGCGAGCAGCACCGCGAAGCTAGGCATGGTGCTGTATGCGGTGATAGTGATCGCGCTTATAGTTGGCGCATGCCATGCCTATGCTGCAGGTGATCCGATCAGCACAGTGAACAAACTGTCCGAATTCATATTCAGCCTTATAAGAGCGATCGGACTCATACTGCTTGGCCTTGGAATCATGCAGGTAGGACTTTCACTGAAGTCGCATGATCCGTCGCAGAGAGCCAATGGGTTCCTGACTGTAGCCGGCGGAATTATTATCACTTTTACTAAAGAGATCCTGACGATGATTACAGGCTAAGAGGGCGAAAGGAGAAAAGACCATTATGACAGAACCTAAGTATTATCAGTTCTATGATCTGCACATGAAGAACGGAAAAGTGTTAAGTTATGCGGAGGAATATGACATTCCTGCAGAGAAAGGCATAGTCGGAGAATTCAAAAGAGGCAAGAAGAGATTTCTTGAATATGAAGATCTGTTTCACGGATATACGATCCCCTTTGATCAGATATCGTTCATCGTTGCGACAGAAGTTCAGAAGGGCATATGACAAGGAAGAAACGGAGAGTATATGAATAACAACAAAGTGAAGAATGTTGATGGCAATGTCGGTGAGGGCGTTAAGTTTGAGCGTATAAGAAGAATCACCGGATACCTGGTAGGCACACTTGACAGATTTGGCGATGCCAAGAGGTCTGAGGTAGAACAGCGCGTGAAGCATGGACTCGGAGGCAATTCGCGAAGTGGTAAAAGATAGGGAGGGCTAAAGAAGGAGGTGTTATGACTTGGACAGCGACAACTGGGTAGTGCAGAATCTTGAGAATGCACTTAATACGTGGAACAGCAAGATGGCTGAAGTGTGGTCGCTTCTGACCATGTCGCCTCAGAGCTTCAAGGGCGGAGGCATATGGCAGGTAATACTGCAGATCAACGGAGCTGTTAAGGGAATAGGACTGGCGCTGCTGGTCCTTTTTTTCTTGGCCGGAGTCGTCAAGACGAGCGGAAGCCTGACAGAAGTGAAAAGACCGGAGCATGCTCTCAAGCTGTTCATCAGATTTGCTATTGCAAAAGGTGTCGTGACATACGGTCTTGATCTGATGATGGCATTCTTCGACATAGCTCAGGGTGCAATGAGAACGATCATGAATGCTTCGGGGGTAGGTTCCGCAACTAAGACAACTCTGCCGAGCGAGATGGTCACAGCGATAGAAGACTGCGGGTTCTTCGAAAGCATTCCTCTCTGGGCGGTGACGCTTATTGGCAGCCTGTTTATCACAGTTCTGTCGTTCATCATCATACTCACGGTGTACGGCAGGTTCTTTCGTCTGTATATGTATACGGCTATTGCACCAATACCACTTTCGACTTTTGCCGGGCAGCCTACACAGAGTATAGGAGTCAGCTTTTTGAAAAGCTATGCAGGAGTATGTCTTGAAGGAGCGATCATAGTACTCGCCTGCATCATATTCAGCAAGTTCGCAGCCAGCCCTCCGGTCGTTGACAGCAATGCCGCCGCAGCGACTATGGTGTGGAAGTATGTAGGTGAGCTTGCGTTCAACATGCTTGTGCTCGTGGGAATGGTCAGAATGAGCGATCATGTCGTCAAAGAAATCATGGGATTATAGAAAGGAGACAGAATGGAAGTTATCACTAAAGACAGGATCCGACTGGACAGAGAGTGTCAGGAGAAGAGGATCGAAGGTTATCGTTTCAAACTGTGGATGATGGAAAGGATGAGTAAGAAGGATGGAAGTAAAAGAATTCATTAAGATCGTTAAAGAGGAACTGCCGGATTTCCTGCCGGAAGAGGTGTATCAGGATCTGGTCATCGATGATGTTGAGATATCCAAGATGAATGACCAGAAGTTGCATGGACTGACCTTCAAACCGAAGGGAAGTGATGTTGCTCCTACACTGTATATCGATGATCTGTATGAGCGTCATGAAAACGGTGAGGATCTGGGATTCCTGCTTGTTGATCTGGCGAACAGATATGAGCAGGCCAGGCTTGCACCGACTCCGCCGGCAGTAGATCTCAGCTGGGAGAAGGTAAGAGACAAGCTCACGGTGAGACTCCTTGAAAAGAGCAGAAACATCGACTTTCTCTCTAACATACCTTATGCGGATATGGGCAACGGTCTTGCCATGATAGTGGACATCAACATGGGTGAGGACAGAGGAGGCGACTGGAGAGCTGCAGTCAATCACGGACTTCTGGAGTCACTCGGTGTAGACAAGGAAACACTCTTCATCACTGCCATGGACGATTCAATGCATATCGCTCCAGCGGTGCTTACAGACATGAGCCAGGCACTCTTTAGTCCGGATAAGGAGAATCTGCTCGATAGAACAGAGCCACTCGACCCAGCGGATGTCGGAGGCATGTATGTCCTGACCAATGAGGAAGGGATGCTTGGAGCATCAACGCTTTACTACCCTGATGTGAAAGAGAAGGCAGCTGAACTCATCGGTTCAGGCTACTATGTTCTCCCCAGCAGTGTGCATGAGGTCATCCTAGTCCCAGATACGATGGATCATGATGTGAAGGATCTCTGCGAGATGGTGAAGCAGGCCAACCGCACTGTGGTGGAGCCTAAGGATGTGCTCTCCGATAATGTCTATCACTATGACAGGGATGCTCGCAGCCTGAACAAAGTGGATCCAAGCCGCGAAAGAGCAGACAGAGTCGCTGAAGCAAGGTAGAAGGATGCAGGAGAGGAGACAGAGATAATATGGAAGTGAGAATTAATCGCGAGATCCGTGATTACACGGAGTCGATGTTCTTCGGACTGTCGCTGAGGCAGTTCTTTTTTTCTGTCCTGGCCTGCGGTGTGGCAGTTGGCATCTATCTTGGTCTCAATCCCATTCTTGGGACTGAGACCACCAGCTGGCTCTGCATAGTGGCAGCATTCCCGTTCGCGGTAATGGGATTTCTGAAATACAACGGAATGACTGCAGAGAAGTTCATCTGGGCGTGGATCAAATCCACATTCATGATTCCCAAGGTACTGACGTTCGGTAATACCAATTACTACTACAGCATGCTGGAAGAAGGATCGCATGAAACTGCCAAAAAGCGTCGCTTCCACAGACGTGGCTCAAGACAGAAAAGAAATATGGCCCGAAAGCAGGATGCAAACAGTAAGAGACAGAAGAAAGAAAAGGAAAGGAGCTGATGG
>CADCHO010000066.1 GCA_902801255.1 uncultured Eubacteriales bacterium | reverse complement strand
AAGCACCTTCTCTTTCTTGAGGTTCTCGACAGTATTCTGCGCGTCCAGGATCATGTTCCTGGCCTGCTGTTCTGCGCTTCCTATGGCCTTCTCTCCGACATTTTTACGAAGTATGTAACCAATTGCTATACCGACGATAAGGACTACAATGCTGATCACAACAGTTAAAACCGGTGACATAAGCACCTCCTTATCTATTATTTGGATTTTGTAATATATACATTATCTACGCAATTTGCTGTAAAAAGCTTTATATAGGGGCTATATCACCCGATAAATACAACATATATGCGGTAAGATGACATAAACATACATAGATATTATACATATCCCCATAAATCCAGTCAATAAAAAAGAACCGCGTATGAAAACGCCTGTTTGCATCACAAAAACAAAGAAGCACGATCCGCATTTCCCGGTGTGCTTCTTTTATTCTGTGCAGCATATTTTACAGCATTAATCATGCTTACTTCATATATTGCATTACAACGTCTGCATCTGACGGTGTATCGATGTACTTTATTCCGCGCTTTTCACGTGTCTCGCGTCCTTTGCCCGGCAGGAACAGTATGGTGTCATCATCCATAAGCGTGATGGCTTTCCTGATGGCCTCTACCCTGTCAGTAATGATCTCGCACCTGCCGCCTGCGGCTTCTACAAAGCCAGCGATCTCGCTGCAGATCTTGTTAACGTCTTCTTCGCCGTAATCTTCCTCTGTTATGATCGAATAAGAACAGTTATGACCGGCTATCGTACCCAGCTCCTCACGTCTTGCGAAAGCCTTTCCTCCGGGGCATCCGAAGACTATCATCATCTTCTTGCCCGGGAACTCTCCTCTTATAGTCTCAAAGAATTTCTCGTAGCTGAGCTTATTATGAGCATAGTCCACTATCGCTATCCGTTTGCCGTCTTCACTGTAGAACACTTCCATGCGTCCCGGCGAATTGGCCTTGGCAAGACCGCTCCTGATAT
The DNA here is from genome assembly GCA_902801255.1 of uncultured Eubacteriales bacterium. Taxonomy (GTDB): domain Bacteria; phylum Bacillota; class Clostridia; order Peptostreptococcales; family Anaerovoracaceae; genus Crickella. The sequence goes on along the minus strand of CADCHO010000066.1, from coordinate 4,190 downwards.
ACTTCATCGGAACTCCGAGAAGTGCCGAAAGGGATATCGCCGCCAGCGCATTCTCTACGTTGATGGTACCGAACGTACCGAGAGCAAATTCCTCATCGAAGTCCTCATATCCTTCAACCGCTCTGCCCCTGGCTCTGAACGTTACCTTTCCTTCACAGGACTTTATGTCATATCCGTATACATTGGCATTTTCGTCTTTCTGGCTGAATGTGATCACGTAAGGACAATCCTCGGAAGCAGCTTTGATCCGCTCCTGCTCTTCACAGTCAAGATTTATGCAAGCCCTGCGGCAGTGACCGAAGAGTCTGAGCTTTGCTTCAAGATAGTCGTTGAAATCAGGATGTTCTATCGCGCTTATATGATCGCTTCCGATGTTAAGGAAGGCTCCGGCAGCAAATTCGATCCCCGTTACCCTGTCGTACTTTAACGCCTGACTCGAGACTTCCATAGTCATATGGCTTATGCCGCTGTTCAGCGCGTTGTTCATGTGCTGATATAGCTCCATGATCTCAGGCGTGGTGAGGTGTGATTCTTCCTCAATTACTCCGTCATAATTGTCAATGCCGGAGCAGATCGCACTCCTGCAGCCTCCCGTATCCGCCATATAATCATCAAGTATGTACCTCATGAAGTATGCTGTGGTGGATTTGCCCTTTGTACCTGTTATGCCCACCATGCACAGATCATCAGACAGCTTTCCGTAGAAAGTTTCAGCGATCACAGGCATTGCCTTACGTATATCCTTTACCAGGATATCAAGGCACGAAGCCTTTGCTTTTTCTATTATGCGTTCTCCCGCAGCCAGGGCTTCCTCATCGCTGACTATTCTGCAGCCGGCTGACTCCGATGCATCAGGGTCTTCCCTTACATAGCATACTGCGCCTTTTTCTATAGCGTCATTAAGATACTGTTCTTTGAAGTGAGCTCCTTTTACAACGAATAGTGAGCCCTCCGCAGCTTCTTTTGAATTATAAGTAACGCCTTTCACCGCTTTTGCACCGAGATCTTTCATTCCCGGTACCGTGTATAAAGCCATGATCGCGCTGCACGAAGGCTCTCCCCCTATTCCGGTAAGAAGATCCGCCATTCCCAGTGAATCTATGAAATCCTGAATCGTAACTTTTCTTTCCATACTTTTCCGTTCAATCTCCGAAGAATCCTTCTGATTTCATGCTTGTAAAGCAGCCGTTGCCGACTATCACGTGATCGAGCAGTCTTATTCCGAGGATCTCCGATGCTTTAATAAGTCTTTTTGTGACATCAATGTCCTGCGGGCTTGGCGACGGGTCTCCGCTCGGGTGGTTATGAGCAACGACTACGGCAGCCGCTCCTCTTCTGACAGCAGGTCCGAACACCTCTCTCGGATGCACCGGTGCGCTGTCAAGGTTACCTATGGATATGACCGATTTCGATTCCACCTGCAGCTTTGAATTAAGGTTTAGAGTCATGAAAAGCTCACGCTTCTCATACATCATCTCCTCCATAAGTATCTCAGCCACCTGTCTGCTGTCTCTTATCCTGACTCTTACAGCTCCCTGGTGATCGGATATCAGTCTTTTTGACAGCTCCATAGCAGCCACTATCGAACACGCCTTTGCTTCTCCGATACCGTCGATCTCCGTGAGCTCCTTCACTTCTGCAGCTCCCAGTCCGCCGGTGTTTTCATTGGCGTAGGATATCACCTCGTCCGCAAGCCTTACCGCCGACTTGTCGCCGGTCCCCGTCCTGATAATGAGTGCCAGCAGTTCTGAGTTGCTGAGCCCTCCTGCCCCGCCATAGAGCATCTTCTCCTGCGGCCTTTCAGCCTCAGGCATCTTTTTTATCTGCATATTAACTCCCTTCCGGAGCACACATGCTTATAATACTACTTAAAAGGCCACCCCCACAAGGACGTGGCCAAATGATTATGTGCCATATTTGATGTTACGCGCTGCGCCCGGTTTTAGCGGTTATTATATCTGCCACCGCGTCTATGTTCTCCTCGATCGACATATCGGACGTATCAAGGAAAACAGCATCATCAGCCGCTCTCAAAGGGCTTACTTCGCGATGCGAATCCTGATAATCCCTTGCCTGTATCTCGTTGAAGATAGTATCATAATCCGCCTCTTTGCCGGCAGCCAGAAGCTGTTCATAGCGTCTTTTTGCCCTTACCTCAGGTGAGGCAGTCATGAAGATCTTGACCTCGGCATCAGGAATTACCGTTGCTCCGATATCCCTGCCCTCCATAACGACATCCTTTGTAGATGCCAGATACCGGCTGACCTCATCGACCTTCGCTCTTACAATAGCAAGTTTAGATATGTTGGAAGCAGCCATCGATATCTCATTTGTTCTTATGAGACCGCTGACGTCTTCTTCGTCAAGGTGCGTATGTCCATTGACAAAGTCGATCGATGTAGAAGCCAGCATTGTTCTGACAGCATCTTCATCTGATTCATCTATGCCGTTTCTGCGGGCCTTAAGTCCCAGGGCTCTGTACATGGCGCCTGTATCAATGTATTCCAATCCGAAGCGGGCAGCTATGGCCTTTGCTATAGTGCTCTTGCCTGTGCCTCCCGGACCATCTATTGCAACTCTGAGCATAATTGATCTCCAATCCGGTTTATTTTTTACTTTTTGTGAGCTTGTTGATCTCGTCGATAAAGGTATCGATCGTCTGGAATTCCCTGTATACAGATGCGAACCTTACATAAGCGACCTGATCGATAGCCTTAAGTTCTTCCATGATAAGAAGACCGATATTCGTTGACTGGATCTCCTTCTCCATGGTGTTCGAGAGTCCGCGTTCGATATTATCAGCTATCCTTTGAACGTCCTCGTAAGTGACCTTAGTCTTCTGGCACGCCTTCATTATGCCGTTGACTATCTTATTTTTGTCAAAGCTCTCACGCGTTCCGTCTTTCTTAACGACTACAAGCAGAGAATTCTCGATTTTCTCAAAAGTCGTGAATCTCTTATGGCATTTTGTGCATTCACGCCTTCTTCTTGTAGCAAGTCCGTCTTCAACAGGTCTCGAATCGACTACCTTTGTGTCTTCAAAATTGCAGTATGGGCATTTCATATCGATCTCCTCCATTGTTGCAGACTCCAAAACAGAGTCCTTTTTCCATATGCAACCCGATGTTATCACAAGATATAGTGGTAATGCACTCTTCTTAACAGAATTTGAGCAATATATGTGCAGAGTCCGGATATATCGGCGGTCACGCTCCTGCATCTATAAAAAGAGCCTGTCAAAAGCAACAGCTCAGCTATGTGAAAAATGCTTCACATTTGTTTGATATTCTCTTCACAATATACTGTTACAATGTATTTGTCGAAGAGATTCGATGATTTACCTTTTTCTTTTGATTGTTCTTTCTTAGTTAGATATTTTCGCAACAGAAAAGCTCCGGCTGCAAAGCCGGAGTTTTTCTGTTAATCGTTTTTATCTGATTCAGTATCTTTATGCTGTGCATCTGCTTCAGCGGCTTTGCGCCTTGCTTCTGCCCTCTGTCTGATGAGCACTGCATTCCTTTCGGTCAGATACCACCAGCCTACCGCGCAGACTGCCACAAATGCAGCAGCTATAAAGATTATTCCTAAATGGCTGACAAAATAACCCATTAGTTGTATTTCTTAGCTGTCTCGCAGAGTTCAGCGAATCCAGCTGCGTCAAAGATAGCCATCTCGGAGAGCATCTTACGGTTGATCTCGATGCCTGCCTTCTTAAGTCCGTTCATCAGCTTGCTGTAGCTGAGACCGTTTGATCTGGAAGCTGCGTTGATTCTTGCGATCCAGAGTCTTCTGTATTCTCTCTTCTTGTTCTTGCGGCCAACATATGCTGATCTCAGGCTTCTCATAACAGCCGGGTTGGCAGCTCTGAATGTATTCTTTCTTCTTCCGTAAAATCCCTTAGCCTGCTTCAGGATCTTTTTATGTCTCTTGTGAGCGTTTACGCCTTTCTTTACTCTTGCCATTTGTTACACCTCCCCGATTATTTAGCCATCGATCTCAGCATACGCTTCAGATCTGCACTTGTAAGAGTAGTTGCCTTACGAAGGCCTCTCTTTCTCTTTGCGGTCTTCTTTGTGAGAATGTGGCTCTTATAAGCCTTGTTTCTCTTGACCTTGCCGGAGCCTGTAACGTGCAGACGCTTCATAGCGCCTCTGTGTGACTTCATTTTGTTCTTAGCCATTTGGGTCATC
>CADCHO010000065.1 GCA_902801255.1 uncultured Eubacteriales bacterium | reverse complement strand
CCTCGCGATTTGAACCTTGGGAGTCGCTTTGGGGTTCGTCGGCAACTGCGCCCCCGCGTGGACTTTCACCACAGATTGACGGCATGCCCGTCATACACGAAACCGAGGGCAGTGGATCACTCCACTGCCCTCTTCATATTATATACTCGTTTTAATCAACTTACTAACATCTTTTTAATAACTTTTAATCAACTTACTAACATCTTTTTAACATCTTTTTGAATGTTTATATTCAATTAGCGAAGTTTCAGAAATGAGACTTCGCTATTTTTTATTCTTCCCAATCAGTATTAGGATTATTTAGGATATTATCTATTTCTTCAGATTGCCTCTTTAGCCATTTTGCAAGAATATGGTCGTAGAATACTTCATTAGCATATTCTTCTGCCTCCATATTGCTTTCTTCGGCTAAGATGGTTAGTTTTTCATATTGGTCGTCATTAAGATATAAGTTCAGTTTTTCCATTGTTACTGCCTCTATTTATAAAGATTGCTAATGCAATATCTTTTGAATTCTGGCTGTCGCTTTTCTGAAACTGGCGTTCCAGATTCTTCTCAGTTTAAAGAGAACCTACAATTCATAAGGACACTTTTTAGAAGGACACTTTTAGTTGTTTTTTAAGATGTATCTGAGATAAAGGACACTTTTTAGGACACTCTCACACAAGAAAAGAGACTACCCTTTCAGATAGTCTCTTTGTAAATCCTTGAAATTAAGGCACTTATTTTAGCCAAAATATCTCTTAAGGAGTCCAGCAAATGCCTTGCCGTGTCTTGCCTCGTCTCTAGCCATCTCGTGAACTGTATCATGAATAGCGTCGAGGTTCTGCTCTTTAGCCTTCTTAGCGAGCATGAACTTTCCGAGTGTAGCGCCGTTCTCGGCCTCTACTCTCATCTTGAGGTTCTTCTCTGTGCTGTCTGTCAGCACCTCGCCGAGGAGCTCAGCAAACTTAGCTGCGTGCTCTGCCTCTTCCCATGCTGCTGTCTTCCAGTACTCGCCGATCTCAGGATATCCTTCTCTGAAAGCTACTCTGGACATAGCAAGATACATACCTACTTCGCTGCACTCGCCTTCGAAATTAGCTCTGAGATCTGCGATGATCTCCGGATCTACCCCCTGTGCAACGCCGAGAACGTGCTCAGCAGCCCATGTCATCTCTTCTTCCTGTTTGATGAACTTCTCTGCAGGAACCTTGCAAACCGGGCACTTTTCAGGAGGTGTATCTCCTTCATGAACATAACCGCAAACACTGCATACCCATTTAGCCATAATAATTTCCTCCTTTGGATTGAAGTTTTGTCTTGATAAGGACATTTCTGCCCTTCTGTTCAACGATGTAATATTACCACAACAGTTATAATCTTGCATCGTTTTGCGTACAATTTTGTGTGAATTTTATAAGTACAATTGTTAACCGGTTTTTAATTGAATAAACAGTATTAATATGGTATTGTAAGTGGCGTAATAAACAATCCGCTGATAAGGAGAAACGGATATGAAGATTCAGCAGTCGGCAGAGGATTATCTTGAGGCAATGCTCGTACTTCAGGAAAAGTACGGTTATATACGCTCCATAGATATAGCAAAGCACCTCGGTGTCACCAAACCGAGTGTTTCATATGCAGTGAAGCGCCTCAGAGAAAGCGGCTACATCAATATGAACGCCAATGGGCCTATCACACTGGCTCCTGCAGGCTATAAGATCGCCAAGAGAATATATGAAAGGCACAAAGCTCTGACAGCCTTTCTTTTGAAGCTTGGTGTCAGCCAGGAGCAGGCTGAGGAAGATGCATGCAAGATAGAGCATGTGATCTCACATGAGACCTATGTGGCCATATGTGATTATGTCAATGAGGGAAACGAAGAAAAGCTGGTAAACTACGATTTCGAATAACATAGCTTGCTGCTTTGTAGAAATGAGCATACTAAAACGCCTTACCGCATGCGGTAAAGCGTTTTTTGTTTGATTTCAGCAATTACTTGAGGATGATGGTGTTATCGATAGCCGATGCATCCTCTGCGATCGCCTTCAGCCCTTCCGAAAGGTCGGATACTGTTGCATGCTCAAGATCTGTTACAGGTACGCTGAAGTCTGCAGCAACAGGAGCTTCGCTCCCGATCTTGTCCATTATGATCGTATCAGCCTTGCTGACAGGATCCTCTGCAGGCAGCTCAACTACCGGAATCTCAGGCTCATCTGCAAGATCTCTCATAATATCAAAGTCATCATCATCGATGCGGGCGATCTCTGCCTGGAGCATCTTACGGAAGTTCTCTTTGAGTCTTCTGACCTTTGCACTCAGCAGTTCGTATTCATCGTTCAGCTTTCTGACGTTGACCTTTGCATCGAGAAGCATGTTTTCTGCCTCGAGCTCAGCATCTCTCATCATGAGCTCAGCTCTTCTCTCAGCGCTTGCTGAAATGTCGGCCATCAGCTTCTTTGCTGTCTCGAGAGTCTCAACCATTGCGTTGTCGTCCTTCTGTGCCTCTTCAAGCTGCTTCTCGAGAGCTTTGATCTTGTGTGCCATCGATCTGTTGTCGTTGAGCACCTTTTCATAGTCGGCTACAATGATATCCAGAAACTCGTCTACCTCTCTGGAGTTATAACCTTTCTTATCACGGCTGAATTCTTTCTTATCAATATCAATCGGCATTATCATAGTGTCTGCACCTCTTCTTTCCTCTTGAATTATCTGACGTTATCTATTAAATGGAACTGATTTATTTCCACGGACTTTCCTTAACTGATGGCTTTCCGGCCTCGGTGGCCCTGTCTACCATTGCCTTAATGTTAACATTATGAGGGGCAAAAAGGTAGATATTCTGGTTGATTCTCTGGATGCTGCCCTTGAGCGCATATGTAGCTCCGCTGAGGAAGTCAAACATTTTGCGGGCAAGATCCGTCTCAACCTTTTCGAGATTGATGATAATAGGCTTGTTAGCTCTGAGATTGTCGATGAGCTTACGGCACTCGTCGATATTCTTCGGCTCTATCACCACCATCTTAAACGCGCCAGAGTCATTGCGCGAAACTCTGTCTACCGGTTCCTTGCTGTCAGTAAACTTCTGCGGCGGCGCTACCTCGCTGAATGCCAGCGGGCTTATACCTGTGCTGATAGGCGGTTCCGGTGCTGCTGCGACTGCTGCCGGAGCTGGTGCTGATGAACCTCTCAGCTCTTTCTTGTAAGCATCGATCTCTTCCTGAGAGATGTTATCATAGTCGTCATCATACTCATCTGTGATTCCGACCAGGTCTTTCATTTTGTCCATGAAACCCATTTTGCCTTTTCCTCCTCTATCTGTAGTTGCGCGGTCCGAATATCGAACTGCCGACTCTGACTATTGTTGCTCCTTCTTCGATAGCCACCTCGAAGTCTCCGGACATTCCCATCGAGAGCTCTGTCGGTGCAAATCTCTCCTCAGGAAGTTCCCAGCTCTTCATATCTTTGAAAAGCTCTGCGGCCTCTCTGAAGTAAGGTCTTGAGTCCTCCGGTTCTGCTGCGATCGGCGGTATGCACATGATGCCGCACACTCTCACATTGGAGCACTCTTCAGTTATTTCTGTTACAAGCTGCTTCAGATCAGCTGCTGCAATGCCGGATTTCGTCTCCTCCATCGCTGAGTTGATCTCGATCAGCACATCCATTCTGATGCCTGCCGCTACAGCGCGTTTGTCTATCTCACGGGCAAGTTTCAGAGAATCGACGGAGTGTATCATTACAACTTTGTCGATAACCTGCCTCACCTTGTTGGTCTGCAGATGGCCGATCAGATGCCATCTGACAGGATTGACATCATCATATTTTTCGAGAAGCTCCTGTACACGGTTCTCACCTATATCTGCTGCACCTGCTTCGATTGCTTCATTGATCTCAGCTGCAGTATGTGTTTTGGTGACCGCTACAAGCCTCACATCAGCGGGATCCCTGCCGCTTCTTGCAGCAGCGTCATCTGCCCGCCTTCTTACTTCCTTAAACCTTTCACCTATGGTCATTGCTATAATCAGTTACTACCGTTAGTTTCGTTTGCTTCGTTAGTTTCTTTTACTTCTTTTGTTTCGTTGGTTTCTTTTGTCTCGTCTGTTTCTTTAGTATCTTTTTTGAGGCTCGCGATATCCTCTTCCGAAGGCTCCGCAATAACCTCGTCATAAGTACCTATAGTCTCGACATAATTGCCGTTCTCGTCGACATATATGTCGGAATATACAACACATTTCGTACCGTCGTCGGCCTTCGTTCTCACCGGAGTGAATACGTGCTCACCCAGTTTATTAATGACGAACACACCGCGCCTGCCATCCGGAGCTTCAACTATACTTCCGTCTTCCAGGACAAGCCCTTCGGCACTTTCTACGGTGACTTTAGTGTCCAGATTGCGGATCTCCAGGAATCCGTCAAAGAACGTTTTACAGGTAAGAGTGATCCTTACTTTCTTTCCTTCATCCCTGACGTCTCTGACCGTGACAGGTACGTTCTCATCATTGACCTTGATATATACGGTCTCTCCGGCTGCGTACTTGGCAGCATCTTCTTTACTAAGATAGTAAATCAGATACCACTTTCTATTGCGCACGATCTTGAATACCGGATAGTCCTTTCCGCAGTTTTTAGACGGCACCTTGACCGCTTTACGTCCGGTAAGATCTTTCAGATCTTTGTAGTTAAGACTTTCGATTGCCTTTGTGCTGAGTTTGGCTTCCGCTCCGTCTACATAATAGCTGACAAATCCGGCTGTACGCGTATAACCTTCTTCGGTTACCGAATATGTATCACCAAGCTCCTCTAATATGCCGGCATACTTGCTCCCTTGTATCCCGAGTTTTACATCCTGTTCTGAAGGTTCTTCGCTTGTCTCAGTATCGCCTTCTGCTTTCTGGTCATCCTTTGACTCCGCTGCATTCTTGTCCTCTGCGGCTGCATCGGCTTCGGCTGCATCTTCCTCTTCTTCCAGTTCTATCGCTTCATCCGTCGGTTTTAATTCCACGACTCTGGATCCGGCTTTAACGAGCCTGTTGCTGTCAGCCAGTCTGTTAATACTGCTTTTCTGTGCAGCGACATACACTCTTTCGTCTCTCACAATAAAAGCAGAGACCTCGTCAGCGCGTCTATTTTGCCATGTTCCGCTATATAGGTCCTTTCGAACATGCCGATGACAGAAGGTACGACATAGAGCGCTATACAACACAATGCGACAAGTCCTATATATACCAGGAACGCAACTATCCACTTTTTGTTAAATAGCCCTCTTCGATTGGTTTCCATAGTTCAGAAAGATTATACAACAAAAAAGACCCACGATACAATATGTATTTATCTGTGGGTATTGAAATTACTACATTTTGTGATTACTGTGATTACTGGCTCACATGTACTTTGCCAGTATAGCCTTTTGCTTTTTTGTGAGTGCCGGTTCACTCCTGACGTATGCCTCAAAGAGGTCCGGACGTCTCTTCTTAGTGAGTGAAAGCGCCTGTTCCCAACGCCAGAGATCTATCTCACCGTGATTCCCCGAAAGCAGTATATCAGGCACTGTATCGCCATCATATTCGCGCGGTTTGGAATAATGAGGATACTCAAGCAAGCCGGAATATATCGACTCATCGTTGACCGACTCTTCTCCTGCCAGTACTCCGTCTATGAACCTTGCGACCGTGTCGATGAGCACCATCGCAGGCAGTTCACCTCCTGTCAGTACGTAATCACCGATCGAAACCTCGCGTGCCCCGAGCCTGTCGAGCGCGCGCTGATCCACACCTTCATAGTGGCCGCAGAGAATCGTGATCTCATCCTTACCGGCGAGCTCTCTGGCAAGATCGCCCGAAAGCATCTCACCGCGAGGCGACATGTAGATTACCTCCCCACCGAACCCGCTCGCATCGAAAGCATCAAGGATAGGCTGCACCTGCATCACCATGCCCGCTCCGCCGCCGTATGGCGTGTCATCGACACGGTTATGCTTGTCAGTCGTGTAGTCCCTGATGTCGGTGATATTCAGTTCGATTATTCCGTTGTCGATCGCTCTTCCCAGCATGCTCATTCGCAGCGGCGCAAACATGTCGGGAAAGATCGTGAGAATGTTTATCTTCATATCAATCCAAAAACCCCGGGATGAGCTCGACTTCGATTATACCGGCCTCTTCGTCTATGCCTCTCAGGAAGGCGTCTACAGCAGGAATAAGAACGCTCTTTCCCTCGGCAGTCCTGACTTCGAGTATGCTCTGTGCAGTATTCTGAATCACATCACTGAGGATACCGACTTCCCTGCCGTCAGTCGTATCTATGACCCTGCAGCCGATGAGGTCGCGCACATAGTGCTCGCCTTCAGGCAGTTCTTCGAGATCTGACGCATATATACTTACATCCATGCCCCTGATCTCTTCGGCAATGTTCCGGTCGTCTACTCCTTCAAGCTTCACGACCGGTCTGTCCTTCTGATATCTCAGCTTCTTTATAGCAGCCTCTATAGTTTTTCCTGCACGCTCAAGAAGGAGGACTTTGCCCTCCTTCAGATTGGTCGAATCCTGCGCATAGAGTGTGATCCTGACTTCGCCTTTGATCCCCACA
>CADCHO010000064.1 GCA_902801255.1 uncultured Eubacteriales bacterium | reverse complement strand
CTGCGCAGAGTACTCATGCATGAACAGCAGATATATCTCATCGATAAAGATATACGTACGCTTCCCGGCCTGTCTGTTCTGAGTGATTCGGTTAAGGATGGAATCGAGGATGACCAGCATACCTATAGCTCTCAGCTGCTCGCCGAGCTCGAGGATGTCATAGCAGATCAGGCGATTGCTGGTGTCCACGTTCGTCTGCTTTGCGAAAGTATTGAGCGATCCTCTTGTGAAGAGCTCAAGCTCAAGTGCAAGTGAGTGTGCCTCAGGCTCAGGCTGCTTCAGAAGCTCTTCTCTGAAATCCTGAAGTGTCGGCGGCGTTCCCATATAGTTGCCCTGCTTATAGTAGCGGTAGACGTTCTCCGTGCAGCGGTCGATGATCGACTGCTGTCCTTTTTGGAATTTATGTCCTGCCACTATCTGCTCGCAAAGCGACTGCAGGAACTGTGACTTCTCGATTATAGGGTCGGTCTCGCCGTAGTCCCTGGACATATCCATCGCATTTATGTGGTTCGGTGAGTTGGCGGATATGTTGATCACGGATCCGCCCATTGCTCTGACAAGAGGTCCGTACTCGGATTCAGGATCTATGATGATTATGTCCGCATCACTTGAGAGCATCAGATTCACTATCTCATTCTTCGCCGTGAATGACTTGCCGCCGCCCGGCACTCCGAGAATGAATGAATTGCCGTTCATAAGCCGCCTGCGGTCGGCGATTATCATATTCTTGGATATGACGTTGTTTCCGTAGTAGATGCCGTGGCTGTCATATACCTCCTGCACTCTGAACGGCATAAATACCGCCAGTGACTCGGTAGTTAATGTCCTGAATGCGTCTATCCGCCTCACTCCGAACGGCAAAGCCGTCTTGAGCCCATCCAGCTGCTGATACCTGAGTATCGCCATTTGGCAAAGTCTCTTGCGAACAATTGTCAGAATCTCCTCAGTATCGTTATCCAGTTGCTTCTTCGAGTCTGCCGTATGCACCAGCGTCAGCACCGCGAACATCATCCTCTGGTCTCTGGTAGTCAGATCGTCAAGAAACTCCTTCGTTTCCTTTCTCTGCTGCTCCATGTCATATGGCACGACTGCAGAGAAGTTGTTGTTCATGTTCTGCTTGCGCTGCCAGTTGGTGATATTAGTCTCTACACCAAGAAGTCTCTGCTCTACTTCTTTCACTGCTTCATCAGTCGGGATTGGCACTATATCTATGGACAGCATCAGGTTGCGGCTTAGGTCTGTGATCTCGGCTACCATGTCGTCGGAGATATACGACGCATAGTCTCTGAGCAGCAGCACGCGGCCAAAACGGTCTCCGACTTTGAAATAGTCGCTGTTGTTCTCATAGCAGTCCGGGCAGATATAGTCACGGAAGTCATGCCCTTTCCTCATGTGGTCCTTCAGATCGAAATGGTACGATGTCTCCTCACCAGTTCTCATGAAGTCATGGATAATGCGAAGTCTGTCATTGGCTGTAAGCTCGATGCACTTTGATCCCAGTCTTGAGAAGTGTGCAGTCAGATCCGCGCCTATACGCGCAAAATACAATCTCGCATCCTCGATGCTCTTACCGAGATGGTAATATACTTGTCCTGGATGATCGCATTGCTGCCTGTTGCCTTGTCCGTTAGCATGTCGTTGTATTCCTTACGGTAGACATCTAGCGAGTCATCTTTCATCTTCAGCAGAATCCTGTCCTCAAAGTCCAGCATATTGAGCCTTCTGTTGTTTATGGTGATTTTGGCAGTGCAGCCCGAGTCCAGAGAGTTCAGAAGCTCTGAGTAGCCAAGGAACATCCCCGCCTTATCGTCCCTGGATGCGACTGCATAGTTTATATCCGTGAAGCGGTACATCTTGCTGAACTTGTTTTTGTCGGTAAGAAAAATCCCGTCCGGCCATATCGACCTGACGGGAATGATGTCCTGCACCTTGCGAGGCACAGCAAATTTCTCTTTGTCCTGCTTGAGGACGTTAGTAAGTGTCCGAATCAATAACCATCAGCTCCTTTCCTTTACTTTCTTCTGTCTCTTACTGTTTGCATCCTGCTTTCGGGCCATCTTTCTTTTCTGTCTTGAGCCACGTCTGTGGAAACGACGCTTTTTGGCAGTTTTATGCGATCCTTCTTCCAGCATGCTGTAGTAGTAATTGGTATTACCGAACGTCAGTACCTTGGGAATCATGAATGTGGATTTGATCCATGCCCAGATGAATTTCTCTGCAGTCATGCCGTTGTATTTCAGAAACCCCATCACCGCGAACGGGAACGCCGCCACTATGCAGAGCCAGCTGGTGGTCTCAGTCCCGAGGATGGGATTGAGACCAAGGTAAATGCCAACTGCCACGCCGCATGCCAGGACAGAAAAAAAGAACTGCCTAAGCGACAGCCCGAAGAACATCGACTCCGTGTAATCACGGATCTCACGATTAATTCTTACTTCCATCTTATCTCTGTCTCCTCTCCGGCATCCGTTTACCTTGCTTCAGCAACTCTGTCTGCTTTTTCGCGGCCGGGATCCACCTTGTTCAGGCTGCGCGCATCCCTGTCATAGTGATAGACATTATCGGAGAGCACATCCTTAGGCTCCACCACAGTGCGGTTGGCCTGCTTCACCATCTCGCAGAGGTCTCTCACATCATGATCCATCGTATCCGGAACAAGGATCACCTCATGCACACTGCTTGGGAGAACATAGTAGCCTGAACCTATGAGTTCAGCTGCCTTCTCCTTCACATCAGGATAGTAAAGCGCTGATGCTCCAAGCATCCCGTCCTCATTGGTCAGGACATACATGCCTCCGACATCCGCAGGGTCGAGTGGCTCTGTTCTGTCGAGCAGATTCTCCTTATCCGGACTAAAGAGCGCCTGGCTCATGTCGGTAAGCACCGCTGGAGCGATATGCATTGAGTCGTCCATGGCTGTGATGAAGAGTGTCTCCTTGTCTACACCGAGTGACTCCAAAAGTCCGTGATTGACCGCAGCTCTCCAGTCGCCGCCTCTGTCCTCACCCATGTTGATGTCCACTATCATGGCAAGACCGTTGCCCATGTCCGCATAAGGCATGTTAGAGAGAAAGTCGATGTTCCTGCTCTTTTCAAGGAGTCTCACCGTGAGCTTGTCTCTTACCTTCTCCCAGCTGAGTTCGACTGCTGGTGGTGCAGGCGCATGTCTCGCCTGTTCATATCTGTTCGCCAGATCTACAAGCAGGAATCCCAGATCCTCACCGTTCTCATGACGCTCATACAGATCGTCGATATACAGTGTAGGCGCGGCATCACTTCCCTTCGGTTTGAAGGTCAGTCCATGCAGCTTCTGATCGTTCATTTTAGATATCACAACATCATCGATGGTGATGTCCTGATACACCTCGTCCGGAAGGAAATCCGGCAGTTCTTCCTTGATAGTCTTAATGAATTCTCTTACTTCCATAATCTCTTCTCTTCCTTTCCATCATCCACAGTTTGAAACGATAACCTTCGATCCTCTTCTCCTGGCGCTCTCTGTCCAGCCGGATCCTGTCTTTAGTGATAACTTCCATTCTGTCTCCTTTCTATATTCCCATTACTTCCTTAACAAGATGGTCGCTCATCCTGACCATTCCCACTAGCACGAGCATATTAAACGCAAGCTCACCGACATACTTCCACACCATAGTCGCTGCCGCAGCACTGCTGTCCACTACCGGCGGACTGGCTGCGAACTTGCTGAATATGATGCACGCGAGCACTATAATCGCTCCTTCAAGACATACTCCTGCATAGCTCTTCAGGAAGCTGACACCGATGTTCTGCGTAGGCTGCCCGGCAAAAGTCGAGAGCGGTATAGGCGCGATAGCCGTGTACATATAGAGCCTGAAAAAACGGCCATATACTGTGAGTATGATGATGAATGACAGGACCGTTATGAACAGGCTTCCGATAAGCGTCACCGCCCACAGAGGGATGCTCTCGAAGAACCCGCAGTCTTCTATTGCCGTTACCATCTCACTCGGCAAGGTCGTCTTAGTTGCAGAGCCTACTCCTGAAGCGGTCATTATAGTTCTCATAGCTCCCTGAGCTATATCAAAGAGTGCCAGCATCAGATCAAGCCCATATGTGACTACCCCTTTTGCTATGGCGAACCTGATAAACAATTTCAGAGCATGCTCAGGTCTCTTCACTTCAGTCAGGCTTCCGCTTGTTTTGACGACTCCGACCAAGAAAAAAAGGACCAGCAGCGCCAGTCCTATACCCTTTACGGCTCCATTGATCTGCAGGATCACATGCCATATGCCTCCGCCCTTGAAGCTCTGCGGTGACATGGTCAAGAGCGACCATACTTCAGCCATCTTCGTATTCCACGTATTGAGTGCGTTTTCTAGATTTTGAACTACCCAGTTGTCACTGTCCAATGTCAAACACCCCCTTTCCTGACTCTAAGTCTCTTTATCATCACTCGATTTGCCTCCCAGTCCATGCTTCACGCGCTGCTCTACTTCAGATCTCTTCGCATTTCCAAATCTGTCCAAAGTGCCAACAAGATATCCTGTTATCCTGCGGATACGCTCGAATTTAACACCTTCACCGACTTTGCCATCTACATTCTTTACCTTGCTTATATTCATATGACCTCCGTTTTCTTGCACAATAATAGCCGGCACACGCGCACCGGCTGGATTAAAGATTCAGTTATTTGCTTGCCTCAGCTTGACTGGACTGCTTGTCTCTCCGCTTTGATCTCAGCGGTCCGCTTGCTGTCCACATAATGCGTCGCATATCCCTTCTCAACCCCGGGATCACCAGACTTACTGAATCGAAGTCTGTTTACGATCTTCTTTCCCTTATTATTCAAGCCCCACTGCTTATACACAGTCTCCGAAGGCTTAAGGGCATTCTTTCCGGCATATGCTCTGACCTCTTTCATGATTTCAGACAGTTTATGCAGATTGCACTGGCAAACTCTCTCCAGATAGTCTACTCTGCCGTTCCTCCAATTCTCATAATCCTGCTTTTTCAGTACACCGATATCCATCAGCACATCTACAGGCGCAGCAAATCCTCTCTTCTGACACTGATGGTACATCGATGAATGGATCTTCCCTATCATTTCCGGTTTCATAACGTTCACACTCCTTTTCAAGTATATATCAGGCAACAGCCCGTGTCATGTACCGGCAGCATTTCTGCCGCCTTAAGTGTCTGGTTTCTATCCAGTGATCATAGTCAGGATCTCTTTCGTAAAAGTTATAATAATTCCGCCCGCTACAGTCAGGAACCCATTGGCCCTCTGACTCGGATCATGAGACTTAAGCGATAGTCCTACCTGCATGATGCCAAGCCCGAGCAGTATCAGTCCTATCGCTCTGATTAGACTGAATATAAAATCTGACAGCTTATTTACCGTACTGATAGGGTCTCCTGCAGCATATGCAACGCATGCACACAGTATGAATGCAACTACCATTACAGAGTAGAGCACCAACCCAAGCTTCATCGTGCTGTTGGCACCCTTAAGATCGATTATCTTGTTTTCTTTCTTTGTCATTTGCTTCCTCCATTCTTAGCCTCTTCGGCTACCATCTTTTCAACATCCTCTTCTGACAAAAGCGCATAATCAGAATCCGGCAGTTCTATTACTTGCGCACTATCAAAGGCCTCACGTACCAGATCCGGATCATATACCAGTTCTATTGAAGAGCCTGCATCCCACGGCTCTCCATGGATATATGGTTCAGCCTGGCCATCCGTCGTCAGCCGTACATCAGGATGCTTCAGAATGTCATACTTGAAATCCATCACTGGCCGTTCACCGCGAATAAAAAGAAGCGCATACCTGTTATCCAGCATACGCACCTCATCTGGAGTCATGAGTTCCCTTCCTGTATTCTGATAGTTAGTCGAGTAGTTGCCATTCCTGCCTGTGCTTTTGCCATAGGTGTTTGTGTCTATAGTCTCTTTGCCAAGCAGCTCACTTACATACTTGTGAGTAGCCTGCTCGTTTCCCCCGAGATATACAAACTCATCGGTGTTGCCGACTATACTCTCCCACTGTTTTTCAAAAAGAGCCTTCAACTGAGCCAGGTTCTGGAGGATGATGCTTACCGACACGCCTCTCGATCTCATGACAGATAGGATCTTATCAAAGTCATCCGGCAGTGAGACATTTGCAAACTCATCCATGAGAAACTGCACGTGTACCGGCAGACTTCCGCCATACTTCTTGTCAGCTACTTCAAATAACTGCTGAAATATCTGTGTATACAGTAAACTGACAAGAAAGTTGAAACTCGTGTCATTGTCCGGGATTATAGCGAATAGTGCAGTCTTCTCTTCTCCGAGCTTCCAGAGATCGAGCTCATCGGTGATAGTGAGTCCGGCAACGCTCTCAAGATTGAATTTCTCCAGCCTTGATGCCAGTGTTATCTGTATGGACTTGAGTGTCTTACCTGAGCCTGAGTGATAAGCATCATAATACTTTAGTGCAATATGATCAGGATCAGTCTTTCTGAGATCGTAGAAAAGAGTATCAAGAGCACTCATTGCCTTGCTGTCCTCCTCGTCTACATCACCCGCTCTAAGCATATCCATCACCATTGCGAAGTTCTGCTCATCTTCCGGAGCCTCGTACTTCAGATAGAAGATGAGCGCCAGAAGCAGCATCTGAGCAGCGGTGTCCCAGAAAGGATCACTTGAAGTAGATCCTTTCGGTGTGGTTGCCTTAAAGAGGTTTGTCACAAGTCTCTGTACGTCGTTATCATCTCTCAGATACACAAACGGGTTGTAGCAATGGCTCCGCTCCATCTGAACCAGATCCAAAATGCGAATTCTATAATTTTTCTTCTTCAGTAACCAGCCTGTTGATCTTAAATTTTCCCCTTTTTGGATCGAGCACTACCATACTGCAATTCGCCTGCATTATGTTCGGCTTCACGTAGAACCGGGTCTTACCGGCACCACTTCCGCCGATGACGAGAACATTCAGGTTTCTTCTGTGCTTATGTGCATCAAACCCTATCCTCACGTTTTGTGTAAGGATCTTATTCATGTTTGCAGGATGTTGTCTGTACTTGCAGTTCACAGCTGCAGCATCGCCCCACCTAGCTGAGCCGTGTTCCTCTCCCCTCCGGTAGTTGCGGCGTGTGGATAGCCATATTCCGATGCCCATGGCATAGGCAAACATGCAAAATAAAACAGCCCTTAGGCTGGACCTTGTCCATTCTACATGCCATGGCTCGGCAAAGACTGCGTCCAACTGTGTTATAAGTTCAAACACACTTCCTTCCCAGTATGGTGCAAGCTTAAGAGCTATCCACACTACCGGTCCCATACCGGCTGCCACTACAAGGAGATCGTCCCTGCGGTTACCTTGCATATCCGTAGTCCGCCCCCTTCTCAGCGACCATAAGATTTCTCGGTCCGTGTTCGATGATCTTCATAATGAGTTCATCGATCGGGTCTGTGGGGCACTTTTCCCTGATCTGCTGGTTTCGGAGGAGATTGAGAGCGTTGATCAGGATCCCCTGCTCATACTCATCTATCTCCAGTTTTCTCACTCTTCTCATTCGTTACCTTTCCCTTCCCGACACATTGATCGGTATCGCCCGAGCAGCATCCTTTGCTGCGTCAATTCCTCTTGAGACCACATCTTTTGCAAGCTCCTTACCCCTCTCAGCTTTATCCTTTGCGATCTCTGCCTTATAGACATTCAGTTTCTCTCTGACTGATGGTCTGTCAGTTTTCCCAGGGAAGCCATTTGATCGGTTTGCTTGCGTTGAGTTTGGCTCTGACAGAGGGTCTCGTTCTGTCTTTGCCAAAGAGGGGTTTATCTGTGGTTCCTCCTGCCTAGGCCCGTCCATGATTCGTTTCCCCTCTTTCGGTTCTTCGCCATATGCAGGTGGAAGACCTCGTTCAGGATCCGGCTGAATGTTTTCTTCTGCATAGCCGCCTAGCTCGCTCGTGTTCGGGCTGCGTTCAGCTGTAGTAGATCCGCCTCTAAGAGCTTCCTTGACGGACTTGTCCTTCGGAAACATTTTTTCCTTGTCCCTTTGAATATCCAATGAGACATCGGCTCTGTTCACGGTAGCAAGCTTGAACCTTTCAGTGATCCTCTGGATCTTGCTTGCATCCTCAGCTCTTGCAATGATATCCACGGCCGCGTTGGGGTCGTTATTCTTCCTGTCTTTAAGCACACAGTAGAGAACCCCGTAACGTTTTGCCTCCTGCGAGAATTTCGCAAGGTCTTTGTTCGTTATTGTATAGACCTTTAGTTCCTTGCCTGACTTCAGCATGTTAGTCAGCCTCGCCTTGCCCTTAGTCTTCTTTTCTTCTTTGAGTGCTGCATAAAGCAGCAGCGCGATGTTCTTCGCACCATTACCGGAGATCTTCGCTGCAACCTCCACCCCTTCAAGTGATAGTCTTACGACTTGTTCTGCTGCATCTCCTCCCGGATTCATAGCATCATCTCCCTTCTTCAAATAATCATAGTAATCAGGATCAAGACTTCTTATTTGTCCGGATCCTTTGAGGCCCTGTTCCTCTTAACACATTCACCGGCATTCCTTCGCCGCTCAGCACTGTACGGTGCAGTAAATCTGATTTGGAGTCTTGTTTTCTCCAGTTCATAAGTTATGCTGCCATACTCAGTATCTTCTGCAGTTTTCATACATAGCTCGGGATACTTTTTTGCGAATGCCTTCAGTCTTCTTTTCAGATCAGCATTGAATGTGTAGATGATCACAGGTCCATTGCTTTCATCAAAGCGTATAATTGTCTCACGCTCTTCCCTTAGTCCTCGTTTAGCCAATTTAGCCTCCTTATTCATGGTCGTCACCAGTGTTTTTGACACATATCTTATGCTTATTGACCCGTATATCATTTTTTAGAATTGACCTTGTTTTTTGCTGGTCATCACCAGGCATTTTGAATCAAATACACCCCGATAATGCACATTTTTATCAGGCTACTACCTCGACCTTTCAAGTTGTCTGTCTCTGTCGATGATCTCGAGATTATCTCTCACATGTCCTGAGCGCTCCTTGATCTGGGCACAGACCTTCAGGTCTCTCCTGATTTCTTTTATCTCTGTCGTCAGCTCCATTGCCTTTTCCCTTGCCGCAATGGTCTCGCTCTCCGGAAGATCCCGTCTCGCCTTGTTGCGCATATCATTTCTGTCATACAGCAAAGCCTGCTTCTTTTCCTCCAGCTTCTCCATAAGATGCGAAAGATCTTCGTCCGTGTTCACACTGTACTTCGAAAGCAGCTTTGCCTGCTCTGAGTACTGGTCACACTTCAGAAGATCTTCCTTCAGCAGTATATGAAGTTTTGTCGGATTCTGACGGTACTTAGGCAGATACCCGAGCTCATAGCAGTATCTCAGATAAAGCTTCTCGAGGCCGGACCTGCCCATGATACGGTCGATACGCCTTCGCAGGTTATACTGGTTAGGCATCCTGTAGTTCTGCCGGAGTCTCTCCTGTCTGACTGACGGTTCGTTCTCGTAGATGCGTCTCTCAATGCTCTCTCGCGTGTAATCTTCGCCAAGCTGATGGATACGGATCGCTTTCTTCCAGCCGGGTGGTGTGATTGTCCAGTACTTTCGCTGTGGATCAAATCGATAGCTGTATCCCCGCTTTCGGAGTTCATACTTGAACTCTTCTAGCGTCAGGCTCAGAGCAACTGCCTCATCGATAGCCTGACGGGCTACATTGTATCTGGTAGGCATGCCTGCGTGTTCCATTTTGTAAAGATATGTGCCAACACGCCGACCCTTTGGTTCATTGATAACGGACAGCCCATGCTCCAGACATATGCGATCAGAAGTATCCCGAAGCAATCTGGTGTTTGCTTTACAACCGTTGAACTTGAGCCCGTCTACGAATGAAACCGAATTGATGACGATGTGGTTATGAACACACTTTGTGTTAACGTGAGTTGCAACTACTATCTGGAACCTGTCGCCCCAGAGTTCCTTCGCAAGCTGCACTCCTATTGCATGCGCCTCATCCGGCGTGACCTCTCCTTCTCTAAAGCTCTGGTATGCGTGGAATGCTACTATTTCTCCTGTCTTCTCAAATCTCTGCTTGACTGAGTCAAACTGATCACGGGCGAACTCCACATAGCAGTTAATGCCGGTAGTGTAGAAATGCTTCTCTGTCTTGTCCTCGTTCGCAGCGTATGCTATCACGTCGGCAAGAGCCTGTCTCTCCGGCTCTGTGAACTCGCGCTCAGTCTTCTCCGGGTTCATGACATAAGCGAGCGGTGCTCCGGCTCTTCCCTTGATGCTCCATATCTTCGTTACCGCCATTAGCCGTCACCTCGCTTCGGTCTCAGAAATCCTTTCTCGATGGCATTCTGAAAAGCTCTCCATTTACGCGCCTCTGTCATAACAGCAATCATATCTACTGAGTTGTCTGTCTTCATCGCTACCTCATCGATTTTGTCCGAGAACTCACGTATGATTTCCATCGCCGCATAGAATCTGTCATCGATTATGACTGGAGGCTTATCCATGATCAGCCTGCGTATATATGCAGAGTCGGACAGGCACGCAGCTGCCGCTCTTTTCTGAAGCGTATTGAATTCCTACAGTGTGGCTACAGCAATTATTTCTTCGGTTCTGTCAGGGGTCTGGGGGCTTGCCACCAGGGTCGGAAACACCGTTGTGGACGGTTTTCCTCTGCTTGCTAAACTGACGCGACGCGTCAGCTACCCCTGTTTCGATCAAATTCCTTATTTCTGCATGTCTCATCTTACCGATTCTTTTTCATGTGCTCTGCGATCGATTTTGGTCACTTCGATGCCATTTTCTGAGCGGTAAAACTTCTCAGGCAGCTCGTATTTCTTTAGGAATTCTTCCTCAAGATCCGGCGGTATCGACAGGAACCTTTCGCTCTCAACCGGTGCGTAGCAAAGAAAAAAAGGACCTTGGATTACATCCATCACATGTCCGTCTTCACCAACAATTGCCCTACATGGAGGCAGCTGTATAAGCTTTCCTTCCTCATTACAGACCACGATCACGTTCTCATATCTCGGATCAGTCTCTGAATAAAACGGATCGTATGGTTCGATAAGACCTCCGACAAGTTCCTGCATCGACTCAAGATTGTCTTCGATTTCGATAATTTCTGCTGCCTCACCGGGCCTGCAAAGTATCACCCTGAGCATCTCTTTTTCATAGTTTTCTGTCATTGTAATCACTCTCCTTCCGTAATTTTTGCAAAGAAAAAGACTCGACCTCTTATAGCAGATCAAGTCAATGTAATAATTCCTTTTCACTTTAGTTTCGTTTAAGGCATGAGAGTTACTCTATATTTGTCAAACGAAATAGACAAACTTTTCTTCATATAAAACTCCATAAAATACCTTCAATACCAATAACGATCACAGCCGTGCCCGGGGAGTATCGATCCTCAGACACGGCTGTTGTCATTTATCCAAATATGTGAAGCCATGGGATGATTGGTATTACCATCTGCAATAGCGCCAGTAGTGGACCACCTACGCTGCCCATAAACGCTACGAATATGAAGAAAAGGTTGATCACTGCATTGAAGATACTGAGTACTATTTTGAGCCACAACCATTTTCTTTCCCATGACAGACACAGGAGTATGCAGCCGTAAAACCCGCAAAACAACAGATAGTATGGATTAATCAAGTCCATAATAACGTCTGTAGTACCCATGTCCACTACGCAGATTGGCATCACCAATGCTGCCAGCAATGATAACACCTTAGCTATTCTATTACCTTTAAGTTTATCCTTTATTGTTCCCATATGGTGTAATCTCTCTCAAAGAGTTCATCACTGATCTGCTCATGAAGGATTTCTTCAGGGATCCTGTCAATCAGCTTTTCTGTTATGAACTTCTTGCTCTTCTGAGCATATTTGGGCATTTTGTTCTCAGCCAGTATATGTGAGAATTCAGATTTCCAAAGAAGGCTCATCTTGTTCTTCAGCTTCGCTTTAGGATTAGGCTTTGCTTCTCTGACACGATAGAAATCCACTTCGCCTTTGATTAGTTCAACGGATATGATCCCCCAATATGCAGGCACATGTTCAGCTGCATGCAGCGCATGTGTTGAGCCTACAACCAGGTAATTCTCGTCGTAATATTTGTCATAGTTCCTGACCTGAGCAGCAAGTCTTGTATAGCTGTCAGCATCACTCTTGATCTCAATACCGCAAACTTTGTCCGGAAGCACCATGACGACATCAGCTCTTGCTTTACCTGTCACCTTTTCCTCGAGGAATCTGACCTTGCCACAGTATTGCTCCAGATAATCAAACAGCGGCTCTCTTATATCTGCATCAAGCAGAACTTCCTTCACCGTATTTCCCTCCAGATTTCCTTTTTAGCATCGTTCCTCTGGTAAGAGGTTCCTCAAATGCATATGTGCTCATTTTATATGCCACATTTCTCCGTTCGGCATGATCTGTATATCACCCGGGAATACTTCGATCTCTTCTCCCTGAAAATTGGTAACTACTGTTTCAGTATAATAATTTGATCCATCCCCATCCTCATGCCATCTGCTGAAGTACAGCTTGTCACTGTCTCTGAGGAAGAAGCTGTCATGATCGCCCATATAAAAATGGACTTTCTCCGGCCAGATGATCTCGAATTCATTTGAGCCGACGCACTGTCTTGTGAGAGTCAGCGGAGCAATATCCAGGCTCAGATTATAGCAGTCTTTCACGCTGCCGAGCGGTAATTCCTCTATGATTTCGATTTCCCTGCTGTCACAGTCGAACCGTATTATCTGTATCAGATCTTTCAGAAAGTTCACGTTCAAAATGAAGATGCCGCCTTCATAGTAAACAGGTTCCGCAGGATAAATGCCCGGCTGTTTTGGCACCGGTCTGTACACTTCTCCATCAGGATAATGGATCAGGCAAAGGTTTCTGCCTTCAACATCATGTCCTGCCTTGAACACCTCCTCTGCTTCATACAGATCTCCGTGTTCATAGCTGATGCCGTAATACCACTCATCAGTTCCGTATGGTATCAATTCAATATATGTTATGCCGTCCGTTTTGATCGTCTTCATATCAGTTTTCTCTATTATTACCTCTGAAAGCGCAGACATGGATCATGAATGTCTTCGTCATCGTTATATATTTCTGCTTCTGTTGCCTTGACTGCTCCCAGACAATGGATCCTTACTACATCGTTATCATCGGTTTGTGATAATTGCTGCAACTGTGCCAGATAAGGTATTACATATTCCGGCCTTCGTTTGCCAAGGACCCGGAAGATTTCCGGCGCTTCCATTCTTACTTTGTCATCGTCATCGTAAAGCAGTGTTTCGAAAACCGGCATATGATCCTCATAAATATCAGGAGTATTTGTAGCGATGTTTTCTGATGCCCAGATAAACGCCAGCCGGACCTTCGGCTCTTCATCAAAAGCAAAGCGAAATAGACCAGACCAATACGATTCGATCAGTGGATAATTGCCACGTCCGATCCTGCCGAGTGCGTTGAGTGCACGTTCACGCAAGAGCGGTACAGGACTGTCAAGGAAAGATGCTATTACAGGCACAACCTCCTGCATTTCCGCAGGATAAGCAAGCCCCATCTCGCCAAGAAGCCAGAGAGCCTTTGCCTTTATCTTTACAGATTCATGATTGAGAAGGGAAGAAACATACGGGATATTTTCCTTCCACTTGCGTTTATCTTTCGTCAGTTGTCCAAGATCTTTATACAGATCCGATTCATTCACTTTCTTTTCCTCCACAACCCTGTATTTGTTGCTTAAAGCATCTCCTTGAAGTCAAAATCTGATCCGCTCTATCCTCACAAGCTTCGATTTTTTATTTGTCTTCGGAATGTATTACGACTGCTTTTATATTATCACAAGCAGCCGAGTTTTCAGATTATTCTCGTCCCATTTGTCTTGAGTGCTTCTGTCTTATCATATGTTGAAGATAGTCATTACAGTCTTTGCCATAAGGAGGCGGCTCGTCTCTGATGACATATCTTTCTTCTAGTTTTGTTGCTATTGCAGCAGCTGCATTCCTGCCGGCAAAGTCATTGTCCAGATGAAGGGCAATCGTATTTATTTGCGCTTGATTTTGCATCATTTTTTCAAGCGCAATTGGCAGTTTCGATTGCTTATTGCTGGAACTCGGTGCATATACTCCTCCAAGTGACAGCATAGGTTCTGCTCTCCATTCACCTGTTCTCATCTTCATTATTGTCGCGTATGAGAGCAGATCTATAGCACTCTCGAATACATGGAGTGTGCTGCCGGCACAATCGATTCTGAAGGAATATCTCTTGTTGGATCCTGCAGCTTCTCCCATCAGTCGTTCTCCGGTTGTAGCTCTATAGAATGCATATGCTGCATTACCCGATTCATTGAACCCTACAAATATGCAGTTGTGATAAGGCAGGGACTCATACAGCAGGCCTTCATCTATGCAACTATGGATGATATCTCTGTCTACTCCCCTGCCGGAGAGATATTTGATCACTTCGAAATTCGTCTCAGCTTTCTCAGGCAATAGCAGCTTTCTGGTTTCATTATTCTGACTGTTTTCGCTCAAAGAAGACGCATCACTTAGGGCAAGCTCGTTTTCATTAGACAGGATCTTCATCGCGTCCATGAACTGAAGACCTTTGACTTTGATCAGATAATCCAGTGCAGAATACCCACCAAAGCCTCTGCTCCACCACATCCACTTGCCATTAGAAGCATTGATCTTGAGGCTGTCATGTGTTCGGGTACAGTAAGTGTTCCCGCTCACGTGAATGAGTTCAGTCGGGTCGCATGTCCGGAGGTATGTCATGAGATCTATCGATCTGGCTTTCTTTATTTGCTCCTCAGTATAGAATCCCATGAGCATCACCTCGCCTCATCACGAACAGCTTTTGACTGCTCTCGCTTCATCTGTTTCTCAAGCGATTTATCTATGTCGGTTATCATCTCATCTTTTATGTCCTTGTCGGAAGAATATCCTGCAATATATGAGAAGGAATAATCAGAAGAATCCAAGGAATAATGCTGACATAGCGTATAGGCAATGCTCTCGGCTTCGACCTCTTTGGTTCTTCTGTCAACAGGATATTCCTTATCCATATGATCTTTAGCATGGAGTTTTTCATGTGCGATCTCATGGATAAGCGTCTTTATAGTCTGCAGCTGACTCATGTCCGACTTGATAACGATTTTCTTCTCGGCATCACTGTAATAGCCTTTGGCTCCGTTCTGAATGTCTTCTGCATATATCGGAACTGGGCATATTTCAGTCAAAGCATTGAACAGTTTTCTGTAACCATCAACATCGCCCGTAAGCTCATTTACACCGATAGTTGGCAGGTCCGGGCCATCGGTCTGGGCGATATCAAAGGTAGTGACTACCTTGAAGCCAAGTCTCTCAATAACTTTCTGCTTCCCATCATCATCCTTCTCATCGATCTCAACTTTATACTTGCAGGGAGCGATTATCTTGATGCCTTTCTCTCCCTTACGCTGCTGTACGAAGCACAAAGCTGTGCATCAGGACGTTGTAATGCGATCAATAGTGTGTTGTTCAAACTATAGTTATGGAACTTACTCATGCAGTTCAGGTATGCCTTGTATGCATCACTCTCAAAGACTGCTGCAACACCTGCCTCGAGCTGTTCAGTGATTTCCTTTATCCGCTCCTTTTGCGTCTTCCCTTTATGGTCGTTATCTGTAAATACCGCCATAAGCTTTCCTCCTTTCCATTTTGAGCATAATAAAACTGCAGGCATCACTGTCTGCAGCCGCGTTGATAATTATTATTTCTTTTGATTATTTGATTCCTTTGTAATCCCAGGTTGCCGTATCGATCAGCAGGAATTCCTGAGTTCCAATCGGGTCTCCTGTCCTGTATGTCGAGAACAGATCACAGGATATGACATTCCCAAGCCTATCTATTTTCTCGACCGGTGTGTGTCCCACTACCTGCAGGATATCTGCTTCCCTGTACATTTTTTCAAAATCAAACTGCGGTCTGAGCCATAAAGGCGATGCATCGTCCCACATCTCATCTCTTCCGAGACAGTTGATCTTCTCTATTAATGCATCGGTATCATCATAGTCCACATCATTGGCATAGTACTTCACGAATGCGTGAGTGAGTCCGCCATGAAGAAACAAAACATCATATATCCTGTGAATATATGCCATCTGGCTTCTGTCCGGAAGCTCCCTTCTGAGCTCACTTAGTTTCTTTTGTACTACAGGAATCGCCACAGATGAAAAGCCGCTTTCATACTGCAACCACTCATACGACAGGTCATGATTGCCATAGCACCAGAGTGTTTCCGGGAACTCCTTCTGGAACCGGATCGCGGCATCAAATGTTTCCTCATACAATCCGATCTGGAACCGGATCGCGGCATCAAATGTTTCCTCATACAATCCGAGATTATATTCCTGCCCCCAATCATCGGGTATGTCCATGAGGCATACAGCCTTCTCAGCAGCACCTGAATTAAGAATTTCAGACGCTCTATCAAACATCCACGGCTTCAGGTGGACATCGGGTATTACCAATACTTTCAAATCTATACTCCTTTCGATGTCAGCTATTCAACATAATGTATTCTGCTTTCATCGAATCTGTCCTGTTGTTTTCTCTCCTCAGTCGGATAGCCATATGGGAATATAGCAAAGGCTCTCAGATTATCAGGTATATCCAAAATCCTTTCCACAGCTTGCATGCGTTCTTCAATAGGTGCGATGCCGAGCCATACACCACCAAGTCCCTGCGCATCAGTTTCAAGCCATAGGTTCTCCATGGCGATTGAAAGATCGATTTCGGCATACTGAGGTATAGCGCAGTCT
>CADCHO010000063.1 GCA_902801255.1 uncultured Eubacteriales bacterium | reverse complement strand
GGGGAAAGCCTTGCCCACGACATCTTTGCAGCGAAGCTGAAAGTGTCATAGTGGGTTACACACATTCAGCAGGAATGTTGTGTAACCGGCTTCGCCCCGCCATGAGAGAAAGGAGGAATACGCATGACAACACAGAAGCCGGACATGTCCTGCGCGAGAGTAGTTCAGTATAAGGCATCAGGTCTTGACAAGATCTACAGGCACAACGAGCGCAGGAATGAGTCCTATGGCAATGAGAACGTTATCACTGAAATGAGCAGGTACAACATCCACTTCAAGGATCCGGGCGACGAGACCTACACTGAGATCTTCAGGAGGCTCGAGGCCGAGGGAGTGATCTCCACCAGAGGTCTGAGGGAAGATGCCACCCTGCTCGATGAGATCATCATCGATGTCAACACGCAGTACTTCGAGGACCATGGAGGCTACGAGTACGCGAAGAGATTCTATGAGGAAGCCTACCACTTCATCGAGAAGAAGTTCGGGACTGAGCATGTAGTCTCCGCAGTCATGCATGCTGATGAGCTGAACACTGAGGTCAGTGAGAGACTCGGCAAGGATGTGTATCACTATCACCTGCACGCCATGGTGATCCCTGTCGTGGAGAAAGAGATCAGGTGGAGCAAGAGGTGCAAGGACCCGGAGCTGAGAGGCACTGTGAAGGATGTGATCCATCAGGTGAGCCACTCAAAGAAGTGGGCATCAGACATACCGGAGAGAGATGAGCGTGGCGAGATCGTGCTGAGGAAGAATGGTAAGCCGAAGTTCAGGAAGAGCTACAGCATACTGCAGGATGAAGTGTATGACCACATGATCAGTCACGGCTTCACCGGCTTTGAGCGCGGAGAACGCGGCAGCACTGCGGTGCATCTTGACACGCTGCAGTACAAGATTGAGAAGGACCGGGAGAGACTTGCTGAGATAGAGGGCCGCATAGAGCAGGCAAGACTTGACTATGAGCCGGCACTCGAAGCAAAGCGAAAGATCGAGGAGATAGACAGTCTGGGAAAGAAAAATATCACAGGCAAGGTCGTACTGTCCGACAAGGACTACCAGGACCTCACTGCCCTCGCCAAGGAAGGTCTGACAAGCCGCTCGACCATCTGGGACATGCACCGGACGATCGAGTACTACCGCGACGGGTTCAATCGCTACGCCACCAAGTATGAGAACCTGAGGGACAAGTATGAGGAACTCGCGGAGAAGACAAGACCGTTCCTTGACGCGATGGAGCACTTCCCTGAGCTGGTCAATGCTTTCGTGAACAAGCTGAAGGATCTCTTCAGAGACAAGGCCGCTAGAGAACAGGCCGAGAAAGAACGGCAGATAGCCGAGCGCGAGAAGCAGCGTGCGATGCGAAAGCTTACGAAGAAAGGACGGGATCTCGAGCGATGATCATAACAACCTACAAAACAATACTTATTACCACCTGCAGCTGGGAAGGCTGCTTTTTTTATGAAAGGAGAAATTGAATATGACACTTAAAGTAATCAAGAAGATCGCATTGATCAGCGGTTCGGAAACAGGATTCCGAAAGGAATTGAATATTGTGTCCTGGAATGGAAAAGAACCGAAGTATGACCTCAGAAGCTGGTCGCCTGAGGGGATAGCACTCAAGGGACTGACGCTGACAGAAGAAGAGGCAAAGGAACTCCAGAAGGTGCTGAACGAGATATTCACTGAACAGGCTGAATAATATCGGTTTGAGCGGACGCAAAATGTTCCCTGAAAGTTGAAAGGGTCAAAAAACGGACAACGCTCCCAGTAGAATCATCATGAACGGTTGTTCTCGTGATTTTGGGAGATGCTCATATGAAGCACGTCATAGCAAAAGAAGAATTGGATAATCTGAAACTCAGGATCTCTCCTGTAGAGATCAGGATGGCAGACGGCAGCATCAGGATGATGAAGCATGCTGAGCTGCTGCCGCTCTACTATCTGATCCCTGAAGAGATCCTGCCTAAGTGCGGTGTGGAGTTGAATCGCATTGAGCGGATCCTCAGCGTGTTCTTTAGCGATCCTGTTGCGGTGGATATCGTAGAGAGTGATCTTTTCATGCTCTGTATCATGGATTGCTATGCATATATGGCCTGGTTTTATCTTTGTCCGGATATTCCATTCAAAGAGATATTTTCAATCAACGAACCTTCCTGGAGGCTTGCGCAGGCTATTCAGATATGGATCAATGAAATATTTGAACTCAATTTGATTCCTACTTTCAGGGAATACTGCGTAAATACGAATATTTTTATTCCATTCGCACCAATTGAAGTTGTAAGCGACATTATGTATACGGCTGTAACAAGTGCAGTAAAGCGCTATAACCTGCAGCCGATAATAGACACTGCTAAGGAATATAGGTGTTTCGAAGACTTTGATGACAGAAATAGTAATCAGAAGATCGACTTTGTTCGCAAGTGGTATCACACACGCACTAAGCATCCTCAGATTTCTCTTGAGGGATATCAGGAACACTGTAAGCAGTATTATGACGACATAGAATGGGAGATTCCTGACCCTATCAGCTCATTCGAAGAAGAGGTAGAAGCGAGAGTTGATGTAAACAAGTTTCTGTCCAAGATCAAAGATAAGGACAAGCAGATATTATGGATGAGAGCAGAAGGCTACACCAATCAGGAGATCGCGGACAGGCTTGGCTACAAGACACACAGCGCCGTGGTCAAGCGAATAAAAAAGCTTGGTAAGAAGTATCAGGAGGTCTCAGGCCTCAACTTCGGATTCGAATAAGTTATCTCTAAGAAAGAATTGAATACGTTATATCCCGACTCCCTAACGGGGGTCTTTTTGTTTTGCATGAAAATGGAGGTTTCAATATGTATAAACCATTAAATCTAATAGATGCGCAGGAACTGCTGCTTACTCCGCTCAATGATCCGGGATTCATCGTTGAGGATCTGATCCCAGGTGGTGTAAATGTGCTTGCCGGTGATGAGAAATCCGGCAAGAGCTGGATGATGCTTCATATGGCAATATGCATAGCCACAGGTCAGGATTTCCTCGGACATCCTGTCAAGCAGGGAAAGGTTCTTTATCTGAGCCTTGAGGATACTTATGTCAGGCTCCAGAGAAGACTCTTCAATCTCACGAATGAGGTCGGTTATGGCAGGCTGTTGCTTGGCATCCAGAGCGGGACTCTGGATGACGGTCTCGTGGAGCAGCTTGAAGTCCTTCTTGAAAAAGAGCCTGATATTAATGTCATCATCATTGACACGCTTCAGCTTATCCGTGGCAACGGCAAGGAGGTCAGCTACGCAAATGATTACGCTGACGTTATGATACTCAAGGATTTTGGCAGGAAACATAAACTGTCAGTATTCGTTGTACACCACACCAGAAAGCAGGGCGATGCGCACAACATATTCAACAGACTAAACGGCACCAAAGGCTTGAATGGTGCTGTTGATACAATGCTGCTTCTTGACAGAGAGAATGAGTACAGCAACAGAGGAACGCTTCACATCAAAGGCAGAGACATCCAGCCTCTTGAAGTCAGTATGGAGTTCAATGACTGCAAATGGGAGCTCGTCAACATCAGGACTCAGGAAGAGATTACAGCTGCGAACACACCGGAGGTCATGCATAAGCTGGTGGACTTTATAAGGGAAAGACGCTTCTGGAGAGGCTCGGCTACTGAATTACTTGAAGAACTTGGCGATCAGTCGGTCGGCGCCAACGTCATTACAAAGTATGTCAATCAGTATAAGAGCAGTCTCTTGCTGGACGAAGGAATAGTATACAAATACAGCAGGACGCATGCTGAGGGAAGAATACTCTCCTTCGAGCTCTGTGACAGCTGTGACGGCGGTGACAGTAATGATGACCGCGCCGACTAAAGCTGTCACAGCTGTCACGACCGACACGCTTAGACTTGCTTTAAAACCTACTAATGCAGAAATCTTGGAATTCATCACAAAGTCCCCGGACGATTGTTTACAGTATCGTAACCCTGATGGTAGTATTGATTTGGACGGCGTCGGAGAAATGATGGTAGACATAGAAAGGAAGAAAATAATAGATGACCATCCATTCTCTATCAGCCAGGGAAACGACGGCAGATGGAGAACAAGGGTGTTAGACGAATCTGCAAAAACAGGACGAAGACAAATAGTAAAGTCTACGCGGGAAAAACTGGAAGATGCTATTGTAGAGCATTACCTCAGGACTGACGAGAGACTCACAAGAATCAGAATGACCCTCCGCGACCTCTATCCTAAATGGTTAAAGTATAAGGCGCTGCATAATGCCGAGACATATATCCCGAGGATAGAGTCAGAGTGGAACCGGTTCTATAAGGACTCTTCCATTGTGGACAAACCTATCCGCGATTTGAAGAAGCTTGAACTGGATGAATGGGCGCATTCTCTTATCAGAGAACATGATATGACCAAGACCCAGTACTACAACATGTCCTTGATCATGAGACAGTGTCTGGACTATGCGGTAGATCTTGAGATCATTGATGACAATCAGTTTCGGAAGGTCAATGTCGATGGCCGGAGGATGTTCCGCAAGGTGCGCAAGAAGAAAGACAGCACGCAGGTGTACACCAAGGACGAGGTAATAATCCTTTTCCAGAAAGCATGGAACGATTTCGAGTTCAGCACCAGACTGGTGTACAAGCTGGCGCCCTTGGCAATGATGTTCCAGTTCTTCACCGGAGTAAGAATAGGGGAGTTGTGTGCCCTGAAGTTCTCAGATATTGAGAACGGGATCCTGAGCGTCAGCAGAATGCTGCAGAAGGATACTGATAAGGTCGTGGAACACACTAAGAACCATGAAGACAGGGAAGTAATTCTGACTGATGGCGCTCTGGAACTCGTGGAGATAGCACGGAAATATCAGGAAGAGCACGGCTGCAAGAGTGAGTATATATTCT
This sequence comes from uncultured Eubacteriales bacterium, assembly GCA_902801255.1. GTDB lineage: Bacteria > Bacillota > Clostridia > Peptostreptococcales > Anaerovoracaceae > Crickella. The sequence goes on along the minus strand of CADCHO010000063.1, from coordinate 3,019 downwards.
CTATCACGGAAAAGCCTTTGAAGTATAGGGAAGTAAATGCTCTCTTGAAGAAATACTGCAAAAGCGCAGATATTCTCTACAGGCCATCTCACAGTTCAAGAAAGACCTATATCTCGTCTCTGATCGATGCAGGAATCAACATCAATACAGTTCGCTCATATGCAGGGCATGCAGATGAAAGAACTACTTATTTCAACTACTGCTTCGACCGGACACCGGATGCAGAGAAGAAACAACTTCTCGAAAAAGCACTGGCATAAAAGTAAAATTCCCGGCGGTCACAGTGCCGCCGGGAGAGTAACACTTTTTGCTGAAGTGTAACACTTCTTAGGACACCCAATCTAAAGAGCGAATTAGCCCAGTGATGTCCCCAGAACGTTGAAAATTCAACGTTTCGGGCAAATGAAAACCTCCGGTTTCCCGGAGGTCTGTGGTGGATGATCAGGGGCTCGAACCCTGGACACCCTGCCCGCCAGTTGCCTTTTTATAAGGTGTTACAGGGTGCCGTCAGATGTTATCTGCAATTGTTCCAAGCTCTGATAACATGAAATAACAGCACTCAGAAAAATATGCAAAAATATAAAAGGCAGAAACTTTTGTGGGAAGAAAAGCGCTCTCGTAATACAATTCGAGAGTGCTTTTCGTGTTATTAATTGGTGTTTTGGCAGCGAAGCGGCTTTGGAATCATCAGAGAATAATACTGAGCAGTAGAATGAATATATGACATCATATTAGGTAATATATAATCTCTCATATCGTGTATCGGTATTCTAACGTTAGATATGTCTCATTTCTCGCAATTAGGGATGGCTAAATTGTGCAAATTCGTTTGTTTTCAAGGAAAAGTGAATATTTAGGTATGGACAAAATTGAATACTACAAGTATACTGATTAAGCAATTAGCTACAGCCAAAACAACGATTTTAAAGGAGGCTAATTCAGTGTCTCAGTCAATTACGATCAAAGAAATAACTATCCGGAACTTCAAATCACTTTTCGATGTGAGCTTTGAGACCGGTAATGTTAATGTGTTTATTGGAGCAAACGGTTCAGGCAAGACCTCTGTTCTTGAAGCGATTGGAGTGCTCAGTGCAGCCATGACAGACAGAGTAAATAACAACAGCCTGCAAAGAAAAGGTGTCAGGCTCAGTACATCTCTGCTGTACAAGTCGAAGTTCGCAGATATCGTCAAAGAGTCGCCTACAGTTGAATTCTCAATGAAATGGGGCAGAGGTTCACACGAATATCAGTATAGTACCCACCTGACCGTTCCTACGGACGATGACTCGTGGAAATATCATACTGAAAGTGCAAGCAAGGATGGAATAATAGTTTTCGGACGAAGCAATCGAAGCAAAAGCCATATGAACAATAAGGTCGGCTATTATTCGCTGTCTGACAAACTTGCAACTGAAGAGTACCTTACGGCCGGCAGATATGTTGCAGAATACGGGCTGTTTCAGCCGGACACTCTTACTTTGCGTGGTAATGTGCCGGATCCGACGCAGGTCACACCAGTAGGATTGAATGGAGGGCGTCTGGCTGAAGCTATCAGAGATTTGTTCAGAACAATAGATGATGAGCAGATGTTTGGCAGCATGTATATGGATGAGATTCTTGAACTAATTGAGTGGGCTTCAGATTTCCGCGTTGGGAAGCCTAAGAAATCCAATCTGAATCCGGGTGTGCCATCGACAAGCCAGATAATAGAATTTCGCGACAGATTTCTGAAAGACAGTGCATTGTTTACGGGATATGACGCCAGTGAAGGTGCTCTATATGTGCTGTTCATGCTTTGCCTTGCCATGCATCCATCCACGCCAATGATGTTTGGCATAGACAGCTTTGACCATGCGATGAACCCAAGACTGGCAAAACGGCTAACTCAGGTTTTCGACAGGCTTGTTATAGAGAATGGGAAAACAGTATTCATGACGACGCATAATCCTCTCGTGCTGGATGGACTTGATCTGACAGATGACAGGATCCGTTTGTTTGCAACGGAAAGAGACGACCTCGGACATGTAGCTGTCAATAGAATACTTGTAAGTGATGAACTGATTAAAACAGGGCAGCCGCTATCGCGTCTTTGGATAAATGGATATCTGGGAGGTGTTCCTGAACTGATATGAAAAGAATTATTGGTATTGTCAGTGAAGGACCGACTGATCAGATGGCTATCCGAACCGTCATTGACAAGCTGACCGGAGATAAGAATATATACAGGTATATACAGCCAGAGCAGGATGCGAAAGGCGAATTCGGAAACGGGTGGAAAGGCGTTTATCGCTGGTGTGAAAATAACGCAGATCTTATTCCGGCGCTGTTCACGCAAATAACACCTCACTTTGATGCACTTGTTATTCATATGGATGGGGATGTGTCACGAAAGGAAAAAGAGGTGCATTGCAAATGTGACAGTACAGATTGTGATCATAAAAATGTGACTTCGCCACTTGATTGCAAATATGTCAGAAATGGATATTGTCCGGTACAATTGCCTTGCGATGATCATGAAAACTCACCTAAGGGTTACAGAGAACATCTCACGTCAGTAATCAAGCAGCTCATTCGTTCAGATGATGAAAATGAGCAACTGATTATTACAATTCCCTGCGATAGTACTGATACGTGGATCATGGCGGCATTTGGTGATATGAATTATTCACGCGAAGCAGAATCAATTATCGACCCGTGGAACAGTATAATCTCATCGAAAAAAGAATACCATGGCATAAGAGTTTCCGGACACAAGAAGAGCACATCGGTATATAGAAAGTTCATGCCTCAATTATCTGATAATTGGGATATGGTTACTGATAATTGCAAATCAGCCAGGATGTTCACAGATTCAATTCAATTGCTTCAAGACAAACGCAGTATCACATAAAACAACTAATACCTCGACAAGTTCTTAGGCAAGGCAGAAACTTTTGTGGGAAGAAAAGCGCTCTCGGTTGAGGGCGCTTCGCGTTTACTTCTTGTTCAAAAAGAAGTTATATAGAAGTTGAATATGAAG
>CADCHO010000062.1 GCA_902801255.1 uncultured Eubacteriales bacterium | reverse complement strand
ATCTCGTTGAGCATTTTCAGTTGCTCTTCCTTGGTGTTAGGAATAAAAGTGCCCAATTTAGTTCCTCCTTATAAAAATGTCAAATACGTCTTTTGATGAGGGGATTATCCTCTGTACTCATCGTATTCATCAGCAGTCATGAAGTCCTCGCAAGCGGAGATGCTTCCGACCTTAATGAACCATGCGCCATAAGGATCGTTGTTGATCAGAGCTGCATCATCGAGAAGGTCCTCGTTGATCTCCAGAACAACACCGGAAACAGGTGAGAATACATCAGCTACAGCTTTTACGGACTCAACATCACCGAATGGCTCACCTGCAACTACCTCATCGTCTACCTCAGGGAGGTTAACGAATACGAGGTCGCCGAGCTCGCTCTGAGCATAATCAGTGATTCCTACGTAAGCCTCGTCTCCTTCGAAACGAACCCATTCATCATCCTTTGTGTACTTAAGTTCTTTTGGATCAATCATTGTTCTAATCTCCTTTTTTATATAAGTTGGAATTTAATGATATCGGTTTATCTGATCCGCGAATGCGGAAGAGTAACAACACTAACTATTTGGCTCTCTTGTAGAACGGGAGACCTACCATCTCGCAGTCTACCATGCGGCCTCTTACGTCTACCTGGCAAGGTGCGCCGATCTCGCGGGCTTCGGACTTAACGATAGCCATTGCAAACGAGCTGCCGAGATAAGGCAGGAATGTACCCGATGTGGTGTATCCTACGATCTCGCCGTCTCTGTAAACATCGAGGTGCTCTCTGAGGATGCCGCGGCCTGTGACCTTGAGGCCTACTCTTCTCTCCTTGAGCGGCTGGTCTGCTTCGAGAGCAGCCTTGCCGATGAAGTCAGGCTTGTTCATCTTTACTGCGAAGCCGAGACCTGCTGTTCTTGGGCTGATCTTGTCATTAAGCTCATGTCCGTAGAGCGGCATTGCAGCTTCCATTCTCAGAGTATCTCTTGCGCCGAGTGCGCATGGGATGAGGCCGTCATCCTTGCCTGCTGCGATCAGAGCTTCCCATACATCAGGAGCCTTGTCTGCCGGCATGTAAATTTCGAATCCGTCCTCGCCCGTGTAGCCTGTACGGGAGATCATTACAGGAATGCCCTGGAAATCTCCGTCGAAGATGCATGTGTAGTATCCTGCAGGGATGTATTTTTCATCTACAACCTTCTTCAGGATCTTTTCAGCGTTAGGACCCTGGAGAGCTACCTGGCCGTACTGATCGCTTACATTAGTGAGCTCTACGCCATCGATCTTGTGATCGCACATCCAAGCGAAGTCTTTGTCTGTGTTAGCTGCGTTGACTACAACGAAATAGTCGTTCTCTGCCTTCATATATACAATGAGGTCATCGACGGTTCCGCCGTTCTCATTGCACATTGGGGAATATCTTGCGAATCCCGGCTGAAGGTCTGTGTAATCGTTTGTCAGGAGCATGTTGAGGAAGTCCTTAGCCTTCTCACCCTGAACGAGAACTTCGCCCATGTGGGAAACGTCGAACAAACCGCACTGAGTTCTGACTGCCATGTGCTCTGCTTTGACACCTGATCCGTACTGTACAGGAAGAAGGAAGCCGCCGAATTCGACTATCTTTCCGCCGTACTTGACGTGGGTATCATAGAGCGGGGTTTTCTTTTCCATCGCTGTATACCTCCGTAAAAATATATATTTAGCGCAAGCCAACACACCCTTTTTGGCATGAGGGCCCACTTTTCTAACGTATCTTAATAATAGCATTACATCAATGAACCGTCAAATAATTTGCAAATCTCCAAACCCTTGCAATTACTGAAACACAATGTATTTTCTTGCACAAAAAAGATACAATAATTTGTGTGAGCCAACAAATAATCAGAACACTTTATCAGATATAAAAAACAAAAGTTGCAGGAGGCATTTTTCCGAATCACACGAAACGTAAAGCCGTGTGATTGCAGAGACATTATATTGTGGTAAAATAGGCACATGAATACTATTGAATGGTGGATGATAGACGGAGCGGTAGGGCTGATCGTGCTGGTGGCGGTCCTGAGGGGAGCCATAAAGGGCGTAGGCGATACACTGCTCAAAATGATTTGCATATTAGGCGGCATCGGTCTCGGCGTTTATTACAAGGACAAGCTGAAAGCTTTTCTGATGAATACTAAACTCGAGAAGACCATGCACAGCCGCATTTTTGAGTTGATCCGCGGTGATGAAGCAGTGGACCCATCGTCAGGAGATGGGGTCAGCTCGTTCTTCGGATCTCTTATATCGCCTGACGGCACGGGAGAGGGGGTCATATCAAAATCCCTCGGAGACATATTCGGCGACGCTGCGGACAAGGCTGCAGATGTGGCAGCAGACAGACTGACAGAGATCGCGATAAGCGTTATAGCTTTAGCCCTTATAATCCTGGCGATCAGTCTGGTTATGTTTCTCCTCCGAGTGATCATAAAGACCCTGCGCAACGAGTCGATAGTTATCGGTTTTGCCGACAGGGTGCTTGGCATGGTGCTCGGACTCGTAAGGGGACTCATGCTTGCATGGATAGCAGTAGCTCTGCTGATACCGGTTACAACGCTTGTGTCGCCTGAGCATGTGGTCCCGATGATGGAAGCGCTTCAGCTGACTACTGCGGCGAAGGTCCTTTACGACGTGAACCCGTTCTTATATCTGATTAAATACGTATTTATATGATACGGTTTTCTTGATATTTCAAAAGGGTTTGTGATACAATATTTCGGCTATGGTTTTTGACGAAATTATATGCGCAAGCGATGACGAAAGATTCATGCTCGAGGCGCTTAAAGAAGCAGCCCGGGCCGCCGAAGAGGGCGAGGTGCCCGTCGGCGCCGTTGTTGTGAAAGACGGGCAGATCATCGCGCGGGCGCATAATATGGTGGAGACCGCGCGAAGATCATCCGCGCATGCGGAAATGATCGCCCTCGAGGCTGCTGAGGCTGCGCTTGGAGCAAAGTGGCTCACCGGCGCGACCATGTATGTAACTCTTGAGCCGTGCAGCATGTGTTCCGGAGCAATGGTGCTCGCGAGGATGTCGAGACTGGTGATCGGAGCAGACGATCCCAAGACCGGGGCATGCGGGTCCCTTTACAACATAGCAAATGACGAAAGACTCAATCACAGCATTGAAATAACAAGAGGCGTGCTCGCCGGAGAGTGTTCGGCCATTCTGAAGGAATTTTTCAGAAGCAGGCGCGCATAAACGGAGGATCAATTAATGAAGAAAATAAGTCTGATCGCAATACTGATGTCGATCATGATTATGGCAGCTTCGGCATTCTGTTTTGCTGAAGGCGGATTTGATCTGGTAGAGTCATATCCTGAAAACGGCCAGTCAAACACATCGATGGAGAATCTCGGCGTAAAGCTGACATTCAGCAATGCAATGGGTTCTGCTGAAGCAACTGCTGCCAATGCTGACAAGTTCGCTATTTATGACGAGGACGGCAAAACAATCCCTATTCAGGTTCTTTTCAGCGATAAGGAAAAGGGCCTCGTGCTGGTTCTTGCTGACACAGATAAAGGCTTTGTAGCTAAGAACAACTCGGAGTACAGGCTCGTCATCAGCGGAGATCTTGTTGACGACGATGGCAATGTTCTCGGCGAAGACAGGACTGTATCGTTCAAGACTTACAACCAGAGAGTCAATAACATGGTCAATATGGCCATGATGTTCGTGATGTTCGGTGGAATCATGGTGCTCTCACTCCGCCAGAACAACGAGAAGGAAGAGGATGAACCTAAAGAGGAAACTAAAGAGCAGGCCTTCAATCCTTACAGGGAAGCAAAGAGAACGGGCAAGAGCATAGAGGAAGTCAAAGCTGAGCAGGCTAAGAAGGAAGCCAAGGAGGCTAAGAAGAAAGCCCGCAAGGCAAAGAAAAATCCGGAGCCGCAGCCGCAGAAAATAGACAACTGCGCGGAACTCCTCAACAACGTTTATCACGTACATGCACCGGCTCCTGTCAATAAAGCCGATCGTTCCATAGAAGCCCTGAAAGCCTACAGAAAGGCAGAAAAAAACAGCTCCAAGAATAAGAGCACAAAGAAAAAATAAAAGGAAAAATTCAGGGGAGCGCAATCTCCCCTGTTTCATTGACCATGGATAAGATAACACTTAACGCTCATGCAAAGATAAATCTATCACTCGAGATCACCGGAAAGAGACCTGACGGCTATCATGATATAGTCTCATTTATGCAGGGTCTGGGTCTCCATGATGTGTTGAGTATAGAAAAATGTACTCAAAAAGCAACAAAATACAATTTGCCTCATTGCACTGTCAATGGCATTGTTGTATATTTATGTACGGATGCAAAAACAATTCCTACGGACATGGACAATCTTGCATTCAGAGCAGTCAAGGTATTTACGGATGCCCTCGGAGAGAGTGAATATGAATACTTTGGCCTGACGGATACTTTGCTGATAGATATCCGAAAGGATCTTCCGGTCTCAGCAGGTATCGGAGGAGGAAGTGCCAACGCGGCAGCGTGTCTTCTGGGATTAAACGAGATGACAGGAAGACCGTTCACGCTGAGACAGCTCATGAAAATAGGCGGAACCTTCGGGGCTGATGTGCCGTTCTCTACATTTATGAACGCATACCGTAACCGCAAGGTGCTCGCAGGGCTCGAAGGCATCGAAGAGTCAAGTGACGCAGCCTGGACAGAAGGCATAGGCGATATAGTCGAAGCAGCAGAAAGCGTTCCAAGATATGTCATTATGGCAAATCCGGGCACTGCGGTCCTGACGAAAGCTGCTTACAAAGCCTTTGATGAGATCGGTTATACCGATCCGGAATGTGCCGGAAAGCTATTCGTCAACGATATGGAAAAATATACACTCAAGGCAGACAAGAAGGCTGCATCTCTCAAGAGGTTTATGCTTGAAAGACTCGACGCTGAAGAGGTGCTGATGAGCGGAAGCGGTCCTACGATGGTCGCTTACTATAAAGACATCGATAAAGCCGGTAAAGGAATTGCCACTCTTGCGGAGATGGCAGTAACAGACGCCTCTATAAGAGCGTGGCTGACCGATACGGGCATTTAAAGAGAGGGGAAGTTATGACTGATATCCAACTTAAGGTACAGAAGCCTTTAAAAGACCTGGTGTATCTGGAGTTAAAGCACAAAATCCTTACAGGTGAGATCGTATCCCAGACAAGACTGATGGAGATCGACCTTTCCGAGAAAATGAACGTGAGCCGTACGCCTATCAGAGAGGCGATCAAGAGGCTTTCCGATGATGGTCTCGTCAAAGTTGAGCCGAGACGCGGCGCCTATGTCGCAAACATCTCTATTAAGGACATGCTTGACGTGTTCGAAGTAAGAGAAGACATGGAAGGCTTTGTGGCAAAGCTTGCAGCTCAGAGGATCACAGACGAAGAGAAGGATACGCTCAGAGCTATCGCAGCAGAATACGAAGAAGCGATCGAGAAGGCTGATGATAAGGAACATATCATAGAGCTCGACGAGAAGTTCCATAACTTCATCGTTAAGTGCAGCGGCAACGAGACACTTAGCGAGCTGGTCAAATACGTACAGGAGCTTTCGCTGAGATTCAGATATCTGTACTACGATGACTTCTCGCTTTATGAGTCGACTGCCGAGCAGCATAACCGTATCATGGAAGCCATCAATGCAGGCCGTGACGCTGAGGCAAGAGTTGAAGCTGATGCTCATGTAAAGGCACTCAAGGAATTCGTCTTTGCGCTTGGCAAAAAGATGGAATCCATGGGCGAAAACGAGTAACAGCCCCGCATTATTTTAAAATCAAAACCCCGCGCTGATGCGCGGGGTTTATTGTTATCAGAAAACCCCGCGTTAGACGCGGGGTTCCATGAACGCTATGCGTTTGACCAGAAATCCTCCTAACCTTAGAATTGCATTGCGGTCTGCCAA
>CADCHO010000061.1 GCA_902801255.1 uncultured Eubacteriales bacterium | reverse complement strand
TTCTCAGCTGTTTAGATTATTATTTGGGTTGAACCGCCGTATGCCGAACGGCACGTACGGTGGTGTGAAAGGGGCTAGAAATTAGCCCCTATTCGATTGCGAAATTTTACTGGACATAGGATGCCGCGTGCTGTACAATCCTGCGTGGACGCTTTTCGGAAAACAGCGTCTGAAGCAGTTCGGGTCCGATATCCTGCTTCTAAAATATTAAAACCAAAGGAGAAGTCAATTAATGAAAAACAGAGATCCAAGAGTTCTGAGGATCACTCAGGGTGCAATTATTGCTGCCCTTTATGTGGTTCTCACACTGGTTTTTGCACCGATATCCTTCGGTCCGGTACAGGTGAGAATAGCTGAAGCGCTGTGCATCCTGCCGATGTTCACTCCGGCTGCCATCCCGGGCCTTTTCATAGGCTGTCTGATCGCAAACCTTATTGGCGGAGGCATAATTCTCGATGTTATATTCGGAAGCCTTGCCACACTGATAGGAGCCGTCTTAGGATACATGCTCCGCAGTAACCGTTGGCTCGTACCATTGCCTGCAGTAATAGCTAACGCACTGATAGTGCCGTTCGTACTCAAGTACGGATACGGCGTAGTGGATGTAGCAATCCCGGTGCTGATGTTCCAGATCCTCATAGGAGAGATCGCAGGCTGCTACGTGCTTGGTGAGCTGCTTTGCACAGCGATCCAAAAGAACGCAGACCGCATTTTCAAAACATCATCCGATAATATGTAACTTCTGATATCGATATGCAGAAAAAGAGGCCGGAGATTCGTCTCCGGCCTTTTCTCTTTTGTTCTTATGTATTATTCGGCTTTTTTGTGTCCGAGCTCTTCAACGATGCGGTCGTACTCATCTTCGTCAAGTATGTAGTGCTTCTTGTAGAGCAGGTAAGCTCCGAGCATCATCAGGAGAGGTACCAGGACCATAACGAGCAGTATGCCGTGGCTCTGGCCGCTGCTTACCGAGCTGATGACGGTGTCTATCTGGGCAAGCTTCTCCGCTTCTGTGATGGAGCCCATGTTGGCCGCCTGCTCCAGCGAGCTGATCTGGTTGGTGTATTTGGTGACTCCGAAGATCAGGTACGAGACCGTCGTAAGGAGCACGCAGAGAGCGCTGCCGAACTTTGTGAAGAATGGCCTGATCGAAGCGATAATGGCTTCGTCTCTGGTGCCGTTCTTGTATTCGTTGTATTCAACTGTATTGATGATCGAAAGCATCATGATCACGTAGTAGCAGTTCATTCCGAGCTGAGCAAGCATGTAGCCGACTGTGGTGATCCAGAATGAAGGCATCGTTGCCGGCATGAAGAGTCCTGCTGCGAGCATCATTGCAAAGCCAACGGTCATGATCACTCCAAAGCCCTTCATCAGGCCCTTTCTGCTCCACTTTGAGGACAGCCAAGGGTAAGCGATCAGCAGGATCCCCGAAGCGGACAGGCCGATGGTCGAGAACAGCGAATACAGGCCGCCTTTATAGCCATATGTGAAGTAAATATATGTTGAGCCGATACCTCCTACGATCAGGTCAGCGCCTATCTGGTGCAGGAGGAAGATGAGGCACATCCATGACAGCTGATCGTTGCCTGTGATCGTACTTATGATCTTTTTAAAGCTTACCGGAGGCGGGGTAGTATCCATGTAGGACCTGTCTTCTCTGACACCGAAGATGGTGAAGCAGAGGAAGAGAGGGGACAGTATGCAGAATATCAGAGCTACTACGCCGTAAGCTGTCTGAGCGTTTCCGCCGATAGCCCCGGACCCCGTGGTGAGCATCGGTATGAAGAGTCCTGCCAGGCCTCCGCCGACTCCTGCTGCAAGGTTGGTCATGGCTGTCAGCTTGTCACGTGTGCTGCCTTCCTTGCTGAGCGACGGTATCATGCCCCAGTAGGAGATGTCGTGCATCGTATATGCGATGCTGTACGCGAAGTATATGATGCCGAAGAACCAGATGAACGCCCAGCCCTCGAGCCTTACGTTGAATGCCAGGTACACCACGACGGATGTGCTCAGGATTCCGATGACGAGCCATGGCTTGTATTTGCCCCAGCGTGTCCTCGTGCGCTCGATGATGTTGCCCATCAGAGGGTCGTTCAGAGCGTCGAATACTCTCGCGCCTATCATGATGCCTGTGATGGCCATCAACTGCGCAGGCGTCAGATTGTGCGTAAAGAGCACATAGACAAGGATGAAATTGGTAAACAGGTTGTAGATCATGTCTCTCCCGAAGGTGCCGAGAGGGAAGAACCACAGATTGCGTTTTGCCTGCTTTTCGGAGATACCTGCCTGCGTTATGGCAGCTTCTGTCTTTTTACTCATTTTTATTACCCTTTTCTCAGTTGCAGTAGCTTATTTGTATTTGCCTATCCAATCCAGGAAATGCCTGTCTGTCCAGTCTTTTCTTTGCCAGAGCTCTCTGAGCTGTCTGTAGTGCTCGCGCTGCTCTCTGTCGTAATCTCCCATGTTGTCGGAGGTGAGGAAGAAGCTGCCGTACTGTGCCAGCACTCTTGCATGGAGATCTTTCTGCTCCTCGGTGAGCTTTATATTATCTTTCCTTAGGAAGAACACGTCCGGGTCGTTCAGGAACGCTCTGCCGTCGAGGCCTCTCCTGTAGAACGTGTTGAGTATGGCGTGCTTCGTGGAAGGGTATTCGCGGTTGACGTTTCTCATAAGACGCACGTTGTTCCAGTCAAGGCTTGCGTCGCAGCCTATCCTGCAGTACTCGACCTTTCCGAAAGCGGGCCCAAGGGGCACTCCGCATCCGAGTATCTGCTTGTCGCCGCACCACTCTCTGAGGCAGTCCATGGCCCTGCACATGCGCGCGCCGCGGCTCTCGCCGTCGAATTCACCTCCCGAGGTATGCCATGGAGCAGCTCCATAGAGAAAGTCCAGCTTTACCAGATCGAATCCCCACTCGTTCAGCACTTTATCGAAGGTGCGCTTCAGATAGTCGCGCACACCCGGATGATCGATATCCAGCGCGAAGAATCCGCCCCAGTTGCAGCCTGCGTACCATGGTTTACCTTTGTGCTGCAGAAGCCAGTCGGGATGATCCTTTGCCAGCTGCGATCTGCACTGAGCAGAGTATGGAGCCAGCCACAGGCCTGCTTTGAATCCCTTGTCGTGGATGTCATCGACCAAGGTTTTCATGCCGCGTGGGAAGCGCTCAGGATTGCAGTCCCAGTCACCGACCTGCACCTGCCATCCGTCATCGATCTGGAACAGGTCTCCCGGCTCAAGTATGCCTGCCGCACCTTCAAGGTCACAGGAGATGGTCTCATCATTTATTTTGTCGTAATGGTTATACCAGCTTCCATAGCCTGCCATCGGTTCGGCAGGGCGGCGCTGAATGCCCGATGCCTTGAACCAGTCATCAAAGACTTCGCTGTGTCCGCCTTCGAAAGCAGCTATGTGAAGATTCTGGTCGAACCTGCTGCTGCCGGCGTCCTTTCTGATCCTCAGGACGCCTTTGATCATGTCGTAGTCGAAGATGGTATATCCATTGGTCTCATCAGTAGAGCCAATCAGAAGATACGAGTCTTCATATCTTTTGTAAAAATAGGTAAAGCCATGAAAACGTCCGGGCTTTCCGGTGTAGTTCATGAAGAAGTGGTCACCGTATTTGGTTATGCCCCATGGAGCACCCAGCCCTCTGAATAACCTCTTTATACCGATGTGCGTATCCGTGGGTTTTACCTCGTAGGAGGCGGTCCATGTCTGATAACCGTTGAAAAAAGCCCGCTCCGTTGATTTGCACGGAAGGTCTATGACTATCTCGGATCCTTTGTCTTCTCTGATGAATGGTGTCAGATCGATTCTGCTCATGAGCACCTCCTTACTGTATCCATATAATTATACATTATAGCGGATACGATTTTTCAATCTTTTGCCGGCCCGTGCTCTTTATTTAACGCATGATTTAACTCACGCTCCCTGTTGAACGTTACGGGCAAATGATGTTTAATTGTGAATTGGGAAAGGGTATTTAATAAATAATGTCAAGAGCACAAAGAAACGCATTAAGAGAAGAAGAAAAAAGGCACACCGCGCGTCTCCGTAGAGTAAGAGACTGTGCGGTGATATTCGCTTGCCTGATTCTTGTGTTTGCATATATAAGCAGTCTGAGCAAAATAACTCCTGAACCTGAGTACGTTTTCGTCGGCGGCACAACAAAAGACGTGCCCGTTTATCTGATCGGTCTGCCGGCAGATAAAGAGGATACGGAAGAAGTTTCTGAAGAAGCAGGGGAGGAAAACCCGGAAGCGGCGCAACAGGAAGAAGCAACTGTAAAAGCAGTCGAGGTCGGGACACTGGTGCGCGGTTCTTCAGTTAAAAAACTGATCGGGACCCAGAACGTAGATGGCGTCATATACTGCAAAGTGGACAATACCGGTCTGGAAGGCGCAGCGGATCTTTACATGAAAATGGAGAATCTTGTGCCTTCAACAGATAGGGTCGTTCAGGAGACCGAAGTATTTGTGAGGACGCCGGTGACTATATATGCTGACGCTTCGGGACCATCGATCGCGTCGTTCGCTCCAAAGGGAACATGCCTGAATGTGACCGGCTATGACACGATGCTCGCAGACGGCTCGGTCCATAAGTATAAGGTGCAGTATCAGAAGGACGATGCTGTTGAAGAGGGTTATGTCTACGGCAAATATTTAGTCGACACACAGGAAGAAGCTGACGAAGTATATAAGGAAAACGACATTTATAAAAAGGTCAAGAAGGATAAATACGGTTATGACCTTTACGGCGGAAAGGCAAAGAACCTGGACTACTATCCTTACGAAAAGCCTGTACTTGAGGGCAATGAATTCTGCTCTGATGCCAGGGCTATGTATCTGAACTGTGTTGCGGCGACAAAGCCTGATAACTACATCGATCTTATAAATGATACCAACTGCAACGCGGTCGTCGTCGACATCAAGGACGGCGTACTTGCATGGCCTGCCGAGACTGCCAAAGAATGGTCGCCGAAGTCATATAAGACGGCATACACTTCGCGCAAGAAGTACAAAAAAGGCATAGACAAGCTGAAGGAGACCGGCGTCTACATGATCGGCCGCATAGTCGTGTTCAATGATCCTATCTATGCAAAGGATCACCCTGAAGACTGCATCAAATACGGAGGACAGTCCACCTGGCCGAGCGCATACTCACGGGACGTGTGGGAGTACAATGTCAGACTTGCGCAGGAAGCTATAAGGGAATTCGGCTTCAACGAGATCCAGTTCGACTATGTGAGATTCCCGGAGAACTCATATGAGATGTCGAAGAGCGGCACGGCAAAGTTCCGGAATAAATACGATGAAGAGAAGGGGCAGGCGGTACAGAACTTCTGCTTCTACGCGGCAGACCAGATCCACGAAGCCGGAGCTTACTTCTCTGTCGATGTGTTCGGCGAATGTGTATACGGATATATGACCGCTTACGGACAGTACTGGCCGGGCATCTCGAATATCGTGGATGCCATCAGCGCCATGCCTTACACCGACCATATGGGAGGAGGGGAGCCTTGGAAGGATCCTTACACCACGATGCACAACTGGGCAAAAAAGGCGAAGAAACGGCAGGACTACCTTGAGCATCCGGCCGTAGCCCGCACCTGGATCACAGGCTACAATACACCGTACTGGGCGCCAACCAATGATTACGGAAAGAAGGAGCTCGAAGCCCAGATAAAAGGACTCACAGATGCAGGCCTTACAGGCGGCTTCATCCCATGGAACGTAAACAACGATTTAGGCAAATACAAACAGTACAAAGCTATCTGGAATACCGACTGAATTACATTTAAAAACGCCTGCAGAAAAATCCTGCAGCGAGATGGCCCGAGGAGGAGCTGAAGCACACCGCGGCAGCGCTCTGACGGCTGAAGGAACCCGGGAACTCATTCCCGGGGCCACTGGAAGAGCGATGAAGCGGAATGTGCTTCGTGACGACGAGGCACGAGCGAAAGGATTTATTCTGCAGACGTTTAGATAAAAAGACTGCCGGTTAAGGCAGTCTTTTTTACGTGTATGACGGGCATGCCGTCAATCTGTGGTGAAAGTCCACGCGGGGGCGCAGTTGCCGACGAACCCCAAAGCGACTCCCAAGGTTCAAATCGCGAGG
>CADCHO010000060.1 GCA_902801255.1 uncultured Eubacteriales bacterium | reverse complement strand
CAGGCTTTCATGACAGAGCTCTACAGACACATCGGAGCTAACACAGACGTTCCTGCTGGTGACCTCGGTGTTGGCGCAAGAGAGATCGGATATCTCTTCGGACAGTACAAGAGAATCGTTGACAAGTATGAAGGCGTTCTCACAGGTAAGGGAATCCCTTACGGCGGACTCCTCGGAAGAGCAGAAGCTACCGGATTCGGTATCGTATGGTATGCTGAGGAAATGCTGAAGGCTAACGGCGAAGACTTCAAGGGCAAGAATGTTGCTATCTCCGGCTTCGGTAACGTTGCTTGGGGTACAGCTTGGAAGCTCTGGGAGCTCGGTGCTAAGTGCGTAACAATCTCCGGACCAGACGGATATATCTATGATCCAGACGGAATCACAACTCAGGAGAAGGTTGACTACCTCCTCGAGCTCAGAGGATCCGGAAAGAACATCTGCGCTCCATACGCAGAGAAGTTCCCTAACGCTAAGTTCTTTGCTGGAAAGAAGCCTTGGGGCGTATTCCAGGATACAGGCTGCAAGATCGATATGTTCATCCCATGCGCTATGCAGAATGACGTTCACATGGAGCATGCTAAGCAGATCGTTGAGGGCGGCTGCAAGTTCTACTGCGAAGGCGCTAACATGCCTACAACAAACGATGCTCTGAAGTATCTCATGGACAACATGATCGCTGTTGGTCCTGCTAAGGCAGCTAACGCAGGCGGCGTTGCTTGCTCCTGCATCGAGATGGGCCAGAACGCAGGTCACACTGCATTCCAGCACCAGGCTGTTTATGATCAGCTCCACCAGATCATGAAGAACATCTACAGCGCTTGCGCTAAGGCTGGCGAGAAGTACTATGGCGACAAGAACGCTCTGGTTGCCGGTGCTAACATCGCTGGATTCGAAAGAGTTGCTGAAGCTATGATGGCTCAGGGCCTTGTATAATTGCAAGATGACTCTTTAAGGTGTAAAACCTCAAAAAACACAAAGAAGAGACCGCTTCGGCGGTCTCTTTTATTTACTGATTATATTATCTTATCTTCTCCACTTCGAGCGCAAAACCGCCTACGTTTCCCCTGATTACACATCTGTCATCTATGCTTCCGCCAAGATCTCTGTGTCCTGACAGGTATTCCTTCAGCGTCAGGAAAGCATCCGGTGAAGCCAGCCATATATCCGACTCTTCTGTAACCAGTTCATCGGGTCTTATTCCGAACCCTGTCTCTGAATTTATCAGATAATATTCCTGCATTCCTACTTCCAGCACGCGGTCATCTTCCATAGGCAGGCCGTCAAACATCACGTTGAGTTCCTTGCTGTCGAAGTCAAAGTCTATCTTAAGACGTTTTGAAAAGTGGAAGAACGCATCCTGCCATTGCTCGAGCACTTCAGGCCTCAGCATATGCGCTATTCCGCGCTTAATCTGCTCCCCGCTCATCTTCAGGCAGTAAATCTTGCCATCATACGGGTATGCCTCTTTCAGGTCTTCGAGTGTAACATCCGGTCCCAGGCTGTAGCACCTCAGGCTTGATGATGCCATGCACATAAGGTCGAGCCCGAGAGCATCAGCAAACGCATCCACAAAGAGCTGCCCGACTTCCGTAGTGTTGCCCCTTCCGTAGTTATCGAGCTGCCTTTTGAGTGTCGTAACCAGCTTATTGTACTTGCTGTTTATTTCATACTCGTAAGTGTTGATCATGGCGCTGACATACTTGTCTGTAGGACAGTGATCCTCATCTACGGGTATCATCTCCCAGCTGCATTCCTCTACAGTATCCAATGTTTTGTTGTAGACAAATTCGAGTTTTCCTATATGCGTGTTCTCGAATCCGCACTGCAGAACCAGTATGCCGTTTTCCACCACCGGCTCGTCAATATAAGTATGGGAGTGACCTCCGATTATTATATCTACGTCGAGCTCCTCCTCGAGGGATCTGGCAAGTTCCAGATCAGCCTCCCATCCGATATGAGTCAGCAATATGACCACATCGGCCTTACGGCCTTTCCCCGCAAGTTTGCTGTAAGTTCTTCTGATCTCATCCTTGGCATCTGCCACTGTTACGTATCTTCCGACCAGCCCTTCTGCACGGGTCTGATCGATTATATCCTCAGTCAGTAAGCCAATGAAGAGTACAAGGGCTCCGTCGACCTCCACCATATAGTATGGCTTGAAAAGATGCTTCCTGTTGGATTTGACAATGAAGTTGGCGTTTATCACCGCAAAGTTCGCGTATCTTCCTGCAAACAGCATGTGGGATATTCCATAGTCCAGCTCATGGTTTCCGAGCGACATGACATCTATGTCAATCAGGTTAAGGATGTCGATTGTAGAAAGGCCCTGATAATCGGTGTCTATAAGTGAACCCTGGAACACATCACCTGCTATACAGTACAGCGTATTGGGATTGTCTTTCTTTGTCTGCGCTACAAGGCCTGCGACCTGCGCCATGCTGCCTCTGAGCTTGCCGTCTTCACCGATCTCTCCGGTGAACTTTCCATGTATGTCATTTGAATGAAGTATGGTTATTCTTTTCAGATCGTCATTCATCAGTTTCATCTTCCTCTGTTTTATCACATCATATCGATTGCCTCTCCGCTTGCGAAGAGGTAAAGATATGCCTCCCCTACTCTCATTCCCGTACCCTTTTCTATTGCTTCGCTATAAAGCTCTATCTGGACTTTGTATTCATCCTTTATTCGCTCAAGTTCTGCCTGATGCTGTCTGCCCGGCCTGATAAAGTTTGATTTGTAATCTATGATTATCATCCTGCCGTTTTCCTCAAAACAGCAGTCGATGACGCCCTGCACCAGCATTTCCCGTCCATCGCGTACAGTGCGCAGAGTGAACGGCTTTTCTCTCATAACAACACCTTTCCGGGCTGCTTCCGTTGCTCTTTTGCCAAGATCACTGCTGAAAAAAGCTGCGATGCGGTCCAGATCGAGTTCCGCATATACATCCTCGTCTATAGCATTATGATCTCTTAAAAATTCTGCCCGCTCTTCGATGTATTCCGTGCTGACCTTTCCCGATGGATCTTCGGCTTTCGAAAAGTCCAGGAATTCCATGACGCGATGATACGCTATTCCGATGTCAGCAGCAGATGCACGCTTGTTCTGCTCTATCCCTGTACGGAGATGCGTGACCTCGTCATCCGATGTCACAACCGCCTCTTTCTTCTTCATGCGCTCCTTTTCGAGCTCTTCTTTCCGTATTGCACTGACAGAATACTTTGCTTTCTCCGTGAGAAGATCTTCATCAGGGTATCTGTAGCTGAATCTTCTGTCGATCTCATCGTATATAGCCTGCTCTTCTTCATTGAGAGGTCTGTCAAAATAAGCACTTATTCTGCCATCAGCACCTGTGTCATCTGCTTTCTTTGTAAGCATAAGATGCGATACATACAGTCTGTTGAAGCCGCTTTTCAGAACATTCTGCATGGCTTTCAGGAAGTTTGCGGGGTGAAGCTGATAAGCAGCCAGCTCCTCCTCGCTTTTGCATGTGCCTACCATGCAGAGCTTGTTGCGTGCTCTTGTCATAGCTACATACAGAAGTCTCATTTCCTCTCTGTATGAATCGTTCCTTGATTTTGAATTGATAGCGCGCTGAAGTACCGTTGAGCGCCAATACCTGCGTGCCGGATCTACATACGGAAGTCCTATACCGCCTTCAGGATCAAAGCTGAATCCCTTGCTGTTGGTATCGTATCTGAATCTATGGCCCAGACCTCCTACTATGACGAACGGGTATTCAAGTCCCTTGCTCTTATGTATTGTTGATATGCGGACCACATCGTCGTCTCTGCCCACCATCGACGCCTGTCCGTTTTTAATCTTTTTGCTTTTCAGCAGATCAAGGAAAGTGATGAACGAGCTAAGAGTGGCAATTGAATCTTTGCTGAATCTGCCTGCTCTGTCGGTGAGCGTTCTGAGATTAGCCTGCCTTACTGCGCCTCCCGGCATGGCTCCGACCATCCTGTAATAGCCTGAATCTGTCAGCACCTTCCACACAAAATCTTCGAGAGGCAGGATCCGCGACAGTCTGCGCCACTCCATAAGAGCCGCCCTTGCATCCGCCGCCTTTTTCTTCAGCGTACTTTCCGGTCCTTCTTCGGTGAACCACTCGAAAGCTTTCCAGTATGCAGAACGATCCCTCACCGCTTTATTATGCTCGATCCTTATACGTGCCAGTTCATCAGGGCTGAATCCGAAAACTTCAGAATGCAGAACTGAAATGAGCTGTACATCTCTCTTCATGTTATCTATACAGGTCAGAAGAGCAAGTGCCACTTCTATCTCGATAGTATCGAAGAAATCCTCCGTTTCTTCGACATGAGCTTCAATAGCGCGCTCTCTCAGCGCACGGCTCATTATCTCGCCTCTGTATTTGACCGCCCTGAAAAGTATCGCTATATCCCTTGCTTCAGCCATTCTTACAATTCCGGCTTTGGAATCATAGAATTCTGTGCCTATGATCGACTGTACAAGACCGGCAATGTACTCAGCTTCCGCTTCTTCCTTGCTGAGCTCCTCTATTTCTTCGTCTGCCGTGCCATCTTCAGGGTCAAATGTATCATCTTCTTCATCTCCGGAGTCATCGATGAGCACATGTACTTCAGGTATGAAGTCATATTCAGGCGGACACTCAATACCTGTATAGAGCATTGAGCGCTCATCATAGCCCTCCATAACGTTCATGAACACATGGTTGATATATGTAATGGCAGCATTATTTGTTCTGAAGTTACGCCCCAGATCGATCGCGATTCCCGAAGGCTCTTTACCCGCAATATACCTTGCATAAAGCCTTTCAAAGATCTCAGGTTCTGCCTGCCTGAATTTATAAATGCTCTGCTTTACATCACCTACCCTGAAAACATTATCAGGACGGGCGACACGGCTGATAAGACTCTCCTGAATGTTATTTGTATCCTGATATTCATCAACGAATATAAATCTGAACCTTTTGCGAAGCGTATCTGCCGCATCGTCATTCTTCAGGATGCGGACCGCTATATGCTCCATGTCAGCAAAGTCTATTACCCTCTTCTCACGCTTTTTTGCGTCATATCTTCTTTCAAACTCTTCGAGCATCCGGAGATAATAGACAGTATATTCATATGTTGCGTTCATCTCCGAGAGACGTGTTTCGAGATCCGGTATCATGTACCTTTTCTTAAGATCTCCTATCTCTTTCTTCAGAGCATCATTGATCTTCTTAACATCAGCCTTGATCGCTTCATATGCTTCTTTCTGAGCCTTGGCCGGAACAAGCCTTGTCGAAGGAATGTTTTCGATCGCGGTTGTAACTTCCATACCCGCATTTCCGGAAATCAGGGTATCATATATTGCTCTTACAGCCGCTTCCTGCTCTGCAAGCTTTTTCTCATACATTTCGTATATGCCTGCATCTGCAAACATTATCCTCAGCTCTGCATATGCTCCCAGGACTCTGCTGAATACAGTCTCTGCATCGGCAAACATCATTTTCTGAAAGTCTGATCCCACAAATGTGTCCGGTGTGACTTTGAGCTGTTCTGCCTTTTCGTAAGCCCAATCGAAGTAGTCGGGCATCGTTCTCAGACGCGAGTAGGCATTAAGCATATCATCCATAAAGGCATCATCGCTGCGCTCCTCGCTGTATAGTCTGAGAAAAGCCCTGAAACTCTCTCCCTCTATCAGGTCATCGTTTTCAAATCCGTCCTCAAACAGTTCACTCAGAGCTTCACGCCTGAGCAGTTCACACTGCACTTCGTCTGCAACTCCGAAGGATGGTTCCATGTCTGTCATGTGGAAGAATTCCTTTATGACCCTGAGTGCAAAGCTGTCAATGGTAGAGATGTATGCCTTATAGAGCTTCGCAAGCTGATCTTTCATGCGCGCAACATCCTTAGGATGATCCGCCATCCTCTTTCTGATAGCAGCCGCAAGACGGAGTTTCAGTTCAGAAGCTGCAGCATTTGTAAATGTCACTACAAGCATTTCATCCACGTTGGCTCTGCCTTCGAGGATGATCCTGATTATGCGCTCAATAAGCACTGAAGTCTTGCCCGAGCCCGCTGCCGCGGATACAAGGACCGACTTGTCGAGTGTTTTTATGGCTTTAAGTTGTTCTTCCGTAAATTTGTTTGCCATGTTTATATTTTAACTTTGATTTCTGACCATATCAATAAAAAGTGACACAGGAGAATTCTCTCCTGTGTCAACGATATCATCTTAAGTGGGTAATAAACCGGTCTTTATACCAGTACGTCGCCTTCCATTCCGGCAGGAACTTCCAGTCCCATCAGTGTCAGGATAGTCGGTGCTATGTCAGCAAGTTTGCCTGAACTCTTCTTGAACGGAACCGGCTCCTTGCAGATGTGGCAGAGCGGAACTTTGGATGTTGAGTGCTTCGTTACCGGCTCTCCCTTCTCGTCGAGCATGGTATCAGCATTTCCGTGGTCTGCAGTAAGGAGGATCTGTCCGTCCTTCTCGAATATAGCATCACGGATCTGTCCGATCAGGCCGTCGAGTGTCTCTATCGCCTTGACTGCAGCATCGAAATCTCCTGTGTGTCCTACCATGTCAGGGTTCGCAAAGTTAAGGATGATGAGATCATAGATGTCCTTGTTGATCTTGTCGATAACTGCTTCTGCAACTTCAGGAGCGCTCATCTCAGGCTGAAGGTCGTAAGTAGCTACCTTCGGCGAAGGGATCAGAATTCTGTCTTCGTTCTTGTTTGGCTCCTCAACACCGCCGTTGAAGAAGAATGTTACGTGTGCATACTTCTCAGTCTCTGCGATACGGAGCTGCTTCAGTCCGAGGTCTGCGATCGTCTTGCCTAAAGTCGGATCGACATCCTGAGGTGGGAATGCTACCAGTACATTTGGCATGGTTGCATCGTACTCAGCCATGCAGACGTAAGTAAGATCCTTTGGAGCAGACTTTCTTTCGAATCCGTCAAAGTCAGGGTCTACCAGAGCACGGGTGATTTCTCTTGCTCTGTCAGGTCTGAAGTTGATGAAGATCACTGAATCGCCGTCCTTGATAGGAACCGGATTGATAACTGTAGGCTGAACGAACTCATCTACT
>CADCHO010000059.1 GCA_902801255.1 uncultured Eubacteriales bacterium | reverse complement strand
AACCAGTGACCTTCCGGGTATGAACCGGACGCTCTAGCCAGCTAAGCTACGCCGCCATATCGCTTGATTCATTCAATCGCGCTTGATTATATTAGCAAATGGAAAAACGCTTGTCAACAAAATTTCTCAAAATTATGCTATACTATTGCAGTATTATTCTTTGTTAACCGCATAATGCGATCCATGGAGGAAACATAATGGGACATCCCGACCCGATAGCTTTTACAATATTCGGAATGGACATCAGGTGGTACGGCATACTCATAGCCTGCGGTATGCTGCTCGCCGTTCTTATATCGTGCAAAAGAGCTCCTCGCCACGGCATAACAGATGAAGATGTGCTGGATATAGCTATATGGATGCTTCCGATCGGTGTTATCGGCGCCCGTGTATATTATGTTATCTTCAACCTGGATTACTATAAAACACTATCTTCGATGCTGGATATAAGAAGCGGAGGACTTGCTATACATGGAGGCCTTATCTTCAGCATTGTTACTGTCTACATAATCTGCAGGCATAAAAAGATAGATACTCTCAATGTGCTGGATCTTTTTGTTCCTACAGTTGCTCTTGCACAGTCGATAGGCAGATGGGGCAATTATTTTAACGGTGAGGCCCACGGAGGTCCTACAGATCTTCCATGGGGCATACTCGTAGACGGTGTAAAGGTCCACCCTACCTTCCTCTACGAGTCCATATGGTGCCTGCTGCTCTTTATTGCGCTGAGCTGGTTCAATAACAACAAACGATATGCCAACGGTCAGACCGTCGCTCTGTACTTTATTTTCTATTCACTGGAGCGGTTCTTTGTTGAATCCCTTCGTACAGACTCTCTGATGATAGGTCCATTCAAGCAGGCACAGGTGATCAGCCTCTGCGCCATCATCCTTGGTATTTTCCTGTACAGATACGCATCAGTTCATAAACGTATCGAAACACCTGATAAACAATAATCTGCAAAAAATGAAAGAAACTGCAAGGGGTGCAGTCTCTTTCGAAAAAGGGTATTGGGACTAGAGATAGGATTGCTTCTGCAATCCCTATTTGCATTATATGGGCCTTAAGGAACTTTTGCAATGCTTATGTTCGTCAAAAAAACATAATTCGCTTTATTAGTACAAAAAATGCCTGAAAGCCTTTATTGTCAACCATTACACGTTAAAGAGGAAATGCATAACATCCCCGTCTTTTACGACATATTCCTTTCCTTCGGACCTCAGCCAGCCTTTTTCCTTCGCTGCCGAAAGCTTTCCGTCAACCTCCATGAGCTTGTCATAGGCTATGGTTTCAGCACGGATAAAGCCCTTCTCAAAGTCGCTGTGGATCTTCCCCGCCGCCTGAGGAGCAAGTGTCCCGCGTCTGATCGTCCATGCCCTGGTTTCATCTTCTCCCGTGGTAAGGAAACTAATGAGATCAAGCAGAGCATATGAAGACTTTATCAGTTTATCAAGCCCAGACTCCTCGATACCGAGCTCTTCAAGGAACATCTCTCTCTCATCATCTTCGAGCTCTGCAAGCTCGGACTCCACCTTGGCGCTTATCACCACTACTTCAGAGCCCTCGGCTTCAGCGTATTCCCTCACTGCTTTTACATACTCATTGTCTTCACCGGAAGCATCATCTTCCGAAACATTTGCAGCATAGATCACAGGTTTATATGTCAGGAGGTCAAGAGATTTTACGAAAGAGGCCTCGTCGTCGCTGAGATCATCTATCTCTCTTGCACGCCTTCCTTCAGAAAGCAGATCATATATGCGCTTAAGGAGCTCAAGCTCTCCCCTTGCCGACTTGTCGGCCTTGGCCTGCTTTTCGGTCTTCGCAATTCTTCGCTCCATGACTTCCATATCGGCTATTATGAGCTCAGTATTGATGACCTCAATATCATTCACAGGGTCTATCTTTCCGTCTACATGGACAACATTTTCATCATCAAAGCATCTGACCACATGTACTATGGCCTCAACCTCTCTGATATGTCCCAGGAACTTGTTGCCCAATCCCTCGCCTTTCGATGCACCTTTTACAAGTCCGGCTATATCACTGAATTCGATCGTTGTATAGATGGTCTTTTTTGAATGATATACATTAGAAAGTGTTGTAACGCGCTCATCAGGCACTGTAACGACACCTACATTCGGTTCTATTGTGCAGAACGGATAATTGGCGGCTTCTGCGCCGGCTTTAGTGATAGCATTGAACAGTGTGCTCTTTCCTACGTTCGGAAGTCCTACTATACCTAGTTTCATTTTTTTGCATCTCCTTTTTTATGTGCCGATTTACTCTATCACGAAGATAGGCTAAAATCAATTCGATGAAGGTTTTTACAAGAGATTACAGAATAACAGGGGAATTTCACCCGGAATGGGACGGCTATTTCAGCGGCATGAAACCATGTGTGCTTGATATAGAGGCGACCGGTCTGGACCGCAGCAGGTGCAAAGCGATCCTCATAGGACTGCTGATGAGGACCGACAGCGGTGTACGCATCACTCAGTTCCTTGCTGAGAATCATTATGAAGAATCGAATGTCCTCGATGCGGCAATGGATTACCTCGAAAAGAATGACGCAGGCTATCTGATCACATTCAACGGCTGCGCTTTTGACGTGCCTTTCATCAATGCCCGTCTGGTTGCGAATTTTCTCGGCAGACAGCTGAAAATGTATCATTTCGACCTCTACAGGTTTTTGCGTAAATGTACTGATCTGAAGGATCGCCTTGATTCCATGAGCCAGATGTCCATAGAAAACTATTACGGTATTCTGTCAGACCGCGGAGACACCATAACAGGCAAAGAAAGTGTGGCTCTCTTTGATCAGTACGCTATCAGCGGCAACAGCACGATAGAAAAAATCATCCTCACGCATAACAGAGAAGATGTGCTTCATCTCAACAGGCTGATGTATCTGACGCTCGCCGATGTGCCGGATATACACCGGGCGCTGGCAGCCTATGGGTTCCCTGCAGCAGGAGGCAGGCTCAGTGTGCGCCCAAAACTCAAGAGCTTTGCCAGGACTTTGCGCATCACCGGGGAGCAGATCACGGATCCTGTCGCCGCAGCATACTTTCCTGATGCTGATGAACCGCTGACGGCAACATTCAACGCTGCATCATCTTCGTTCGAGATAATTGCACCTTTAAACAGTCACGGCGAAGATCTTTACATGGACATCTCTTTTATAGATTCACCTCTGCTGCGAAGTGATCCGGACTGTATAAACGGATATCTGATCCTCAATCCCCGTACAGTAAACCTTGTTTCCCGGGCGCTTTCGGAATTATACCTGTATAAATAAAAAAACGCTTTTCAACATTTTATGTCTGAAAAGCGTTTTATTTTTAGTTGTCCAGGCTTCTTATATCTGAGAATCCGCGGCCTCTGCCCCATACTGACTTGATACTTATTACTGATACGAATGATTTCGGATCTTCCTTGGCCAGATGTCTTTTTATAAGGAAGCTCTCACGCGGGGAGCATAGTATCTTGAGCTGCTTTCTCTTGTCTCCGGTATATTCTCCGGTTACCTCAATGCTCGAAACACCTCGTCCCAGCTCGTTCATAATGAAATCCGCCAGCGCATCTGCGTCTCCGGGTATTATGTCAAGTTCAACGATCTTATCGCTGAAACCGAACATGACAGCTTCGCCAACTCTCATGGATACGAATATTATTATTACAGCATACAGAGCTATCTGAAGACCGAATACGAATGCATTCACAAGCACGATCAGAGCGTTTATGGCGAAAGTAATATCGTTTATACCCATATGTGGCAGCCAGCGGTATTTTATCACCTTAGCGATCGAATCAGTGCCTCCTGAAGAGAATCCGGCCTTGAATGTAAGGCCGTTGGATACTCCGTACACGACCCCGCAGAATACGGCGACAAGGAAGAGATCATCGCTCTGTATCAGAACCACTTTTTTAAGCTCCAGAACCATCATTACTGTCGGATATGACACCGACATAAGAGCGATTTTTCTTACTTCTCTGAATCCCAGGAATACCCAGACGATGACAAGCACAATAGCGGCAAGAATGTAGTAAATTAACGAATAATTTATGCCGGTCAACTTCTGTATGATCCTTGCTATACCTGTTATTCCGCCAAATGTAAGCCCGTTTGGCAGCATTATTCCTACCGTTCCAAGAGATCCGATTACGACCGCCAGCAACGCCAGGCCGATTTCCTGTGCTCTGGCCTGGAATCTGGACTTACCGTGCAGCTCCGGATCCATGGCATATATCTCGTTGACCTTTTTATTTGCGGCAGTTTCCTTCTCGAGCTTCTTGTCGAGAGAACTTACAGCCTTGTTTTCATCTTTTTCACTCATACTTTTTCACCTTATCTATAGATCAGTAAACGATCTCCGCCGGATACTCCCGCCCGAATCTGTCTACTACTATGGCAGCAAAATTACCACCGGAAATAAAGCTGATACTGTCTGCTGCAGC
This sequence comes from uncultured Eubacteriales bacterium, assembly GCA_902801255.1. Lineage (GTDB taxonomy): Bacteria > Bacillota > Clostridia > Peptostreptococcales > Anaerovoracaceae > Crickella. The sequence continues at coordinate 2,744 of CADCHO010000059.1, read as the reverse complement.
ATCGAAAATATATCTGCTTTCGAAGGTTCCGTCATAATCCGGATCTATCATCACATGGTCAGCAAACTGCAGCCTGTCTGCCTTCAGTGCCTTTTCTACATAACCTCTGTCCTTCATCTGAATGGATCCGGTATCTATATCCGGTACAAAATCCCTGAGCCTGCACTTATAAAGCGATCTGCCGTCCTCAAGCGCATCTTTGCTCAGGACCTCTATATCAGCCCTTCCACTGCATGGTTTTACCTCTTCCAGTCTTGTGAACCTGAAATCAGCTCCTGCTTTTCTCAGCCTGCGTCTTGACATTGCCGCTGCCAGCTCTTCGCTGTCGCACGCTATCCATCTTCTTCCGAGCAGATGAGCAGCCTCCGGAAGGCTTCCGCTGCCGCAGAAGAAATCTCCTGCGAGATCTCCCTCCTCTGTCGATGATTCGATTATACGTTTCATGAGTTCAAGAGGTTTCTGCGTAGCGTACCCTGTGCGTTCGGCAGAAGTACGGCCTACCATGTCGATGCTCCACACATCTTTCATATTGACGAGCGTATACCATCCGCCCTCATCCTTGTACTCGGCTACTCCCCTGAATCTGTACGGCTTACGGTCTCTGTTATACGACTTCTCCTTTGGTACATTTATACGGTATTTTGAAGTCTTGGAATAAACGAGGATTGTATCATGCTTGCGGGCAAAATGTCTTTTGCCGGAGCCTCCGGATTTATACTGCCATATGATCTCGTTAACGAAATTCTTCTCTCCCATCAGCTCGTCAAGCACCAGCTTGATGTAATGCGACGAGTGCCAGTCCAGATGTATCCACATCAGTCCGTCATTCGCCAGGAGGTCCCTCATCATGAGGATCCTTACCGTCATGTTCTCGATATAGTATTCGAGGCTGCGGTCAAACTTGTCGTCATAAGCGAGGTGATGTACTTTGTGGCTCGCCCCCTGGGCATCTTTTACGCTTACAGACGCGTTGAAACTCGAGCGCGTAAAGAACGGCGGATCGATGTAGATCAGCCTGAATGCTCCTTCGTAGCCGCGCTCAAGCAGATTCTTCATATACTCGAGATTGTCTCCGAGACACAGTTCACTGGCCTCGGCACCCGGGTTTTCGTCCGCAGTTGTAATAGAGCCATGCACACTCGCGTACATGGCTCTTCCTTTGTTTATTCCCTCAAGTATTTGTTCTATCACTGTCATATCAGTTTAGCACTTCCACATCGTCGAAGACGACTCCTATCATCTCTTCGAGCTCAGCGCTGACACTGAGTACAAAATCGATACCCGATTCCTTGGAGATGATCTTGATCTTCTCAATGAAGCTTGGTAGCACTTCAAGAGCGAAATCTCTGTGTCTCATGATTCCATCGAGGAAAATTGTCTCAATGTCATTATCAGAACTCATGATCCCGAACAGGAAGCCGATGTATTCGTCTTCATTTGTGATGTGCGGGAAGTCCTCCATGCACACTACTCTGATCTTGTAATCAAGATCATAGATAAGTCTGGAATTCTTGTTTATAAATACGATGCTGCCTCTGGCTGTCTGGACTGTTTCATTTGCGAGTTCGATCATTCTCTTGGTCTTGCCGCTTCCTTTATGTCCAATCAAAAGCTTCACCATAGGTCAGTACCTCCTCTTTCTCTTTGTTGCAACATTTTTTACATTTTACAACAGCAAAATTGCTTATTCAATGACTTGCCCCGCCTTTTTTTACAAGGCGGGGCATTTAATTACAAACAATCAGTTTTTCGCTGTTTACTACTTAGCTTCTTCTGCTTCTGCAGCTTTCTGCGCTCTGAGTTCCTTAACAACATCATCGATTCTGTGAGCAACTTTGCGGAAATCATCCTCAAGATATCCTCTTGTTGTCATCGGAGCTGTTCCGATACGTACACCGGAAGTCTGGAACGGTGATCTCTTCTCGTTAGGAACGCAGTTCTTGTTGAGTGTGATGCCTACCTCGTCGCATGCTGCCTGGAGCTCCTTGCCCGAGAATGGCTCGTCGAGGAGATCGAGCAGGAATACGTGGTTGTCTGTTCCGCCTGTTACGATCTTATAGCCCATCTTGATAAATTCATCTGCGAGTGCAGCGCAGTTGAGTCTTACCTGACGCGCATATGTCTTGAACTCAGGCTTCAGTGCTTCCTCAGCGCATACAGCCTTACCTGCGATGATGTGGCAGAGCGGGCCTCCCTGTGCGTATGGGAATACTGCAGAGTCTACCTTCTTGGCGAGATCAACTCTTGCGAAGATGAGGCCGCCGCGAGGTCCTCTCAGTGTCTTATGCGTAGTTGTTGTGACGATGTCAGCATATCCGAATGGTGACGGATGCTCGCCTGCAGCTACGAGACCTGCGATATGAGCCATGTCTACCATGAAGTATGCTCCGACTTCCTTAGCGATCTCTGCAAATGCTGCGAAGTCAATGATTCTTGCGTAAGCGGATGCTCCTGTCAGGATCAGCTTAGGCTTGAACTCGAGAGCTTTCTTTCTTACGTCTTCCATATCGATACGGCCATTTGCATCCACATCATAGGAAATTACATTATACAGCTTGCCGCTGAAGTTTACGCCGGAACCGTGTGTGAGGTGTCCGCCGTTGTCGAGGCTCAGGCCAAGAACAGTGTCGCCTGGCTCAAGCACAGCCTTATATGCAGCGAAGTTTGCCTGTGAACCTGAATGAGGCTGAACATTAACGTGATAGTCTGTGTTGAACACCTTTCTCCAGAGGTCGCAGCAGTAC
>CADCHO010000058.1 GCA_902801255.1 uncultured Eubacteriales bacterium | reverse complement strand
AGGAACTGTCATAATGCATGAGTCTCACCAACCTTTCATAGATATACTACCATGAGAATTTGGTGGGTTTACAGACTCTACTTAAATGTTACAACTCCAGTAAAATAGTTTCAGCAATCTGCATTGCGCATTTTTTCGCGCGTGCAGATGGGAGGATTATAGAAATAACACTTGTTATAGAGAGGGAAAAACGATGAAAAAAGGATTAAGCATTCTTCTCGTAGCAGCGGCGTTATTCGGCTTTTACGGCAGTGCCGTTAACCTGAATGACATTCTTGCATGCAAAGACTATTGGGAAGAAGCCGGTGAAAAGACCACTGCCGACATGAACAAGCTCGAAGACGGTCTTAACCAGCTCAAGGAAAATGAAGAAGCGTACCTTGACGGTCAGGATCAGCTGGCAGAAGGTGAGAAGACTCTCGCTGACGGCGAAGCTCAGTATGCAAAGGGTCTTGCTGATTACGCAGCAGCTCCTGGAAAACTGGCTGCTGCACGTAAGAAAATCGCAAAAGGCGAAAAAGATCTTTCTTCAGGTAAGGGCGACCTTGATGGTCTGAAAAAACTTATTGCCGGTATCAAGAAGATCAGAACCAATTATGCAAAGTGGAAAGCCGGTTATGATGCACTCCACGAGAACAGACAGAAACTGGTAGCAGGTCTTGATAAGGTTGCAGACCCTGAAGCAGGCGCTACAGTAAAGCAGGTTCTCCTTGGCTCAGTTGCTCCGCAGCTTGAAGGTGCGCAGTCGGCCTTTGAATCAGCTGTAAACGGCATTAACGATAAGAACCAGTTTGCTGACGGTTACAAGAAGTTTGCAGCAAACGGCAGAACGGTAGCGGCCGGAGTCACTGCACTTATCGCTAAGCTTGAAGAGAGCAAAGAGGGTGCGGAGGGCATTGTAGCAGCATGTTCAACAAAACCTGATCTCTCTCCGGATTATATGATTACACTTGCCCTGAAAAATCCTGAAACCAAAGCAAAGACAGAAGCAGGCATAAAAGCAGTCCTCGCTCTGACACCTTATGGTGCTCAGGCTGATCAGCTTATTGCACTTGCAGCAGCAGGAAATGCTACTGGTATAGGAAATATTAAAGCGGCAGCTCAAGGTGTAGCGAGCACACTTGGAGATAAAGTGTCAGGTCTTAAGGCTCTTCAGTCGGCATACACCAGCAATCTGATTGCTTATGCTGATGCCGTAGATGAGAACATCGCTACTCTTGATGATGGTCAGAGTCAGCTTTCTGATGGTGTTGCAACTGTTGCAAGCACTGTTTTAAGCAAAAAAGCACTCAAGTCCGGTGTAAAGAAAGCATTCGGAAAGAAAGCCATTGCTCTCCTGCAGACATATTCAAGCACAAAAGGCCCTCTGAGCACAGATGTTGCAAGTTTCGAATTCTTCGAGACACAGATGGATAAGGATCCTGGCATCGATGCATTCCTCAAGAAAGCTCAGTCGCTCCTTGCCAAGACAAGAGCAAAAGGTCTTAAGACATACAGCGCAGGCAAAAAGAAGCTCGCTGCCGGCAAAGCACAGTACGCACAGGGCCTTAGAGACTACGCAGCAGCTCCTGGAAAACTGGCAGATGCTGAAGAACAGCTCGCGGATGGCCGTCAGCAGCTTGCAGACGGTAAGGCTAAGCTTCAGGAATATGAAGACGGTGAGCAGCAGATAAGAGACGGACTCGCAACGCTTGTTGGAACAGAGCCGGATCTCACTCTTGAGAGCATCGCTAACAGGCTGAATGGCGATACAGACTTCGACAATGGAGATGAACACCTCGATATCGATGAGGGTCTCGCAGCAGTAGATGTCGGAAGAGGCTACCAGGCTGATGACGGCGTTCTAATCACGGACGAAATCATGGCAAGAGCAGTTGGAACAGGCGCTCTCATCGGAGCAGGCGCACTCGCAATTATCGCGGCTATCCTGTCATTCCTCAAGAAGAACAAGGGTGCCGGAGTCTTCGCGATCCTCGCAGCTGCAGCCGGCGCATTCGGTGCATACTATGGCACAAATGCAGGCACATACTTCTCGGATATCGCTGGTTCGACAGCAGGCAATGCCGCCTGGATGGCAGCAGGAATCCTTGGAGCAATTGCACTCGTACACGCAATCGTTCACTTCACAGCTAAGAAAGAAGCTTAGTCAGAAGACTAGGATCTGACAGCTGAACAGAATAACAAGTCAGAGAGGTGAGAGAAATCTCACCTCTTTTTTTATGCCTGCATCAGAGCTCTTTTTTGTGTACCGGAGATTTGTGATGAAAACTACACGTGGAACTTTCCCCACGATAATCTACATAAACTGAATGGTATCCTGCAATTACTGACCGAAATCCGGAAATGGCTGTAACCCAGCATTTTCAAGGCGTTGACAGTCGCTTTTCTGCGCGTAGAATGGGGACATCCCGTTCACAGGCGAATGAGCGGGCAAGCACGAAAGGAGATTGCGAGATGCGAAGAAAACTATCACTTATCCTGGCATGGAGTCTGGCCTTATATATAGGAGCAATGGCTGTTCCGGGTGTATCATACGCTGCCGCGGGCAACAGCCAGTACAGCTTATCCGGGGCCAGATACCAGTTGTATACGAATGCTGCATGTACTGCTGCGGCCACGGATGCAAATGGAAGCAACGCGGTCCTGACGACAGGCGCGAACGGAAAAGCCAATACGCTCAAAATGAACCTGGGAACTTATTATGCTAAAGAGATAACGGCAAGCAAGGGATATAAGCTCGATCCAAAGGTTTACACCGTAGTGGTCACCGCGTCCAATACTTCGGCGGTTCCTGCAACTTTTACATCCCCGGAGCCTCCTGCTTACGGTGTGCCTGAGTTCATCGTATTCAAAACAGATGCGTTGGAGGCTGTTGACTACAACGGACTGACCGGAGCCGTTTTTACCGTAAAGTATTACGACGTTGCTGAAAAATCCGGAATAGCAGGAGCGTCCCCGAAAGATCAGTGGACTTTCAGGACTGTGAAAAAGAATGCGCCGGAGGATGCTCCTGAAGGCACTTACTGGGCAGGCTTCGACTGGCAGAACGACGATCCGGTTTCATCAAGCCGCCCTGACAATGATCTGTTCTATAAGGACAATAACGGTAAAAGGGTTCTTCCGCTGGGCTGGTTCACCATTGAAGAAACTGCTGCGCCGGAAGGATTCAGTCTGACGGACAGGGTCTGCTATGGACACATTTACCTTAACGGCAACGGTGATGTTGTCACAACACTCGAAGGAGCAAAAACAGACAGCAAACTGAAGACGAATGTTATAAGCTTCGAAAATGAACAGACTCCGCAGATAGGCACAACGGCCTCTATACAGGAGAACAACAGTGAGACAGTAGACGTTGTAAGGTATGAGGGACTCATTCCCGGACAGAAATATGTAGTCAGAGGGTGGCTCGTGGACACCGAAACGGGAGAGAAAGTGCAGGGATCTGATGGGAGCTCGGAACTTTCTACAGAGAGCACCACTTCCGGGCAGGTCGAGGTAACTCTTAAGACAGCCGGTTACGATGAAATACAGGGTCACAGTGTTACTGCTTTCGAGGAACTGTATCTGGTCAGCAAAACAGGAGAAACAAACAGGGAAACACTGGTCGCGGAGCATAAGGACATTAATAATAAGGATCAGACTGTAGAAATATATCAGGATCTGAAAGTGCAGAAAAAAGTTACCGGCAGTCTCGGAGACCGGACGAAAGAGTTTGAATATACAGTGGAATTGACAGGCCTGGTGCCTGAGCAGTCATATACAGTGGAAGGATACGACAGCAAGACATTCAACGCTGATCTGTCAGGGAATGCGCTGATCCCTCTGAAGCTCATGGACGACAAGAGCGTGACTATAAAGCAGCTTCCGAAAGGCGCGAAATACCGTATCACAGAGACGGCATCCGATCATGTTGCCAGCTTCGAAGTGTTCTCGGAGGATATGGAAGATAAGGGGGCAAAAATCGAAAAGGTTTCAGGAAGCAATGAAGATGATATTGAGGAAGACCTTACGACCGCTTTCGAGACAGTAGATGTTCTCGACGGAACGGTGGTTGTTGCCTGGGAAAACAGCAAAGATAAGACAGAGAGGATCGCCCCGGATACAGGCGATAACAGTATAAACAGTATATTAATATATGCCGGTATGACTTTTGTCTCAGCTGCAGCGCTGGCAGTTTTTGCTGCAACAGGCAGGATGAACAGAAGGAGGGAAGCAAAGAATGATAAGACGATCAGATAAGACAAGGAGAGATAAAAAAACAAAGGTGTGCATACTGACAGCGGTTTTAGTCATATTGCTGGCGATGCCTGCTTTTGCGGCAAACGAAACAGACGAAAAGGAAATAACCGGCGAAGAAGAAAGTACCGTAACGGAAGAGATTCAGGCAACCGGTGAACAGGCAGATGATGTTACACCGGAAAATGAAGATGAAGAAATAAAGGAAGACGCAGAGGTTGAAGAGACAGAGGCGGAGCCTGCAGATGAAGAAGATAATGAGAATGAACCGGAAAAACCGGATGAAAAAGCAGAGTCAGGAGAAGAGCCATTACCGGCAGAGACGCCGGCTGCAAAGCAGGAACCGGTGGTGCTGAAAGCGAGCAGCAGCGGAAAAGTGTCTTACTCTGCAAAAAGAGTAGGTTCAAATGCCGGGGAGACGAGCGTGTTCAGCGTGACTTCCGGCGGTAAGACATATACCGGAGCATGCGCCGAACAAGGCGTGACAATGAAGAGCTCCGGTCAGGCGGCGATAACAAAAATAGACAACAGCACTAAGATCGCAAAGGTCATATACTACTATGCCATAGCTCTTGGAAGTGATAACTGGTGGACCGGTGACCATAAAACCGATAAAGTCGGTAAGATACTTGGAATGGACCACGCAGACGATACTGATGTAACAAAAAGAAGAATGGTAGAATGTTTCTGCCAGATTTACAACATGGGTTCTTCCGACTGGTATAAAACCGTAACAAGCAGCAGCGGAGGCGGGTGGAGCACGGGCACTGCTGACAAGGTGAGAGACTATTACAAAAATATAGATACAAGCGGCATATCAGTGCCGGCAGGTTTTGAGATCTGGTATGCAAAATCCGACAGCGGAGCCCAGTCGTTTATCATGTGGGCATACATGCCGGAGGGATACGTAACCATGACCAAAGTGTCTGGAAATACGAAAATAACAAATTGATAAACTGTCAAATAAAATGTTTGACAGGCAGCAAAAGAAGTGTTATTATATGGCGGTGTGACCGGCGGGGCCGGTCATGCCGCTGATCATTTTACGGGGACCTGCGATGAAAGACAACATCGAAAGAGTAGAATACGCGAGCATGCTGTACGATTTCTACGGAAGCCTGCTCAATGAAAGCCAGAATGAAGTAATGGCACTCTATCATGAGGACAATCTTTCGCTTTCAGAGATCGCCGAAGAGCTGGGGCAGACACGCCAGGCAGTCCACTACAATCTCAGGAAGGCCGAGAAAGCTCTGCAGTCCTACGAGGAAAAGCTTGGACTGGTAGCCACATACAAGGAAAACAGGCGGCTGGCACAAAAGCTGTTCAGCATCATCGATTCTGCAGACATTGCAGAGCACTATGCTGAGAAAATAAAGAAGATCATCGAACAGATCACGGAATAATTTTTCAACCGGCGGCCGTGAAACGGCCGGGATAGGGATAAAACGAATGGCATTTGAAGGATTATCTGAAAAATTACAGGGCGCATTCAAGGACCTTAAGGGCCAGGGAGTGGTCTCCGAGAAAGATTTTGACAACGCCATGCGTGTCGTCAAGATGGCTCTTCTCGAAGCTGACGTAAATTTCAAGGTTGTTAAGGAATTTGTTGCAACTATAAAAGAAAAGGCGCTTGGAGCCGGTGTGCTGAAGAGCCTGACTCCTGACCAGATGGTAATCAAGATCGTCAAGGACGAACTTGTCGAGATGATGGGAGGCACCGCGAGCAAGCTGACCTACTCTCCGAGCGGATTCACGATCATCATGCTTGTCGGTCTTCAGGGTACAGGTAAAACCACGACCGCGGGCAAACTTGCGGCATGGCTCAAGCAGACAGGAAAGCATCCTATGCTTGCTGCGTGCGACATCTACAGACCTGCGGCTATAGATCAGCTCGAGATCGTCGGTAAGGCGGTCAACACTCCGGTCTACGTCAACAGGGATTGCAATGATGCGGAGCAGATCGCTTCGGAAGCTATAAAGGAAGCACAGAAACGTGGCTGCAACGTGCTGATAATCGATACAGCCGGACGTCTTCAGATAGACGAGCAGCTCATGGACGAACTCAAGGTGCTGAAGTGGTCTGTCAGGCCTCACGAGATACTTCTTGTAGTCGATGCTCTCACAGGTCAGGACGCTGTCAACATCGCCGATGGTTTCAACCAGGCGCTCGGAGTTGACGGTATCATCATGACCAAGATGGACGGTGACTCAAGAGGCGGTGCTGCACTTTCAGTAAAAGCAGTCACCGGTAAGCCGATCAAGTTCATGGGTACAGGCGAAAAGTACAATGCTCTTGAGCCGTTCCACCCTGACAGGATCGCGTCCAGGATCCTCGGCATGGGTGACGTAATGTCGCTTATCGAGCAGGCTGAGAACGCCTTCGATGAAGAGGAGTCACGCAAGCTCGAGGAGAAGATCCGCCGCAACAAATTTGACCTTGAGGACTTCCTCGGTCAGATGAGACAGATCAATAAGCTCGGCGGTATCACTAAGCTTATCGACATGATCCCTGGAATCTCCGCGGCACAGAAGAAAGACATCGATTTTGAGCAGAGCAAGGCAGAGCTTAAAAAATGGGAGGCCATCATCCTCTCAATGACACCTTTCGAAAGAGCAAAGCCGAACGTGCTCAACGCATCGCGCAGAAAGCGCATTGCCGCAGGATCGGGTCATACCGTTCAGGAAGTAAATCAGCTCATCAAGAAGTATGAAGAGATGAAGAAGCTGACAAAAGTAATAGCAAATCCGGATTCGAAGAAAGCGCGCTCTATGATGCGCAACCTCGGATTTTAAATGATGCTCGTCTTTTCGCCCGCTTGCATCCTCGCTGTGAACGAAAATACTTCGCATCATAACTAAGATATAAACTAAATAATTATAAAAAATGGAGGAACCAAAATGGTAAAAATCAGACTTAAGAGAATGGGAGCTCACAAGAAGCCTTTCTACAGAGTAGTTGTTGCTGACTCAAGAACACCGAGAAACGGAAAGTTCATCGAGGAGATCGGAACTTAT
>CADCHO010000057.1 GCA_902801255.1 uncultured Eubacteriales bacterium | reverse complement strand
GGGCGTGGCGTCCCAATCCCGAATTACGTTAGCCAATCACCTTCATCATAAAGAAAAGCGAAGACTGTTCAAAGTCCTCGCTTATATATTAAGAATCCCTCTTTGTCTGATTCTTGAGTTTCCCTAATAATACCATACTCGTTGTATAAAAAATGTCTCGGAGTTTTGACCCGAGACATTTATTGCGCTCCTTTGCAAAATGCAGATTATATGCTGTTTTTTGAGTATTTTTTGAGTACTGGACGAAGATGATGTCGCTCAACCTCCTCTCTTTACTGGGTTTCAGGCTCGTGTAAGATACTTCGAGCCCCTGATCATCCACCAGAAGCCTCCGAGAAATCGGAGGTTTTTCTTTTTCGGAATGTTGAAATATCAACATGTACCAACTGATTCGCTCTATAGATAGGGTGTCCTTAGAAGTGTTACACTTCAGCAAAAAGTGTTACAGTCCCGGCGGCGCTATGACCGCCGGGATTTTTGCTTTTATGCCAGTGCTTTTTCGAGAAGTTGCTTCTTCTCTGCATCCGGTGTCCGGTCGTAACAGTAGTTGAAATAGGTAGTCCTTTCATCTGCATGGCCTGCATATGAACGGATAGTATTTATGTTTATTCCGGCATCTATCAGCGATGAGATATAGGTTTTGCGCGATTTGTGTGACGATCTGTAAAGAATATCCAGCCTTTTGCAATACTTTCTCAGAAGAATGTTGGTCTCCGCATAGCTCAGCGCTTCATCTGTGGTTGAGAATATATACTCACCTTTGCAACCATGCTCTTCCTGATATACTCTCGCAACTTCTATAAGTTCAAGAGCGGCATCAGTCAGCAGCACTTCCCTGTCCTCATGGCTTTTGGTATGATCCACGACTTTGTCGGAGTCTCTCTGTAGCATTCTGACGACATGAAGGACTCCGTTCTCAACATCATCGAACTTGACCGCGCACAATTCTCCGAGACGAAGCCCTGTCTGGAACTGGAACATCACTGCCAGCGGAGCCAGTCTGTAAACGAGTCTGGTACTGTTGATGAAGTCGTTCCAGGCTTCCCGAAAGATCATGATCTGCTCATCTTTTGTATATACCTGTGTGCTGTCCTTCTTCTTACGAACCTTGCGGAACATCCTCTTGCTGTCGATCTTCACCTTGCGGAACAGGTTCTCTTCCACGACCGCGAGTTCTTCAGCGTAATCGAGCATTTGTCTGATTATGAGCGACACATTGTAGTACATGACCTTCGTCATATCATACTTGCGTATCATCCTGTGTATCCACTCATCGAGTTCGATCTTAGTGATCTCTCTAACCCTTTTGCTGATGATAGGTACACTGTCAGGATCGTTCTCATAATACTTCTTCCAGTCTGACTCGACTCTCGGGATAGTTGTCTCCGAGGAATGGAGCTTCTTATACTCCAGCCATTCCGGGTATAGCTCCCTCAGCGTCATCCTTTTACGCTTGAGCTCTTCATCGTTCTCCAGATAGTAACAGACGACTGCTTCTTCGATCTTTTCTCTTGTAGACTTTGCGATCTTCTTACGACCGTCTTTCGCATTTTTGTCCGGTACCCACCTGCGCTATCTGCCATCCTTACCGTGGCTGATCGCGTATGGGTGTGCTTTAAGTATTTTCTTCCTTTCTGTGTCCACTATTGACGCTCTGACATCGTCTAGGTCAATCATACCATTGCGGACCTGGAAGTCCAAGATTTCCTGTGGCGACAGAGATGCCAGAATGGCACTGCTGTTCATCTTGTTTGCCATACCGGCACCTCCTTTCTCAAAACAAAACAGAGGCCTTCCCGCCTCTGTAGATCCAGTTACTGATAGTTGAACTTTGACTGTCTTATATTATTCTTCGAACACCTCCTTCAGGGCATCCATAAGAGCACGAGCCTCTTCTTCGGTCAGTGTGATACCCTTTCCACACTTTTCTCTGCCTGGATGCCAGTTCCTGATATCATACTTCGGATCAGCCCCATTCCAGCTGACAATATTGATATCCTTTGTATAACCTCTTTCGTTTTCCGAGAGCACTGCAATCGGTCTCACGATCTCACAAGTAATGCCTTTTTCTGTCATAATTGTTTCCTCCTTCAAAGTGTGAGCAATAAAAACGGGGCCCTTCCGGGCTCCGTGTCATGCAGTATGCCGGGTTATCCTATTCTGCCATGCAGTCGTATGTGCACTCGCCGTCACTGAAGGTCATCAGCGCATTCACAGGATGAACGTCGTTCAGAATCTCAATATCGAAGCTCCAGCCGTCAAGTCCGTTGTCTTCGAGGATCTCCATTCCCTCGAGCGAAGTCCTGTTTCCGAGTTCGCGAACCTTGTTCCACTCTTCCGAATCACCTTCCTTTGCCGCTGCTGCCGCGCCGTCCGCGAGCATCAGGTAAACGATGCGGTGGTTTGCATAATCCGCTCTCACGCTGCTAATGACATTCTCATCAGTCATGCAGTTGCCGATCACAGTCTCTACGTTCTGTACTTCAGCGATCTCGCTGTCTGAAGCATCACCGGGATCTTCTGTGATATCCGTTGCCTCGATCCCCATGGCCGTGCCGTTCAGGCTGCTCAGATCCATTGCATTGATCTCCTGGAACATCCTGAAGCATGATCCGAACGCCAGCAGGAACATTATCGCAACAGCAGTGAATACAGCCACATTTACAACTCTCTTTGTCATCTTCATTTTATCCACATCCTTTCATTTAAGGTCCTTTGCAGGTCTTTATTTACCGCGTTCAATCTGTTACCATTTGTATGGTCTCAGCCGCCGTTTCCTTTTGACAGCTTCATGATAGGTCTGAAAAAAGGAGGATGGAACTGATACTTCGGGCCAAGTGCACAGATTTGTGACGGATACGGCAATGTGCCCAAAAAATGAAGCGGGAGATGGATCTTCATGGCAAACAGCAATCTGACCGAGCGCGCGATACACGAAGCCTTCGTCGAGCTCCTGAATAAAAAAGCCCTTGACAGGATCACCGTCAGGGACATCACGGAGCAGGCCGGTATCAGCCGCAATACCTTTTATTATCATTATCAGGACGTTCCGGCACTGCTCGAGGACATACTCGAAAAGGACGCCGACAGAGTCATCGCAGATTATCCCAGGCTGAACTCGATAGAGGAATGCCTCGAGGCCGCGATGCAATTTGCGCGCGCCAACAGGCGCATCATCATGCATATTTTCAACTCCGGCAGCAGTACCAACATCGCCTCGCTCTGGAGAGTCTGCGAACACTTCATCACGACATACGCGGACACCGTATTCCCGGATGCGCCGATCTCTGACAGGGACAGGATGCTCTTCATCAGGTACCACAAATGCGCCTGCTTCGGACTTGTGACCGACTGGATCAATTCGGGCATGGATGAGGATTACGTGGACGGGATGCGCAGGATATGCGAGCTCAAGAAGGGCTCGGCCGAACTCATACTCAAAAATGCCGCCGGCAAAAGAGGTCTGCACTGATTCAGTCTTGACGCTCCTTAGTTTTCTTTCCATTCATCAGCTCATCTCTCATTTCTGGCGGGATTCTTTCGAGTAGTTGAATTAGCCTCTTCTGCTGGTATTCAAGCTGCATCACTTTACTTCTTTCCTCATATTTAGAATTTGTTTTTTTATTATCGTTGTCATTTTTTACAGTTTATTTTGATATTTGACGTTTTTTCGTTAAATATCAAAATAAATTGTCGTTTTGTATGCCTGTCATTATATTATTTGTAAAAATATCCGGATTAATAACAGTTTTTCTGATATACCTATTCATAAGCAATTACCAGATCATCATTCTCCAACTCAATCCAACGCATCCAACGCGTTGGATGCGTTGGATTATTATTTGCCAGCAGTTTATACTTTACACAGTTTCCCTTATTTTCTGTTTGTTTCATCAGAAAAATTGCATGATATTTCTGACGAATTGAAGGTCCTTGTTATGAGAATGTACAGGATATAGTCAGCCATTGCTCTGGGTACACTTTTGGGTACATTTCAGAAAAATCGCGCCCTTAGACGATGTCAACTCCTTTCTTTTCAACGCTTACAGCGTTTCGTCGAAAAAAGTATACGCAATTCGAGCCCCTGATCATCCACCACAGGCCTCCGGGAAATCGGAGGTTTTTCTTTTGTCGTAAGGTATCATAAAAGCGGGCAACTATACATTACCCGTCTCTATAAACTTGAATTTGTGTGCATCTTTTTCTATATTTTGTCAACAAGGCCTTCTATCAGCTTATTGATCTGCTCCGGATCATCTGTATTTGAATTATGCCCGGCACCCCTGATCCATTCAATTTTAATTCCGGATCTTTTGTGCCACTTTTTATTGTATCTGATACATGAACCTGCATGATCTTTATCCCCGCATATCAGCAAGGCCGGACACTTTATCTCATATGGAAGATCTGCTTCGATCGCTTCTGCAAGTATACGGTATCCGTGTCCGGCGAGCTTAGCATACCTTTTCCGGTCTCAATCATTGTTCTTCATTCATTTTCCAGGTTCTTTTTTCGCCAGCCAGCCGCGGAATATACCTCCCTCGAACAGAGAGATTATTATGAAAAAGATGTCCGCGAACAGGATGAATATGAATGACGGGATCAGGATCCTCGTGTACTTTTTCCCGAAGTAAGCACCTTTATGGATGGCTCTTCCCATGAGCGAGAAATAAAATAGCGCTCCCAGATTGAAGTACAGCAGTATGAGGGCGTTCTCGCCAAAGCTTATCCAGAGATCCTTCGGGAACAGGACTCCCGTCTGTATTACGCTCAATACGGTATTGACCGCCAGCAATACGATCTGTACCTCGAAAACTATTCTGGTCACATTGAGCATCACTCCGCCGCCGATACCGACTCCGCCGCCCCAGGTCAGACCTGCGCGGCTGCAGAAGTTCTCCAGGATCTGCATAAGAGGCTCGTTCTGGCTCCCCTCAATGAAGCCGTTGTTCGCGATGCAGTAAACGTTGAGGTGAAGACCGTTCTGTCTGCAGAACTTTTCCATCTCTTCCATGAACTGAAGCACATGCGAAGGGATGGCGTCAACATACAGCGGGAGGCAGAGCACGACTGCCTGTGCGTCCTTCAGCTGATCGAGGATGCGGGCATGATCCGCCTGATTGCGCAGTTTTTCGCTGACTTTTTTGCCTCCTGTAAATAATCTCTGTAGGAACAGGAAGTATTGGGAAGCGCAGAACCTTTTCTTAGGACTGCAATTGATGAATACTGTTTTCATAATACCGCCTCCAGTTCTGCGAGATCTTCGATAAACACTACTTCAGATCTTGCATGTCCCTCGTTGACGGCGTTGCGTTCAGCAAGATAGCGGAATGTGTTCTTTTCAGCCTCCGTGATGTCTCCGTATACGATCACCTTCAGAAGGTCGTGTTTTCCGTATCGCAAGGTGTGGTGCATCTGCTTGCCGCGGTAGGTGCTGAACGGTGTGGAACTGCCGATCGCGCGGTCCATCACGTTTTTGACAGCCGCACTGTATCCGCCGTACAGGTTCTTTGTGACTATCACCATTTCATCTGCCTGTCCGATGATGCGGCACACCTGCTGCAGTTTATCCTTCATGAAGCATTCAGCCGGATGCTTTGTCCAGCAGCCGAAACAGCCCTGGCAAGGGGCGTATTTACCGTCTGCCGCCAGCGCGTGATCGCACTTAGATGCGATCAGATCATCATATTGGGGTTCCAGATCATATATGATCACTTTTGTGTTTTTCGTCATGATCCCCGTCCTTCCATTTTAGTCATATATGCATCCATTATGGCCTAACGAACTTAATAGTTTTATTGAACCGATGCTTTGAATAATCCGTGCTGATTGCAATAATACAGGAATGCTTTCGTTCTGCTTATCTTAAAACGCGCTTCGGCATTCCCTTCCGGATACAGTTTCTTTATTTCATACCCATCGTCCTGTAATGCAAGCATAAACGAAATATAGTGCGTTTTGCTCATTTCATGAGAAATCGTTATATAGTATTCGTCCTCTACACGCTCCACTTGGAGAAGATGGGAATCATCCTCCGGTTCCGCCTCCATCGCCGGAAGAACAAGTCCGCAGCAGCTGACCACCGCTTCCCCTGTGCTCTGAATAATATTTCCGCAAATCGGGCATACGTGGAGCTTCATTCGAAGCATATTGAAAGATCTGTTGGTATTTACAACATCCTCGCCTGAGAACAGTTCTATTACAGATACCCTCAGTGCCTCTGCTAATGGCTCTATAAGGGAAATGTCCGGGTAGCCTCTCCCTGTCTCCCATTTTGATATAGCTTTATCACTGACATTGAGTCTCTCAGCAAGCTGGCTCTGAGTCATGTTCCTGCCTTCACGCAGGCGTTTGATCATCGTTCCGTTCACATACTTATTCATTGATGATACCTCCTTATGGAGTCAGATTAGTACGTGATCACGCATGGAGCAACCTACGTTTCGTAGAGCAGCAAGCCGAAATTTAGTTCTCAGCTTCTATCAGTAATGCCCTGCAGTCTGAAAATTACACCTTCCTGACAGGATGTCTGATCACTGTTTTCAATTTATCCGGCGCTACCTTCCGAGCATCGCTCAGATATATTTCATGGTGGAGTCTCTCCTCATTTATATCCAGAGTATAACCCTGTTCTTCCATATATTCATGCATCTTTGCTACAGTTGCCGGCTCATCATCATATGCGCCTATATGCATGCACTGAACGCATACTCCTTCATCATAAGTCAGAAATTCTACTTTCGAGTAATCCTGTTTCTTTTTCTTGGTTGCTTCCTCTACAGCCCAGTCGAAGTCCGCTTTTGTGACAAAGTCGGGCAATCTGATCACAGAAATCCAGTTGAAGTCTTCCTTGCGAGTATAGTCGACTCCGGATACGCCGTCTTGCCACCAGAAGCCCTCCAGCGGTGGTACGACATAATCGAAATACCCTTCAATCTGATGATCTCCTTTTTTACTCATCTTGATTGTAAAGGCAATGCCATAAAGGAGTCCGATCGCCCTCTTATATTCGCCGTCTTCCTGATTCGGATCTCCATGACCGCGAACTGCGATATAGTTCATGCAAGGAACCGTCACGATAGATGGTTTGTTCTTCGGCATATAGAATTCCTTATATTCTTTTTTATAGTCAAAAGCCATTATTTCCCCCTTGTATCAGATACCCCTCATAAAATGCCGCTATTGTTGCGATTGCACAGACGACTGCCGCACTGTATTTCGAATCGATAAATGTTAGCGTCAATGGAAAAATGAACAGCAGTCCTCCGGTAACTTTGTTCATTACAGAATGCACTGCTATGAATCGTTTCTGTCTGATGTATCCTGTAGCGATGTTGAACAGTTTTATCATCGCTATGACGGCTGTCCATATGTAAAGCCATACCGGAACATCCAACGCAGGAAGCAGCTTGATCAGGCAAGCCGCTGTGAATACTATATCCGCGATCGTATCGAGTCTTGAACCCAGTTCGCTGACGGTACCTGTTCTCCTTGCAACAGCACCATCGATCATATCTGAGAATCCGGCAGCTATATACAGCTCATAGAACACCGGAGAAAAAGTCGGGCAAAACAATAAGCCTTTGTCAGCATAAAAACTTCGCCAGCGTTTTGTTGAAATCATCTTCTATGATTACAACTTTTTCACCGACGCTGCTAAAGGAATCAATAAACCATCTATTACATTGCTTAAGATCATCAGCAGTACAGTCTGCTTTGATAAATCTGTTTTCC
>CADCHO010000056.1 GCA_902801255.1 uncultured Eubacteriales bacterium | reverse complement strand
TAAGATCGTTAAGACAATGTGGGATTTTCCCTTGCCATATGCACCAATCAAAACGCGAGCCCGGTCAGTTGATGATGCTGCCGTGCTAAGAAGCACATCTTCCAAAAGTGCAAGCGAAGACCTTGTAGGTATAAAGCTTTTTAATTTGTCATCACTATTCAGGTCGTATCCTATATTGACTGAATACTGAAACCCTGATGCGACTGAAATCATTTTGCTCACTGTCAGTCACCTATAGTCCTTCCTCAATAGTTTCATAGTATCTTCCTACACAATCATTAAACGATATAAATTCATTAATATGAATTACATCGAGTCCAGCAGTTCTGATTATTTTTATCAAGCCTAGCTTTTCAGCTGAATGTAAAACATCAAGCATAACAATTACATCCAGATTAAACACTCTACCAATATTGCAAGAACTAGTTAGCAGTTCGTTTAACGCTATCTCCGTTCTGCCTTTGGCCTGATCCATAATCACTGCTAAAACCACCCAGGGGTTCAAGGATTTTGGCGATGGAATAGCTTTCTTATAAGTTTTTTTCTTTTTATTAGCAATATCGATTAATCCAAGCTCTCCAAATGGACAGTCTATATTGTTCTCGGGAGAGATTTTTTCCGGATTTGATTTGCTTCTTGGAAGATATGTGTTGATAATGCAGGCGAAATCATCGCCTAATGACCTACTAGCTACAGAAGTATCATCGCCTTCCATCAGAACTTTATTCTGTAAAAACTGGACAAAATCCTCTTTTGTAAATTCAGGCATCGAGAACTCATTGAAAAAGTAGTACCACGCAGTAGCCTTTTCATCCTGCTGGGCTAACTTATACTGCAACAAATACAAGGTTCCCAGCTCTTCTATATAATGATCCTGTTCGTACACTATCTCCCCAAATTCAGTAAGTGTCTGAATCCTTCTTCCCTGTGGTGGTTCCTGTGTAAGTCCAACTACCTGCAGCCAATATCTGAGAGCCTTTGTCATATTAGAACCAATCCCCAATATATCCATAGGATTCTCTTCTTTATCGACAAACAAATCCGGCTTTGCAACAATTTGCTCCATTCCTTTTGTAAGCCACCCTTTTCTTATGAAGAAAGTATCGTGAGCACGAAACTTCATTTTCATTAGCTTAGTCCTCCGTTGAACTTACTTGGTTCTAAGATACTTGTCCATTGTGCAACCGCCGTCAAGATATTTTGCAGTCATACACATTTTGCAATGGACGCACTTATTTGGATCAATATAATACTCATCTCCAGTAATGCTTATTGCACCTGCACGGCACAGAGATTCGCACTTCAAGCATTTCCTACATGCATTATATTTTCTTATCTGATAGCCAACCATTCTCTGAATAGCCTCATGGTCTTTTACATTCATTGTTTTGACCTTGACAGCATATTCATATCCATCCTGACTGAATGGTTGAAGCGTAATAATAGGGACTTTAGTTCTTGGGTCAAGTATTACTACTTCATTTAGTAACTTGTTTCCTAATTCTGGTGCCACCATTCCAAATGGCACAAACATCCCGATAAGCTCATCACTATATGGCCGATTTAAACTATAAATCTTTGCATGATCTTCCGCAGTGCAATTTGTATACTTGATCTTTATATCACCAGCTGAGGCAAGACCGTTTCCGCCCTGACGAGCCTTCCATTTCCCCGTATCTACATATACTTCTGCGTCTTCCTTGCCTATCTTTTTGGCAAAGTCAACTAGAAAAGTCCTCCACCTCTTTGATTCCTGAGGCATATATATTCTGGATAGAAATTGCGCCCTTTGATTGTTGTTTGGACAGCACCAGCAGCCTACACGATCATACCCAAGTCTGTACGCTTTATTAAAAGACACATTTTCAGACAAAAGATAAAGCCAAATGTCTATATCCTTCCAAAAGAAAATCGGCGATGCTACCGTCTGTTGCTGGATCTTTACTGATTCAGCATCATCCTCTACCCTGTTATACTTACTTCTACTTACTGACTCGGACTTCCTTATCCCGTAGAACGTAAGAATCTGTTGATTTCTATAAAGGCTGTTGATGACTCTGGTTATTGGTCCTGTTTTGAACATTGAGCAACACCATCTCATCATACGCGCTGGTGGGCCTATATCCTTGCATACATCCATAAAAACTTGATCTTCGTTTTTTGCGGTTAAGAAAATTGCTTGTGGATGCTCTTCTCTGTATTGCTCCGCATATTCGACAGTATATGGAAATTCTAATGTTGTGTTTCCAAAAATATGAACCAAGCTCGGATTGCTTAAGGCTTTAACAACAATATCTGCAGTGGCAGTTGAGTCTTTCCCTCCCGAAAAAGAGAGCACGATTTGTTCTTCCTCAAAATGTTCTGCAGTATTGCAAACAAATTCGAACGCTTCACTCTTCAAAGCAGCCAGACGACCACGATTTGCCTCGATAAACTTTTGGATATAAGAATCAAATGCCGTATAGGTTATTTCGCTTCTATGCTTTTCAATCTTTTCTGCAATCGCATCAGTATCAGCATTTTGGAAAACCCTGCTCGATATAGCTACGCTCTTCCCATTAATATAATATCTGCTGTTTACTGCCCACACCGACTTGTCTGCATACGTATTTGGCTCTTTGTCTAACAGTATTTCCAGAAGCAGTCTTTCTTCTGGAAAAACCGGTCTCAAATCAGCTGCTAAATATTTCGTTGCCCGTCCGCATACAGGGCATATCCCCTTTTCCGGATCATTCAATTTATGTATCACTGGTATATTGCAATGCTTACACCAGTACACCTCAACAGGAACCCCCTCTTCTGTAGGCTTTCCGCACATAGGACATTCAGTGTATCGGGATTGACTATGACAATCACTGCACCAATACTCTTTTGCCCTCTCTATTCCTTCTTCTGCAATAGATGAGTGCAGGTCATCCTCAAATATATTGTTAGAGGTCATGCTGTCACTCACCTCCTTGTTAGGTCGATTAACGCCCATACTAATAATACAATTCTACCTGTCCCATTATTTGTACTCATCAGGCACAATCTCAACAATATCTTCAAGCTTCACATCTAGCGCAGTGCAGATCTTTCTCAACACTTCTGTTGATACATCTCCGCCTTTTCCCATTTTAGCTAGAGCATTTGTTGAGATTCCGGTCATTTCTCTCAAATCTTTCTTTAAGAGCCCCCGGTCAATTAACAGCTTCCAAAGTTTGTTATAATTCATCGCCATGATATTTCACCTTTGCTGAACCTTTATTGCGTTGCAAGGAATCGCTATAATATTAGCATTAGAAATTTCATAGGTCAATTTTGTTTTGCAAAACTCAATTCCTGTTTCAGTTTTAAAACACACGGCAATATTTATGCAAAGGAAATGGAAAGAATTAGATCATGTAGAAATGATCCCGGTCGTTCGCAAAGAGCAAACATATGGGATCATTTTGACTGCTTATTTGGCAATCACGATTATCGAGGCAACTTTATCCAACATATCTTATCGCCACCTTGATCCGCGACTTGGTCCCGGCTGAAAGGGTATTCCCTGACTTTATATTATCGCTTCTGCCACTTGTGCAGTCGGCATACAGTCCGTTTCCTTCATAGAAGATGGTATGGTAGTAGCCGCTCCCGGAGTACAAAGCCGCTATGTCTCCCGGTCTCAGCATACTTAAAGGGATCTCAGCTCCGCCGTTTCGGATCACCTTGCATTTCACTCCAGTTTTTCCTGAAGCGATTCTGTCGGCTTCCGCGTCAGAGTTGCAACTGAGAAGCCTGTTCCATGTGCAGCTGCATCTGCTGTTGATTCCCGCGCCGTGTTTCCAGCAGGCGAACGCGAAGCCGATGCAGTTCCAACCACGGTATTCTCCTTTCGGATGCTTATTGCAGACAGGACATTCCTGTGTCTTACTGTCTCCGCTTTTCCAGTGCACATAATGATAACTGTCATCATTGGCTACCAGATTTGCCCAACCGATCGCTCTTTCGAAGATCGCTGACGAGGCATGAGCCGAAACGGATACAGACAGGCCATAGCCTGCTATCCGACGGTCGCCGACTCCGTATGAAGCCCGTTTGCATGCATTACTGTAATTGCCCTCGATAGTAGTGAGACTTTTTCCGTCGCAGGTCTCAACGATCCCGACATGGTCTATCACCCCGTCTCTCTCAAAGTCAAAAAAGATGATATCTCCGGGATGCGGCGTATAGCCTCCTCCTGCCCATCGGTGATGCGATTTGTACCAGCTGACTCCGGTATCGCAGCCTGCGAACTTCGGCATTATTCCGGCATCGATATAGCCGCACTGATCTGCGCACCAGCTGACAAAGCAGGCGCACCAGTGCACATGGGTCTTGAATCCGTACCATTTCCAGAACTTATCTCCGCCAACATTGCCAAGCTGTGCCCTGGCCACTTCAACTATCGCGGTATCGCCGGTCCCATCGATATAATATCCATCCTCGGTCATATTGGAAGCAGCTCCGAACAGCACCATGATCACGATGATGCCTACAGCAACAGCGCCGCTTATGGACAAGGTGCCGAATATTGCCTTTGTACCCCTGGCAACGCCTGCAAGTACTCCGCCTGTTCTGCGTGCTGTTTTATCCGGGCGGGAACCTTTGACGACCGCAAGTATTCGCTGTAAACCGCTACTTTTCGCATTCTGCTCTGTTATGCGTTTTACCGCATATTCCTTCCTTCGCCTTTGGATGAGTTCTTCACTTTTCAGCGGTTTCCGGCGGTTTCTGGCGACCCTGCTGGTTCTGTATCCGGCAAGCTCTTTGCTCCTGATTGCCGAGGCTCTTTTCACACGACCGGTCACCCTGTCTTCCTCAGCATTTCGCAGGACTTCCTGCTCTGCCATTTTCGCCCTGCTCTGCCGGTTGCGGATGGTCTTGATCCCCTGCTCCCGGAATGCCCTCTGTACCTGCTCCGCATTATCCGATGATGCATTGGCGGTTTTTGGTGATTTATGGCTGCCGGGGATAATGACTGCATCTGCATCATCAGGCAGCGAATCAGGCAGCGGTTCGGATCTGTATCCTGCCTTCTCTCTTGACTGGAGCATCATCTCCACTCCTGCCTTTGCAGCATATGCCGCACTGCCGCCCGCATAGTGTTCTGCAGTGTCCTGTGCATATGAACCCGAAGACTCACTGTCAGCTTTTCTTCCAATATCTGCAGCCCTGTTCCTTATCGTCTCTTCCTTCAGGTGATGCATGGAGCTTGCTGCCCTGTCCAGAGTCTTTATCGTGCCCCTGGTAACATCTCTTGTTTTTATGTCTGCCACTCCGGCTCCTCCTTTCATTCAAAAAATAAAAAGAACTCCCAAACGGGAGCTGTCATGTAGCGGAGCGGACTCCACTTTCTTCAGAGCAGTTTTCTCACGAAATTACAGTTTCTTCAGGATTCCGCCTGATTCAGATACTTCCTGACCATCTCATCGAAGTCAGCGTTGCTCACAGCCACCTCACGGATCTTCCTCAGTATCTCCTGCTCGTCAGAATTGCTGCGCGGTATATTCGATGGATCACCAGGCATATTGGCATTGCCGGCAAAATAGCCCTCACCGAATTTGCTTGTCATCAATGCGTAGAGCTTCGTATCCTTCGGGAACTTGTTCTCGAACGGAACAAGGCTTGATCCGACTTTCAGCAGCCCGTGCCCGGCATCAACGTTCGTAATATACGACAGCTGTTCATTGGAAATATTCAGCAGCTTCGCCAGCTCTATGCGGTCTGTCGCTGCCTGATTGAGCATGACGATGAACTCGGAGTTACTGAGCATCGTCCTTGCCGTGTACGACTGCAGCAGATCGGCGACGTTCTGGGTGATTCCGGTACAGAAGGCTCCGTACTTACGCACTCTCTTCCACAGCTTGTAGAGAAACTGCGCCGAGTACTCGTGCATGAACAGCAGATATATCTCATCGATAAAGATATACGTGCGCTTGCCGGCCTGCCTGTTCTGTGTGATCCTGTTGAGGATCGAATCCAGGATGACCAGCATGCCGATGGCTCTCAGCTGCTCGCCGAGTTCAAGGATATCGTAGCAGATCAGACGGTTTGAGGTGTCCACATTGGTCTGCTTCGCGAAGGTGTTGAGCGAGCCTCTTGTGAACAGCTCAAGCTCGAGTGCCAGCGAATGTGCTTCAGGCTCAGGCTGCTTCAAAAGCTCCTCTCTGAAATCCGCCAGCGTAGGCGGCGTGCCCATATAGTTGCCCTGCTTGTAGTAGCGGTACACATTCTCGGTGCAGCGGTCGATGATGGACTGCTGGCCCTTCTGGAACTTGTGCCCTGCTACTATCTGTTCGCAGAGCGATTGCAGGAACTGGCTCTTCTCGATGATAGGATCGGTCTCGCCGTAGTCTCTTGACATATCCATCGCGTTGATGTGATTCGTCGAGTTGGCGGATATGTTGATCACTGATCCGCCGAGCGCTCTGACCAGCGGACCGTACTCCGACTCAGGGTCGATGATTATGATGTCCGCATCGCCAGAGAGCATCAGATTGACTATCTCATTCTTCGCCGTGAAGGACTTGCCTCCGCCTGGTACACCGAGTATGAACGAGTTGCCGTTCATCAGCCTTCTGCGGTCGGCGATGATCATGTTCTTGGATATAACATTGTTCCCGTAATAGATGCCGTGGCTGTCATAGACCTCCTGCACCCTGAACGGCATAAACACCGCCAGCGACTCTGTGGTCAGCGTCCTGAAGGCGTCGATCTTCCTTACTCCGAACGGCAGAGCCGTCTTGAGTCCGTCCAGCTGCTGATACTTCAGCACTGACATCTGGCAGAGCCTCTTTCTGACGATGGTGAGGATCTCCTCGGTATCGTTATCGAGCTGCTTCTTGCTGTCAGCCGTATGCACCAGCGTCAGCACCGCGAACATCATCCTCTGGTCTCTGGTAGTCAGGTCGTCAAGGAACTCTTTCGTCTCCTTCCTCTGCTGCTCCATGTCGTACGGAATCACAGCGGAGAAGTTGTTGTTCATGTTCTGCTTGCGCTGCCAGTTGGTTATGTTGGTCTCAACGCCGAGCAGCCTCTGCTCGACCTCCTTCACCGCCTCGTCCGTCGGGATTGGAACTATATCGATCGACAGCATCAGGTTGCGGGAAAGATCCGTGATCTCGGCAACCATGTCATCGGATATATACGACGCATAGTCCCTCAGCAACAGAACACGGCCAAAACGATTTCCGACTTTGAAATAGTCGGCATTGTTCTCGTAGACATCCGGGCAGATATAGTCACGGAAGTCATGTCCCTTCCTCATATGATCCTTCAGGTCGAAGTGATACGAGGTCTCTTCGCCCGTCCTCATGAAGTCGTGGATGATGCGCAGCCTGTCATTGGCTGTCATTTCGATGCACTTTGATCCGAGCCGTGAAAAATGCGCGGTAAGATCCGCTCCTATCCTGGCAAAGTACAGTCTGGCATCCTCGATGCTCTTACGGTTCACCGAGATGGTAATATACTTGTCCTGGATGATTGCATTGCTGCCGGTCGCCTTATCGGTCAGCATGTCGTTGTACTCTTTACGGTAGACATCGAGCGGATCGCCCATCATCTTCTGCAGTATCCTGTCCTCGAAATCGAGCATGTTCAACCTGCGGTTGTTAATGGTGATCTTGGCCGTGCAGCCTGAGTCGAGCGAGTTCAGGAGTTCAGAGTAGCCGAGGAACATCCCGGCTTTATCGTCTCTTGATGCGACAGCATAATTGATGTCCGTGAACCGCCACATCTTGCTGAACTTGTTCTTCCCTGTCATAAAAACGCCGTCAGTCCAGATGGATCTGACGGGAATGATGTCCTGCACCTTGCGAGGCACAGCGAACTTCTCTTTGTCCTGCTTCAGGACGTTAGTAAGTGTTTTGATCAATTGCCATCAGCTCCTTTCCTTCGTTTCTTCTGCTTATTGCTCTTCACACCCTGTTTGCGGGTGGAGTACCTTTTGTGCCTTGAACCGCGTCTGTGAAACGGTTTCTTTTTTCCGTGATCCTCACTGTCTCCCGCCATAACTGCATAGTAGTAATTGGTATTGCCGAACAGCAGCACCTTAGGGATCATGAATGTCGATTTGATCCATGCAGCAATGAATTTCTCTGCAGTCATACCGTTGTACTTCAGGAACCCCATAACTGCGAACGGGAATGCCGCCACTATGCACAGCCAGCTGGTGGTCTCAGTCCCGAGTATGGGATTGAGACCAAGGTAGATGCCGACTGCCACGCCGCATGCAAGGACAGAAAAAAAGAACTGCCTCAGCGACAGTCCGAAGAACATTGACTCTGTGTAGTCTCTTATTTCTCTGTTGATGCGAACCTCCATAGGGTCTACCTCCCTTCGGCTACCATGTCACCGCGCTCACGGTCAGGGTTCACCTTATCCAGTCCGCGGTCGCCCCTGCTGTAGTGATAGACGTTGTCCGAGAGGATGTCCTTCTCGTCCACAACAGTCCTGTTGGCCTGCTTCACCATGTCGCAGAGTTCCTTTTCAGTGATTCCCGGAGCGTCCGGCACAAGGATGACCTCATGCACGCTCGAAGGGAGGATATAGTAGTCAGAGCCAAGAAGCTCAGCTGCTTTCTCCTTCACATCCGGGTAGAACAGCGCAGCCGCTCCGAGCGAGCCGCTTGCATTGGTCAGCACATACATGCCTCCGATGTCCTCCGGTGCGATAGGCTCCTCCCTGTCGAGGAGATTGACTCTCTCCGGGCTGAAGAGTGCGCTGTTCATGTCTATGAGCATAGCAGGCTCCACGACAGCGGAGTTCTTCATCGCCTGTGCGAAGAGTGTTTCCTTGTCTACTTCAAGCGTTTCAAGCACGTTGTTGTTGACCGCGATCCTCCAGTCGCCTCCTCTGTCCTCGCCCATGTTGATGTCTGCGATGACGGCAAGCCCGTGTCCTACGCTCACATGAGGCGTGTTCATCAGGAACTCGCGGTTGCGCTTCTTCTCAAGGAGCCTGACAGTCAGATTGTCCTTGACCTTGTCGTAACTCAGGTCTATCTCAGGCGGCTTGACCGCGTTTCTCGATGCCGAGTACATATTCGACATCTCAGTCGCGAGATATCCGATATCCGCTCCGTCCTTGTATGCCTGATACATCTCATCAACATACAGTGTCGGCGCAGCATCGCTGCCCGGCATCCTGAAGGTCAGGCCGTGCAGCTTCTGGTCGTTCATCTTTACGACCTCAACGTCATCGATGATGATCTCCTTATGCACATCGTCCGGCAGGTAATCCCTGACCTCTTCCTTCATCTTCTCAATGAACTCTTTTACTTCCAGCATTTCTTGCATTCCTCCATTTCATTTTCCACAGTTTGTAACGGTACTGATCGATCCTCTTTGCTCTTGCGTTCTCCGCAGAGTCTGCCGGGATCACGGCAATGTCCTTAGTGATAACTTCCAAAACTGCCTCCTTTCTTAGACACCCATGATTTCCTTAACGAGGTGGTCGCTCATCTTGACCATGCCTACGAGCACGAGCATATTGAACGCCAGCTCTCCGACATACTTCCATACCATAGTCGCTGCGGCAGCATCCTTGTCCACGACAGGCGGACTGGCTGCGAACTTGCTGAATATGATGCAGGCAAGCACTATGATCGCGCCTTCCAGACATACTCCCGCATAGCTCTTCAGAAAACTGACTCCTACGCTTTGGGTAGGCTGACCGGCAAATGTTGATAGCGGTATTGGCGCGATTGCCGTGTACATATACAGGCGGAAGAACCTGCCATAGACCGTGAGTATGATTATGAACGACATCACAGTGATGAACAGGCTCCCAATCAGCGTCACAGCCCAGAGCGGGATGCTCTCAAAGAATCCGCAGTCCTCAATCGCAGACACCATTTCGCTCGGCAGGGTCGTCTTAGTAGCCGAGCCTATGCCGGACGCATTCATGATCGTTCTCATCGCACCCTGCGCTATGTCAAAGAGCGCCAGCATCAGATCGAGTCCGTAAGTGACTACACCCTTTGCAATCGCAAACCTGATGAACAGCTTCAGAGCATGCTCCGGTCTTTTCACATCGGTAAGGCTTCCGCAGGTCTTGACCACTCCCATCAGGAAAAACAAAACGAGCAGTGCCAGGCCTATACCCTTTACTGCTCCGTTGATCTGTACGATGACGTGCCATATGCCTCCGCCCTTGAAGCTCTGAGGTGATGTGGTCAGAAGCGACCACACTTCCGCCATCTTCGCATTCCAAGTATTCAGCGCATTTTCTAGATTCTGCACTACCCAGTTGTCGCTGTCCAAGCCCTGTCACCTCCTCTCCTGATTCGTTTATTTACCATTAGTCTCACCTTTCCTCTCTGTCACGGTCAGTTTTTGCCGGGCGTCGTCCCAGCCCGTGCTCAAGCCTGTCTGCCACTTCAGCCCTCTTGGCATTATTGAATCTGGACAAATCGCCAGAAAGATAGCCGGTGACCCTTCTGATCCGCTCGAACTTAACGCCTTCGCCGACCATGCCGTCCACATTCTTTACTCTGTTGTTCGTCATGTGCTTCCTCCTTCCCTGCGCATAATAAAAGACCGGTACTTTCGCACCGGCCGCCAATATCTTTATTACCTTAGCGATTATTTCTTCCCTATGACCTTTACCGCAGTTCCATATGCCAGCACCTCAGCCGCAGTATCCATCACCTGAGACGATCCGTATCTGAGGCCTATGACTGCGTCGGCTCCAAGCTCCTCTGCCTCATCGACCATGCGCTTCGTGGCAATCTGTCTGGCCTCGACCAGCATCTCTGTGTAGCCGACTATTTCACCGCCGACAAGCGTCTTCATGCCCGCCATGAAATCCCTGCCAATGTTTTTGCTCTGCACTACTGTGCCCTTAACGACTCCCAGCACCTCTATGTCTGCGCCAGGGATATAATCAATACTTAGAAGCTTCATCGATCTCTCCTCTCTTTACTTCGCCGAGTCTCTGCACCAGAGCTACGATTACTCCAACAATGATTCCGCCGAATATGATCACGAATACCGCGATCACTCCCCACGGTGCCGGATCCTCGCTGTTCGCCAGCATTATGGCGACCAACATAAGTGCCGCGATCATTATGACTGCGATGGCGGACAGGATCGCACCGGTCCTGCGCTTTTTAACATCAGACATCTTTACATTCACAAACCTGACGCCTCCTTTCTCCAGCTCCTTCATCCGGTCAAGATAAGCGGAAGCATCGATATCCGATACGTCGTCTACTTCGTCCGACAGCATACGGCAAAGCGTTGCCATGTGATTCAGATTCTCCTTTTCACGATCGAGCTTTTCCATGTGCCCGCTCATGCATGTGTCGAAATCCAGTTCGCCGTTCTGTAGCATCCGGATGTTCTCGCAGGATATCCCAAGCTGTCTCAGAAGTTTTATCCTCTCCAGCTGCTTTGCATCCTCAAGGGTATATTCCCTGTACCCGTTCTGCGGATCGCGTCTGGGCTTGATCAGTCCCTGATCCTCATAGAACCTGATATTCTTGCTCGTCATGCCCGCCAGTTCGGCGATCTGATTGATCTTCATATCGCGATATCTCCTGTCTGCTTCCTTATCCTGGTCAAACGATAAGCCTTCCATAAAGTGGAAGGTCAAGCAGTTTTTGAAAAAAATATTATTTTTGTCTTCTCCAGATGAAACTGACTGTTTCTTCATCCCTGCTTTCTACAGAAAAGCCTAGATTTTGATATATCTGGAACGCATACCGTGCTGGCGGAATCTCGTATCGGATGGTCTCAAAGCCTGACTGCTGAAGATCATCCATGAGAAGGTTCAAGAGTTCCGTTCCTATGCCGTATTCAGCGAACTGACCCTTGAGATTCATCTTCATGACAGCCTCAGTGCCGTCAGAGTTCGTTTCAGCGTATGACAAGCCGGCAAGCTCGTCACCTATCCTGGCAACGAAACGATGGCCGCCTATATGGTCAACATGGTATGAATCCTCATATGGCCAGCCCAGCCTTCTGGTATTCAGATATTCTCTGAGGTCTTCTTTGTTCATCACTTTCCTATTTCAGCACTAGCGGACTGTCTGCCGCACCTTCCCTGATTTTGTTCACTTCCTCGTATACCGTCTGATAGTCTGCAGCAGCCTGTTCGTCCGACGGGTCGAACTGCACATCTGATGGATATTCAGCGATATACATCTTCCCGTTCTTTTCTCCTATGACACTATAGCTCGGAAGCATCTCGTAGTCCTTGTCCGCCGGATCATAAGCCTTGATCGAAACAAGCCTTCCGCCGCAGTTTGCTTCTCTGGCTGCGACATTATAGATCGTGATGGATGTCCTGCTGTCCACAGTGTAGTCCCAGCTGCTGCCGTGAGTAAGCGTAATCGTGAAATGATCAGTATCAATCGCCTTCTCATCACCGCCGCCCGCAAGCTGCAGGTTGGATGCGATGTTATAGTCATCTGAATCCTCCGTGGTCTCCTGCCCGGTATCTATCTGAGGCTCCGCTTCTGGTTCAGGTTCAGTCTTCGAGCCGCATGCGGCCAGAGCAAGCACGAGCACAAGGCTCAAAAGCATTGCAATTACTGTCTTTGGTTTAGTCATATTGTCACCGTCCTTTCGTAATAGTATATATCGAACACAGGCCTGTGTCATGTATCGGCAGCATTATGCTGCCGGTTCTCAGAATCCCTGTCTTACGTCAGTTATGGCGATGAAAGAAATCTGGTCAAGCGGGATTACATATCCGACAAAAAGGTCTCCCCACTCAATAT
>CADCHO010000055.1 GCA_902801255.1 uncultured Eubacteriales bacterium | reverse complement strand
ATCGGGGGAACGCCGTATGATGGGAAACTATCACGTACGGTGTGGAGTGGGGGAAAAGCCCGAGATGGAGACATCAGAGGCTTACCTATCACTATTATCACTGCCGGATGACTTTGACAAGATACTTTCAGTAATGAGATCGAGAGGCGTTTCAGTCAGCATCATCCTGCAGAACCTGGCACAGCTCAAGGCTCTCTTTGAGAAGCAATGGGAATCCATTGTCGGCAACTGCGACGAGTTCGTATATCTTGGCGGAAATGAGAAGGAGACACATAAGTACGTATCTGAGCTCCTTGGCAAGGAGACGATCGACACTAATACTTATGGTAAGAGTTCGGGTCGTAACGGCAACTACTCGACGAATTATCAGAATACGGGGAGAGAGCTGATGACTCCTGATGAAGTGCGTATGCTGGATAACAGGAACGCGCTTCTTTTCATAAGAGGAGAAAGGCCGGTCATGGATCTCAAGTACGACATCCTGAAGCACCCGGATGTAAGGATGACGGCAGACGGGAAGATGGATCCGTATATTCACGGAGAGGCATGGGATGCAGGTTCATCGATCGAACTTGTATATGATCCTGATCTCATTAAAGAGGCGTTTGAGAATGCGCAGGTCATAGAGCTGCCTGATTCAGATTATGTGCTGCTGTCAGAGGAGGATGTTGAGAAGTATGTAGCTGAAGAAGCCGAGAAGAATAAACGATCACAGGAGGAAACAAATGACAGAAGACAAGAAGAAATTGATTGATCTTAAGGGCGCCAACAGCACGATGAAATTAGGACTTGTGCTCTATGCAGCAATAGTTGTTGCCCTGGTAGTCGGAGCATGCCATGCATATGCGGCAGGTGATCCGATCAGCACAGTAAACAAACTGTCTGAATTCATATTCAGCCTTATAAGGGCAATCGGACTTATACTGCTTGGTCTTGGCATCATGCAGGTAGGACTTTCACTGAAGTCTCACGATCCGTCACAACGCGCCAATGGGTTCCTGACCGTTGCGGGTGGAATCATAATCACATTTACGAAAGAGATTCTGACGATGATTACAGGCTAAGAATACGAAGGGGAAATGATTATTATGACAGAACCAAAGTATTATCAGTTCTATGATTTGCACATGAAAAATGGGAAAGTATTAAGTTATGCGGAGGACTATGACATCCCTGCAGAGAAAGGCATAGTCGGAGACTTCAAAAGAGGCAAGAAGAGGTTCCTTGAATATGAAGATTTTTTTCAAGGATACACTATTCCATTTGACCAGATATCTTTCATAGTTGCAACTGAAGTAAAAAAGGGCATATGACAAGGAAGAAACGGAGAACATATGAACAACAAAGTGAAGAATGTGGAAGGTATGGTTGGTGAAGGCGTCAAATTCGAACGAATCAGGAGAATAACCGGCTATCTGGTCGGGACAATCGACCGATTCAATAATGCTAAAGCTAGGGAGGTGCAGGAACGAGTAAAGCACGGCATCGGTAGCAAATAAATTCGCGAATATTACAGCGCCTATAGTAAGAAGCATTTTTTAACGACCAGGCGCTGTAATATTGTCATTGACCTCGTCGTTACAACGAGATGTAAAATATAATAATCTGAGTTTGTTGATGGACTATTTCAAAATGTACCCTGATAAAAAGAACGTATACGGTGAATAAGAGACTTGTATAGTGTTATAATTATTTAAAACTATGAATCAGTTAAGGAGAGGAGAAAGAGTGTAATTGCAATGAACAGAGGACATTCAATTTGCAGAATACTAAGTACTATATGCCTAGTGTTCGTAGTGATTTTCGCATTAAGTGGATGTAGCAAAGGGAAAACAATTGTTACCGAATCAACCCTTGAAAAGGCAGTGGAGGTGAGTGATCTATCCGTAGCGGAATACAATTATAATGGGATTTACGAACACTTCAAAGACGACTCAGACAAAGTTGATTATCGGATAAAGTATGATGCAACTGTAAAAGTCGGCATAAATATGGGAGAAATCAAATTTACCATAGACGAGGAAAGTAAGACCGTTACACCAATTCTTCCAGAGCTGACGATCAATGATGTAATAGTAGACACAGAGTCTCTGGGATATATGCCGGAGAATGCTAAAGTTGAAGTAAAAGATGCTTTAAAGTATTGCAAACAAGATGTGCAGAAAGAGGCCGGAGAATCTGAACAGCTCAACGAAGTAGCTACAGAGAATCTTCGATCCGTTATCGAGGCACTTATAAAGCCTCTTCTTGATACCGCTGGCTATACGATTAAATGGGATGCTGCGGAGTAATAATGGGGAGGTGTGTTATGAAGAAACGAATGATATCAATAGTTCTGACCGTAGGAGTTCTTCTTTCAGGCCTTTGCCTGTTTGCAGGATGTGGTGAAAGCAAGGTAGAGCCGACATTCGAGGTAAAAGCAATATCTGAGTTAGCTACTCTTCGCTGCTATTATCATAATGTCGGAGAATTAAGGCAGGAAGCAAAAAAATGGTCTAAGTTTTTGGGAAAACATGGCGTCGGGTATAAAAAAGCATGGATAGAATATACTGGAATAGTAACTTATGGGATTGATGTTAATAAAGTAAAAATCGATGGACCAGATGATAAAAACATCGTTACGATCTCAATTCCAGAGGCGGAAATTCAAAGTATAGACCTTGACGAGGAAACTATGTCGGATCCATATACAGAATCTGGAATATTGACGAAAGTGACAACAGAAGAAAAAACAGAGCTAGTTTCCAAAGCTCAGAAAGATATGGAAGAAAAGGCAGCGAATGATGAAACCCTGAAAAATCGCGCGCAGGATCATGCAAAAAAGATACTTGAAGGTTATGTAACTAGCGTGGGAGAATCATTAGGGCAAAACTACACTGTAGAATTTGTAGATGCTGAATAATCGCTAACCACTAACAACTTTTGTACTAAAACTGCCGGTATCATACAGATGCCGGCAGTTTTTTCAATCTATCTAAGGAGGTGCGAGGAATGATGTGCAATAGACAAATAAGCAGAGGAGGTGCTTCGCCTTGGACAGCGACAACTGGGTAGTGCAAAATCTTGAGAATGCACTTAATACGTGGAACAGCAAAATGGCTGAAGTATGGTCGCTTCTGACCATGTCGCCGCAGGGCTTCAAGGGCGGCGGCATATGGCAGGTAATACTGCAGATCAACGGAGCTGTAAAGGGTATAGGACTGGCATTGCTGGTCCTTTTTTTCTTGGTCGGAGTCGTCAAGACGAGCGGCAGCCTGACAGAAGTGAAAAGACCGGAGCATGCTCTCAAGCTGTTCATAAGATTCGCAATTGCGAAAGGGGTAGTCACATACGGCCTCGACCTGATGCTGGCGCTCTTTGACATAGCTCAGGGTGCAATGAGGACGATCATGAACGCTTCGGGCGTGGGCTCTGCGACTAAGACGACCTTGCCGAGTGAGATGGTCACGGCTATTGAGGACTGCGGCTTCTTCGAGAGCATTCCGCTCTGGGCGGTGACGCTTATTGGCAGCCTGTTCATCACAGTTCTGTCGTTCATCATAATACTCACGGTGTACGGCAGATTCTTCCGCCTGTATATGTATACGGCTATCGCACCGATACCGCTCTCGACCTTTGCAGGGCAGCCGACGCAAAGCATCGGAGTCAGCTTCCTGAAAAGTTATGCGGGAGTATGTCTTGAAGGAGCGATCATAGTGCTCGCCTGCATCGTCTTCAGCAAGTTCGCAGCCAGTCCACCGGTAGTGGACAGCAATGCTGCAGCAGCGACTATGGTGTGGAAGTATGTCGGCGAGCTTGCGTTCAATATGCTCGTGCTCGTGGGAATGGTCAGGATGAGCGATCATGTCGTGAAAGAAATAATGGGTCTGTAGAAAGGAGACAGAATGGAAGTTATCACTAAAGACAGGATCCGCCTGGATAAAGAGCGCCAGGCTAAGAGGATCGAAGGTTATCGTTTCAGACTGTGGATGATGGAAAGGATGAGTAAGAAGGATGGAAGTAAAGGAATTCATTAAGATCGTTAAAGAAGAACTGCCGGATTTCCTGCCGGAAGAAGTGTATCAGGATCTGGTCATCGATGATGTTGAGATATCCAAGATGAATGACCAGAAGCTGCATGGGCTGACCTTCAAACCGAAGGGAAGTGATGCTGCTCCTACGCTGTATATAGATGATCTGTATGAGCGTCATGAGAACGGTGAGGATATCGGTTTCCTGCTTGTTGATTTGGCGAACAGATATGAGCAGGCCAGGCTTGCACCTACTCCGCCGGCAGTGGATCTCAGCTGGGAGACGGTAAGAGATAACATGACTGTAAGACTGCTCGAGAAGAGTCGCAACAGAGATTTCCTGGCTAATATGCCGTACGTTGATGTCGGCAATGGCCTTGCTCTTACAGTAGATATCAACATGGGTGAAGACAGAGGCGGCGACTGGAGGATAGCTGTCAATCACGGAGTCATGGATTCGCTTGGGGTGGACAAGGAGACGCTTTTTATCACTGCAATGGATGATTCAATGATCAATGCGCCAGCAGTGCTTACAGACATGAGCATGGCACTCTTTAGCCCTGAAAAGGAGAATATGCTGGACAGAAAGGAGCCTCTCGATCCAGCAGATGTCAGCGGGATGTACGTCCTGACCAATGAGGCAGGGACTCTTGGAGCATCAACGCTTTACTACCCTGATGTCAAGGAGAAAGCAGCTGAGCTCATAGGTTCAGATTATTATATTCTCCCAAGCAGCATCCATGAGGTCATACTTGTCCCTGACACTGCAAATATCAATGCGCAGGAACTCTGCGACATGGTAAAGCAGGCCAACAGAACTGTAGTAGAGCCTCATGATATCCTCTCGGACAATGTCTATCACTACGACAGGGACGAACGCAGGCTGGACAAGGTGGAGCCGCAGCGTGACAAGGCTGACAGAGTAGCTGAAGCAAGGTAGTAAATCGAAGATCCAGGGAGAAGGAGACTGAAAAATCATGGAAGTAAGGATAAATCGAGAGATCCGTGATTACACGGAGTCTATGTTTTTCGGACTGTCGCTGAGACAGTTCTTTTTTTCTGTCCTGGCATGCGGCGTAGCAGTTGGTATTTATCTTGGTCTCAATCCCATCCTCGGGACTGAGACCACCAGCTGGCTCTGCATAGTAGCCGCGTTCCCGTTTGCTGTTATGGGATTTCTTAAATACAACGGTATGACTGCAGAGAAGTTCGTTGCAGCCTGGATCAAATCCACATTTATCATTCCTAAGGTGCTGACATTCGGGAATACGAATTATTACTTTGCCATGTTCGCAGATGCGAGTGAGGACAGAGGAAAAAGGAAGACGTTCCATCGCAGAGGATCAAGGCATAAAAGGTACTCACTGAGGAAGCAGAATGCAGACAATAAAAGACAGAAAAGGACCAAAGCAAAATAATGCTGATGAAGAAAAGTGCGGATTTCCGCAATTATATAAAACGGAAGGAGCTGATCACTATTGATTAAGACACTTACTAATGTCCTGAAGCAGGACAAGGAAAAATTTGCTGTGCCGCGTAAAGTGCAGGACATCATTCCCGTCAGGTCGATATGGCCGGACGGGATTTTTCTTACGGGCAAAAACAAGTATAGCAAGATATACCGCTTCACGGATATAAACTATGCAGTTGCATCCAGGGACGATAAGGCGGGGATGTTCCTCGGCTACTCAGAACTTCTGAACTCTCTGGACTCGGGCTGCACTGCCAAAATCACCATCAACAACCGCAGACTCAACATGCTGGACTTCGAGGACAGGATTCTGCTGAAGATGAAGGGTGACTCGCTTGATGTCTACCGCAAGGAGTACAACGACATGCTGACCGATAAGGCGACAGGCAGCAATGCGATCATCCAGGACAAGTATATTACCATCTCGGTGAATCGTAAGAGCATTGAGGATGCAAGGCTGTACTTTGCCAGAATAGGAGCAGACCTCACAGCGCATTTCTCAAGACTGGGCTCTAAGTGCATCGATCTGACAGCTAACGACAGGCTCCGCATCATTCATGACTTCATGCGAACGGGCGAAGAAACATCGTACTACTTTGATCTTAAGGATCACATGCGGAAGGGACATGACTTTCGCGACTATATCTGCCCGGACTGCTACGAGAATTACAGCGACTATTTCAAAGTCGGAGATCGCTTTGGTCGTGTGCTGTTGCTGAGAGACTATGCATCGTATATATCCGATGATATGGTAGCTGAGATCACAGATCTGAGCAGGAACCTTATGTTGTCGATTGACATTGTCCCGATCCCGACTGATGAGGCGGTGAAGGAAGTAGAGCAGAGACTGCTCGGGGTTGAGACGAACATTACGAACTGGCAGCGCAAGCAGAACATGAACAACAACTTCTCCGCTGTAGTTCCGTATGATATGGAGCAACAGAGGAAGGAGACAAAGGAGTTCCTCGATGACCTCACGACCAGAGATCAGAGGATGATGTTCGCAGTTCTTACACTTGTGCATACAGCAGATTCAAAGAAGCAGCTCGACAATGATACTGAGGAGATCCTCACAATCGTCAGAAAGAGGCTCTGTCAGATGGCTATACTCCGCTATCAGCAGCTGGATGGGCTCAAGACTGCTTTGCCGTTCGGAGTAAGGCGAATTGATGCTTTCAGGACACTGACTACGGAATCATTGGCGGTGTTCATGCCGTTCAGGGTGCAGGAGGTTTATGACAGCCACGGTATCTACTACGGGAACAATGTAATATCCAAAAACATGATAATCGCTGACCGCAGGAGGCTGATGAACGGCAACTCCTTCATCCTGGGCGTGCCGGGTGGCGGCAAGTCCTTCACTGCGAAGAATGAGATAGTGAATCTTATGCTCTCAAGTGATGCGGATATTATCATAATCGATCCGGAATCAGAATATGGACCTCTTGTCAGAGCGATGGGCGGATCGGTGATTAATATATCCGCTAATTCACCGAACCATATAAACGCGATGGATATGTCCCGGGACTACGGCGAGACGGATCCTATAATCGAGAAGTCACAGTTTCTGCAATCGCTTTGCGAGCAGATCGTAGCAGGGCATAAGTTCCAGAAAGGCCAGCAGTCCATCATTGACCGATGCACTGAGAACGTGTACCGCTACTACAAGCAGGGCAACTATATGGGAACGCCTCCTACTCTGCAGGACTTCAGAGAAGAGCTCCTAAAACAGCCAGAGCCTGAGGCGCATTCGCTTGCACTTGAACTCGAACTCTTCACGAGAGGATCGCTCAACACATTTGCAAAGCAAACTAATGTTGATACCAGCAACCGCCTGATATGCTATGACATCCTTGAACTTGGCGAGCAACTGAGAGCCATAGGTATGCTGGTCATACTGGACTCCATCCTCAACAGGATCACTCAGAACAGGCAGGCCGGGAAGCGTACGTATATCTTTATCGATGAGATATATCTGCTGTTCATGCATGAGTACTCTGCGCAGTTCCTGTACAAGCTGTGGAAGAGGGTGGAAGAGGGTCCGTAAATATGGAGCTTTCTGCACAGGCATCACTCAGAATGTGGCGGATCTGCTGCAGTCATACACCGCAAGGACAATGCTCTCAAACTCAGAGTTCATTGTTATGCTGAACCAGGCTGCAACAGATCGTATAGAGCTGGCTAAGTTACTGAATATATCGAATGAACAACTGTCATATATTACAAACGTTGATGCTGGACATGGCCTTCTGAAAGTAGGCTCCAATCTGGTGCCTTTCGAGAATAAGTTCCCGAAGGATACAAAGCTGTACCAGCTGATGACATCGAAGTTCGGTGAGGGGTATTTCGCAGGAAATGCAAAGCCCGAAGGTGGTTCGTCAGAAAAAGGGGACAATTATTCTGACAAGCAGGCAATACTGCGAAAGATCCGGGAAGTCGCAGGAAGCAGCGAAGAGTTTGATGCATTTGT
>CADCHO010000054.1 GCA_902801255.1 uncultured Eubacteriales bacterium | reverse complement strand
TTTACCCACTTTCCTTCTTCAGGAATCGGTGCAGAGCCGTGATGTACTCCCTGGTGAACAGGGCACATGCCTTTCACTTCTGCTGAATAAATCATAATACTAACCTCCTGATCATCAGTGAAATTGAAATCTAGCTTATACACATCCATTGTATCTCATACATGGAAATACAACAAGCTTTGTTTGATTGAAATACGTTATGCCTATACTTCGAAATCACAGGCTACCGAACCGCTGCGGACTTCGTGCATGCGTTTTTTGACCGGCATATGGACCGGATGTGTCTGATAAGCATCGAAAGCTTCCCTGTTTTCGAACAGTGTGACCAGCGCCAGATCATAGGATCTCTCACTGTGCAGTATGTCAGCTCCTGCCTCAAGCTCCAGCATGCCTTCTATTCTTCCCTTCATGCCGTAGAAGTTTTTAACCAGCTGAGGGATCTCATCCTTGAACTCATCCTTTATTTTGAACATTACGATATGTCTTATCATAGATATGACCTCCCTTTTTCAGTTCACAATATCGCTTCTTTGATTATAAATTGTACGGACCTGTGTTTGCAACAGAAGCAGATCCGGCATCTATATACAGAAACGATACAGTCTGAAAAGTCAGTTCATATTGTTCTCCAGCCTTAAAATAGACTTATCGAGGAACATCTTAAGCCGGTTGATATCACCGGGTTCTGCTGCTGATCTTATACGCTCTGCCATCTCACGTTCTTCCCTTATGTTCTTGTTCAGTATACGGTCTGAGAAAAGAACTATCTTATACCTGAATTCAAGCTTTTTCACATCAGGATAATAAAGAAGCCTGAGGCTGTTGATATCCACATTGCCTCCTTTGGCATATATCAGTTCAGGTTCAAGCAGATAGCTCTCTGCTCCTATAAGATGGTCAGATGTATTCTCGCTCATACTTATCAGATTGCGTATAAGCAGCAGTTTATCATAAAGATTCATTGCATCAGGATCCAGCCTGCTGAGTCCTGCAGGCTTATAACTGAATGAATAGTTTCCGTTATCTTTTATTATCGACATCCTGACAAAATTCTTGCAGTAATTCTCCGTGAGTATTTCTTCAACATATGCAGGCATCCTGTAGCCTGTCATGTTCTGATTTATCCTTTGCATGTATCCCTCCTTTCTATCCTCCGCACTTGCTGCATGACGTATATCCGCGTTTAAGTGCGGTACCCCTATCGATTTCTATGTAATTTCTCTGCAGCGACGGACATCCCGGAAGATGATAGTCCTCACCGTCGGAAGGGAAATAATATACCAATGCACCGTCCGCTGCCCTGCCGCTGTGGCAGAGCGGACAGGCTTTATACCTCCTCTTGATAGAACCGGAAAGTGCTGCGGATGTTGATGCCGCTCTCAGGAAAGTGCATCCTTTTGAATGGTATTTCTCCCCTCTTTTTGGAAAAATAAATACCGCTTCAGCATCTTCATCTGCAAACTCCTCCGCTGTCATATTGGCCTCATCACGCTCACGGCCTACATATGCCCTTGTAACAAGTGCAAGATCATAATCTGCCTCCGCCCTTATTCCAAGAGGATTATTGGTCTTCAGTGTCAGTCTGAAGTCGACAAGCAGAAGTTCGTCAACACCCCATCTTTCACTTCTGAATCCTGCATCGATGAGCCTGGCTGAATGAACCTGGGAATGTTTATCCTCCAGTTCCTTTCTTATCCTGTGAGGAAGCGCTATCGACGTGTCAGCAATGACAGCTTCAGCCGCCCCGCGTCTCAGTTCATTAGCCGCTATAAAGGCACAGTCTTCTATGCATGCGTACATCAGGATCACAGAGCTCATTACTATGACAGCGATAATAAAAACCGGGAGTGATATTGCAGCTTCGACAAGGTAGCTGCCCCTCTTATTTATATGCATCTTCAAATTCATGGTTTTTACCGTTTGCTTCTATAGTGAACCTGACGCCCGTGTAATACTCCATCATGTTGAAGTCCGCATAATATCTGTACTTCATGTTTATCTGTACCAGATCCATTATCCTGAGAAGCCTTGTATTATCGTTTAGCGAAGCTATCATGATCATGAGATATTCATCATAATTCAGGCCGTATTTGAACTGAGTGACAGTTTGTATTTTCCCTGACAGGCTTGCCAGCTCATCCTGATTTTCCTCAAGCAGCTTCTTTGACTCCTCATCCAGTTTGTCTTTTACTTTTTCCGATCCCAGCACCTCCCGGATATCGGTTTTCCATTGCTCCGGAGACTTCATCACCGGGACCCTCCTGTCATGATAAAGATCCTCCAGATCTTCTTCTGTTTCGAGAGCCGCCCATGCTTCAGCTATTATCAGCTGTGTAACTGCAGCTAACGGACCCGGTGTTATGCTCTCAGCAACAGCAGCTATTATCTCTACTTTGGCAGGATCCTTATATATCGCTGCCAGATTCAGTGCATTTCTTGCGATAAACAGTCTCTTTCTGATGGCTCTGTAATTTACTTCATCATCAGTATTCCCTATGATCACATACTCCCATTCATTTACAAATAAATGATTCTTGTCATCTGACTTCGTAACATGGTTATCAAAACATTTTTCCAGCATTATCACTTCAGCACCTGACCCTGACAACATTCCGATAAGGCCGTTTTCATCTCCGGCTGCCTTAGCTTTTTCTGTAAACTCCTCACCTGATACGCTGCCGCCGGTACCATGCGACGGCAGCGTATCTATGACCACCGGATTGCGGATCACGCGTCCCTCTTCATCAAACCCTTCACCCGTGTCAAGATTCCGGTAAGTCCTTCCTCTTCCGTTAATTATTTCGGACGCTGCGTTTCCCGCGAATCCGAGCTTTAGTGCTTTTCTGAAGTTTACCGGATCTCCGAGTTCATAGCCTGTAAGGTCCGCGTTTGCGCCCTTTACGTGTGCTCCAAGTCTTCCCTGAGTTGAGAATTTCAGGTATGAGTCAAGCTTTGCGGTCACGCCATCATCATTGCCGAAATATGCCATTATAAAATAATCATCAAGCAGGTGTATGTCATATTCAGACAGTATCGCTTTGGTCCACAATCTTCCGAAAGTCTCACATTCACTGCTCACTACAAGTCTTCTGGATACCCCTATGGCTCCCGCAATACATATAGCGAATCCCGTGAATGCTATGGCCAGCATCACAAGGGATGATCCCTTTTTATTCATGATCGATTCAATCAAGTGCTTCACCGCTTCTCACCAGAAAATCCTCATTTATCAGATATGCCTTGATATCCAGCCTCTTGCTTACATTCCTTCTGAGCACTCCGCCCTTAAGCAGTATCACCTCTTCCGTATCCTTATAA
This sequence comes from uncultured Eubacteriales bacterium, assembly GCA_902801255.1. GTDB lineage: Bacteria > Bacillota > Clostridia > Peptostreptococcales > Anaerovoracaceae > Crickella. The sequence continues at coordinate 4,864 of CADCHO010000054.1, read as the reverse complement.
GTGCACATCGTTACACCACTATAGGAATCCTGTGCATTGAGCGCCTCTCTGTGTTCCCTTATTCCTGTAGTCAATATATCCAGGTAAAACACGAACATCCTTATCAGAAGCATTGCGGTGATCAGTATGAGCGGAAGGGATATCGCAGCTTCTACCATCTGCGATCCCCTTTTGCTGATCAGATATCGTTTAATTTTCATTTCTAGAAATTTGCCGCATCGAGATTACCGAATACACGGTTAACGAAGTCCACTATGGAAGACTTGAATATGATGCCTACCGCGACCGCGATCGCAACTAATATCGCTACCTGTACCATCTCCATGCCCTTTTTATTGCCGAGTAAAACGGCGATCCTGGTCCTGATCCTTTTCATCTCTCCTCTCCTTTCTCCTATATGTTCATCAGCGCAGGTGCCATAGTTATGACTATGAGCAGTATCAGCAGCAGACCAAGAGGATATGACATCCTGGTGTCTATGGCCTTACCACACTCTCTTGCCACCGTCTTTCTTTCATCCCATAGATATCTGCTTTCACGTTCCAGACTCTCCACCACATCGCTACCTCTTTTTTCATTCTCCGTGAGTATTGCAGCTATCCTTATCAGTTCCTTCACGTCATGCTTTACTGCGTACTCATTTATTACCTGCGCCGTACTTATACGGTGGCCGTCAGTTGCATCTCTCAGCTCCACCAGATCTCTTTCGAACGAACTGCAGTTTTTATTTGTTTCGTATCCGGTGCTTATGGTATCGAACGCATCACTTAGTATGAGTCCTGCATTCATCATCAGATACAGCTGATTACAGAATCTCGGAAGGCCTCTCATTATGGACCTCCTCTCTTCTGCTGCTGTCTTATCAGTCTTCATTGAGTTTGCTGCCATAAGCATCACCAGGGTAACGTACATCAGCGGAATGATCACCAGCACCGGGCCCGCACTTTGCTTTGTACCCATCCATTTGACAGCGGTCCCGTCAGGCAGTTCTGACGGCAGGCGTATTTTCTTTTCTCTAGAGTATTCGATGCTGCTTATCATATTGTCTACTGCAGCGTCTATCTCTGCCTCACGACTCTCAGATTTGCTGAGCTTGATGCCGCTTTTTCCGTCCGCTCCCGCCTGAAGGGTAAGGGTCACATCGCGGGTTATGGTCTCTTTATCGTCTTCTATTTCAAGACTGAGATCATAGCGCTCACTTCTGTCGAGGCTTTTTCTGTTTATTCCTATGATATTTCCCTGTCTGTCCGCGACCAGCTTTCCGCTCTCTTCAGGCCCTTTTACTACAAGAGCAAGTATCAGAAGAGCTGTGATCAGTGTCACGGCATATATTCCCGACATCAGCTTCTTATCCTTCAGTAAATCCTTAAATCTCGACATTTGTTATCCTCTGGATCATTGCATAGATCCCTATGTTGGATGCCAGTACGGCAGTCATTATGATCCGTCCTGCGATGGTCTCATAAAGCGGAGCTATGTAGTCAGGTGCAGTGAGATTAAGGAAAAGAATTATCAGTGCCGGCATGGCAAATATCACAAGGCCTTCGCTCTCCTTTCTTCTGACCAGTTCTTCAATCTCCCTGTCTATACTCATCTTCTCCATTATTACCCCGGCAGCCTTGCTGAGAGCGGTAATAAGGCTTGCTCCTGTCGTTTTGCATATCGTGTAGACTGTAACAAAGTCTTTTACATCTTCAAGACCTGAAGCATCTGCCAGGTCCCGCAGTACGCTCACATCATTCTCTCCGCCTGTTTCCATCCTCTCGTATGCTTTTGAAAGGTCTCCGGCCAGGATCGATCTTTTGCCGTAGATGTTCAGAAGCGATGGGACCGACTCGGATATCGCATCCTTCATGGACCGTCCCGCACCTATGGCAGTCGACACCATGAAGAGGAAGTCCTTGAATTCAGCCATGTATCTCCTTCGCCTGTTTTTTATGATGCTGTCCGTGACAAAACCTTTTATTTTACCTGCAAGAGGAACTGTCAATACAGCAAACAGCAGGTTCCTGTACATCAGATATGAAACGACAAGACCTGACGCTGCAAGGCAGCTGTAAAAGATGATGTTTTCATTTCTGCTGAACTCATATTTCGAAAGATCAGTCATAGATATTTGCCCCTGTCATCATGGAATCATAACCGCACCTTATGAGCCTCTCTCTGTCGCATAGGCCATTTCCTGTGGAAGCAAGCACCCCGTCTTCACCCGCTTTATAAAGATAATTCAGCTTGTAGTCCTTTCCGTCGTAATCGTTCATCTCTGCCACTTCCTCAACATAGCGCCTGCCTTTCGCATCACGTCTTAAGTGCACAAAAATGTCTATGGCATTAGCTATCTGGTTCCTCACGGAATCGACTGATACCTGCGAGTCTGTAAGATACATGGTTTCAAGCCTGTTGAGCATTCCTCTTATTGAATTACCATGGCCGGTCGACATACTGCCGTCATGGCCTGTATTCATAGCCTGGATCATATCGACCACTTCCTTTCCTCTTACCTCTCCGACGATTATCCTGTCGGGTCTCATACGAAGGCTCGTCCTTATAAGCTGAGTCATACTGACCTCGCCCTTTCCTATGGAATTCGCCGCACGGCACTCCATCTGCACCTTGTTATCGATATGGCTTATAACAAGTTCAGCTGAGTCCTCTATGGTTATGACCCGCTCATTCGGGCCTATAAATGCTGTCAGAGCGTTTAAAAAGGTCGTCTTGCCCGAAGATGTGCCTCCGCTTATAAAAACGTTGTAACCGCTTCTTACGAGCGCTGCGAGGTCCTCTGCACACTCTCTTGAGAGGCTGGCGCATCCGACAAGTTCATCCATTTCTATCTCCTTTTCCCTGAACTTACGGATGGTCAGTATGGGTCCGTTCAGAGCTATATTACGCAGCACCCCGTTTACTCTGAATCCGCTTGGAAGCCTTGCGTCTACTATGGGATTTGCTTCGTTGATCTCCCTGTGTACATCGGATGCGAACATCCTTATCATTTCTTCCAGTTCCTCACATGAAGTAAATGCATCGTCGACTCGCATGAGGGCTTTTTCTCTCTCGACGTATATTCGTTCCGGACCATTCACCATTATCTCGTTTATAAGCACGTCATCGAGCAGCTCTGTCAGTATCCCGTATCTGTTGGTAAGTCTTCTGCGCAGGCTGTCTATGATCATTACGGTTTCGTGGGAACTTGCAGTCATGGAAATTTCAGAACCGAAGAACTCATCCTCACATTTTGTGAGGATATCATCGGCTGATGGCGTCTGATCGTTTTCTGTCATCCACTTCCTTACCGCCCTTACGATCCTGTCTATCTCATCACCGTATTTACTAACTGTTTCCACTCTTGATACTTTCATCTCTGCCTGTCCCGAAAATCTTCTTCATGCAGTCATCCATAGCTATAACGTCTTCAGTACCGCCTGTAAGTTTTATCCTTATAAGTTTCTCCGCGGATCCGTCATTCAGTATCTCCTCAATGCCTGTCACTCTCCTGCCTCTTTCGAAGAAAACTATTTTTTCTGATTCCTTCATCAGTGTTATGTTTTCTTTTCTGAAGCAGCTGGCCGCATCTGCAATTATGATGTCGTATTTCTTTGAAAGACCGAAGATAAGCGTTCTTAGCTCATCTTCATCAAGATATGCGACCGGATTATATCCCTTGCTTAAAAGCAGCGATGATACTCCATAGCTATCCGTATAAGTAATACCCTCAAGACTGCTCTTTCTACCGGATTGTATCGAATAAAGCAGCCTTGAAAGGCTGTTGCTCCTGAGTTTCTCATTGACTCCATAATCATTTATGTATGAAAGCGGCAGAATAAGTACATTCCCTCCGTGCATATAGATGATCTGGCCTGCTAAAGCTCTGCAGCGTTCAGCCGAATCTGCATCTGATTCGCAGCAAACAGTTATGAGTCTGGCTGAATGATCCATTCCGTGGGCAATTCCGTGCCATCGGTTATATACGAGCGACAGCTCAGATATCATCTCCGGTATACTGCTGAACTTGAAAACGGTGTAACAGTCTTCTCTGGTCTCTTTCTCAGAAGCAGTGATGAATACAGTCCTGGGCTTAAGTGCTGTAAGTACTCTGTTATCGAGCTCTGATGGAGGAATATCTGTCAGTATCACGCTTCCGGATGCGTCTTTAATATTATTGCCTATTACGTTTACAAATATATCATTATCGTACGATGACAATCTATGCACCAACGCATTCCTGTAATCCTCATCTTTTATCATCACACCGAGTCTCATACCGTCCCTCCTGTGCCCATAACTATACGGCAAGAGCCTTTTAAAAGCTGTACAGTTATCACCATTGGAAAAATGTAGGAAATCATTCAATCTCAGCCATTTTCAGGACATAAAAAAAGAGCCCCGGGATTGTAGTCCGTTGCCCTTTTACCTGCGATCACTGTACTTCAGCCGGTTCCAGAATATTTATTTTTCATTATCGTTTTTTAAAGGTTTTATCCACAGTTAAAGCGGTTATCCACATAGCACTAGTCCTCGCAGCGGGAAACCACAGATGAGAGTCCTTTCTTCAACAAAAAACCAGGCTTTTGGCCTGGCTATATGGTGCGGACGAAAGGACTCGAACCTTCACGCCTAAGCACAAGAACCTAAATCTTGCGTGTCTGCCAATTCCACCACGTCCGCGTATTGCAACAAGGGGGGGACCGCAGGCGAAGCCTGTGGTGGATTCCTTATTGCCACAAGTTTTTTAATAAAAAAAGGAATCCTCTCAGATTCCCTTCCGTGATGGTGACCCCACCGGGACTCGAACCCGGGTTACCGCCGTGAAAGGGCGATGTCTTAACCGCTTGACCATGGGGCCTAAAGAAAAAGCGGCGACGTC
>CADCHO010000053.1 GCA_902801255.1 uncultured Eubacteriales bacterium | reverse complement strand
GTCTTTTCTTGTGCAGATCATGCCCTTGCCCATTACGAGACCTCTTGAGCATGCTACGCATCCTGTGCATGTCTGGAGATCCCAGTCAAATGCATGGATGAATTCGATCTCAGCGCCGAGCTTCTGGCACTCTTCGAGTGCTACTCTGCACATTGTGTCGTTGTTGCCGTTCTTTGTTCCGAAAGAAATTCCCAGAATCTTCATATTGTGTTCCCTCCTGCAATATGTGTTCTACAAAGTGTTTTATATTGATTGTTTGGTACAACTTACTACCGCTGATTCGATTATAGCAACGTTAAACAGTTGTTATTTAAAGAATTTGTGATTTTTACTACTTGTGATCCGGAGCTCCAGGCATCTGCGGTGCAGGCTCGTTGCAGATAGCTCTGCTCCACTTATCAGCAAAATTGTTCCAGAAGAATGCGATGATCAGTGTCGGTATATAACAAGGAATGAATCCCTTAAGGCAAGATGCGATATATGGTCCGAACGAGAACGCTCCGCCGGCGATCATACCTACTGCTGTCATGATAAGATCGAGAATGACGCAGAACACTGCTGCAACTACAACGTTCAGAAGGATTCCGAACTTAAGAGTTCCAGGCTGAGCATGTTTTGCTGCGAATGCGAATCCCCATCTTTCAGCGTGGATGAAGTTTACAAAGAAAGTAACAACATAAGCAAGGCATGCCATTCTGATGTAATTAGGTCCGTTCAGGCTGCCAGGCGCATCGATATTTGAGAGCGCGAGAGCAACGAGTGTAATGACCAGGCTCAGTGGCAGGTCCATGATAAGTGCGTATACTGCGGTTAATTTAGCGCTTTTCTGCATGATTATTCCCCCTCCATACAATGGATAATATCTAAATTAAAAAAACAAGGTTATCTTGTTAAATATTTTACAAGCGTAACCCTGCTTTGTATAATTGCGAATACAGTTTTCATTTATAACCAAATGGTTATAAACTTGGATTTCCAAGCATTTAAGTGAATGTAAGAATTATGAACTTTCGTGTTTTTTCAATATATCAAGCAATATTTCCTCCATTGCCAGCACGTCATCGCTGTCTTTTGTTTTTAGTCTGGCAACGGAAATGGTATCCTGCGCTTTAAACGGTATCCAGCAGAGATCCTCAGCATTCTTAGCCCATACCCAGTCATCGCCAATCGTGACCCCCATGTTGTTCCTGACGCATGTGATAGTAGACTCATGATTCTTTACGAATCTAAGTTTAGGTACAAAGCCATATGGTCTCGTGTAATTTGATATGGCGTCGATGATCATTTTGTCTACTATCTCCCACGGGGCAATGAAGAGGTCGTTGCTGAAGTCTTTAAGTGAAAGTTCACAGATATCTTTTCCCGCAAGAGGATGACTGGCTGCAAATATCAGAATCTTACCTATGTCTGCAGCATCCGTGCAAACAAACTCGCTGTATAGCTTTACACTGTTCTGCATAGTGACTACGATGTCCAGTGTGTCCGTCAGGAGTCCTGTTGCGAGTTCTTTCACGCCGCAACAGTTGATAACAACTTCAGAGTCCGGATATTCTGCCTTGAATCTCTCCATCATAGGAGGAATGATATTAAAAAGATCCCAGCCTTCCAGGAATCCGACCCTCATAACAGCCCTGTTTTTCCCTGTTATGCGCTCAGCTTTAAGTTTTGTATTGATGAATTCTGCTTTATACTTGCTGAACAGATCAAAGTAAAGCCTGCCCTCTTCCGTAAGTTCAGTACCCTGATTGTTACGTCTGAACAGCCTGCAGCCCAGTTCCTTCTCGAGCTGCGATATCTGTCTTGAAATTGCCGGCTGGGATACAAACAGTTCTTCAGATGTCTTTGTGAAGCTGAGATTTGTGGCTACAGCCATGAAATAATCGATCTGAAGGTCATTCATCACTTTTCTCCTCTCTCGGCATTCTGTCCAGATATCTCTGCAGTATTACTATTGCGGCCTGGCGGTCGATTATTTTTTTACGGTCTTCCCTGCTCATGTTTGCTTCGATCAGGACTTCTTCAGCTTCAACGGTTGAATACCTTTCATCCTGCCATTCTACCTTCACTTTAGAAAGGGGGCCGGAACTTCTCAGCTTGTTCTCAAGCATCGTTCTGAAATCTCTCACCTTTTGAGTCTGGACCGAATCCTCACCATCAAGGCTCATTGGAAGTCCTATAACAACTGTCTCACATCCGTACTCTTTGATATAGTCGATGACTTTACCGGTATCCTTTCTGATACCTACTCTTTCTATTGTGGTGACTCCTGTCGCGATAACGCCAAGAGGGTCGCTTACCGCGACCCCCACTGTTTTAGTTCCTACATCAAGCCCAAGTATTCTCATTACTTTTTGCCCAGATCGAGATAGTTGACGAGTATCTCTTCGAGGAGTTCATCTCTGTCGATCTTGAGAATGAGATTTCTTGCGTTGTTATGGCTTGTGATATATGAAGGATCTCCGGATGTAAGATATCCTACGATCTGATCAATGGCATTGTAACCGCGATCAGTAAGTGCGGAATAGATCTCAACAAGAGCTTCCTTCTTATTGAGCTGGCTGTCCTTGAAACCTTCAAACATGATAGTATTTTTACTCATTGTATGCCTCCTTACTCTCTAGCCTGCGATCAGTTCTTCTGCTTTGGCGAGTGCTGCATCTACTTTTGAAGGATCCTTTGCGCCGGCCTGAGCCATATTGGCCTTTCCGCCTCCGCCGCCTCCAGCTGCAGCTGCGATATCCTTGATAAGTTTGCCGGCATGCCAGCCCTTACCAATGAGATCTTCGCTGACAGATACGATGAATGTTACTTTACCGTTATTTACAGCTGCAAGCACCATGATGACGTTGTCAGCCTTTGCTTTGACGGCATCGGAGATGTTTCTGAGCTGTTCGATATCAGCATCATCAAACTTCATTGAGATCAGTTTTACGCCGTTGATTTCTTTTGCTGACGCTATTATATCATCAACAGAGCTGCTGATTTTATCTGACTTAATAGATTTAATGGTAGATTCAAGAGCCTTGATATCTGCCATAACCTGTGCAGCCTTTCTGGTAAGATCTGATTCGCTTGATTTGAGAGCTGCTGCTACCGTGCTGATCGTAGCTTCCTTGTTTTCTAGATAGCTGATGACCTTGGAACCTGTAATAGCCTCGATACGTCTGACACCTGCTGCTATTCCGCCCTCGCTTATGATCTTAAAGCCGCCTACCTTACCTGTGTTGTCGATATGAGTACCGCCGCAGAACTCGATGCTGTAGTCACCCATGCTGACGACTCTGACGATATCTCCGTACTTTTCACCGAAGATAGCCATGGCTCCGAGCTTCTTGGCTTCATCAATAGGCATCTCTTCCATCTTGATAGGAAGATACTCATCAACCTTCTCGTTGACGATTTCTTCTACCTTACGGATCTCCTCAGCCGTCATTGGCTGGAAGTGGTTGAAGTCGAATCTCAGATAATTATCATCGACATATGAACCTGCCTGCATGACGTGATCGCCGAGAACATCTCTTAGAGCCTGCTGCATAAGGTGTGTTGCTGAATGGCCTCTTGCTATCTGATGTCTTCTGATCGAATCGATCTCGAGCCTTACCTCATCACCCGGTTTGATGCGCATTGCAAATCCCGTGTCCTGAGGATCGATAACGTGAAGGTATATGCCGTTTTCTTTTACTACTTCAACAACGCTGAGTACATTATCTCCGTGCTTGACGATACCGGTATCAAAGATCTGTCCGCCGCTGGTAGCATAGAATGGTGTTGACTCGAAAATGATGAACTTGCGGTTCTCATCGAAGTCTCCTACATACAGAACCTTCGAATTTGCTTTCTCTTCGGTATATCCGAGGAAATCGGTTGGCTCTAAGTGGCTGTATTCGGAAGCATCTCTCCATGCATCGCCTTCAGTATCTCTCTGGTTAGCTCTTGCGAGCTCCTTCTGAGCATTCATTTTGTCGGTGAAACCATCTACATCTACGGTCTTGCCCTTCTCTTCAAGGATCTCCTGAGTTACCTCCAGAGGGAAACCATATGTGTCGTACAGCTTGAATGCAAGATCGCCGGCAAGAACTGTAGAACCTGCTGCATCCATTTCATCCATGTATCCATCCAGGATCTCCATACCTCTGTCGAGAGTTTTTGAGAAGTTATCCTCTTCGATCTTGATGATCTTCATGATGTAATCATGGTTTTCAACGAGTTCAGGATATGCGCCTCCGGATGTCTTTACAACACTCTCAGCCAGCTCAACGAGCGGGTTTGGCTGTGTGATACCCAAAAGCTTGCAGTGCCTTGCGGCTCTTCTGATTATCCTCTTGAGGATATATCCTCTTCCTTCGTTGCTTGGAAGAATACCGTCTCCGATCATGAAAGTCATTGATCTGAGATGATCTGTTATTATTCTTACACTGACATCAACTTTATGATTGCCGGCCATGTAGTCTACTCCGGCCATATCGCATACAGCATCTCTTATGAACTTAACGGTATCGACATCAAAGATGGAATCAACACCCTGCAGAATACATGCCAGTCTTTCGAGACCCATTCCCGTATCAATGTTAGGATGAGCGAGTCTTGGATACGAACCGTCTTCCTGTCTGTCGAACTGTGTGAATACGTGGTTCCAGAACTCAAGGTATCTGTCGCAGTCGCAGCCAGGCTTGCAGTCAGGCTTTCCGCATCCCCACTCCGGTCCTCTGTCATAATATATTTCTGAGCAAGGTCCGCATGGTCCGAGTCCGATTTCCCAGAAGTTATCGTCTTTGCCGAGACGGACGATCCTTTCCTCAGGCATTCCGATTATGTCGCGCCAGATCTCGAATGCTTCGTCATCATTCTCATAGATGGTAGCCCAGAGCTTATCCTTTGGCATCTCAAGCCACTCTGTGCAGAATTCCCATCCCCACTGCAGGGACTCTTTCTTGAAATAATCTCCGAAACTGAAGTTTCCGAGCATTTCAAAGAATGTGCCGTGACGGGCTGTCTTTCCGACGTTTTCTATATCATTTGTTCTGATGCACTTCTGGCATGTGGTCATCCTCTTTTTCGGAGGAGTCTCAGTACCTGCAAAATATGGTTTAAGAGGTGCCATGCCTGAGTTGATTATCAGAAGGCTCTTATCGTTACGCGGGATCAGCGAAGAAGAACCGCCCGGATAGTGGTCCTTGCTTACGAAGAAATCCCTGAACATATCTCTGACTTCATTTACTCCGAGGTTTTTCATATATGTCTCCTTGTCCGCAAAATTTCCATTAATTATATCATTTTCAGCACATAAATTCATCACTTCTTTGTGCTGAATCTTCAACAAATTCAATGGATTCAAGCGACGCTTTAAGGTCTGCTCTTATTTCGGCAAGGAATTCCTGTCTAAGAAGCCTCTGCTCTTCTTTTTCGGCATCTGTAAGCCCTTCTTTTTTAGACTTATGTGCCAGTTCGTTTATCCTGTCGATCTTTATCTTTTCCATTGTCTGTTCAGCCTTTCCGTAAAAATCAATACAGGATAAACTCTAACAGAAATCGGCTTTTGTTTCAATCACACACTTAGCTCTTTCAGAAGCCGGCTGCTTACTTCCTGAACTGCTCTGAGAAGAAACTTCTTGTTTGTCGGTTTCTCATTGAAACTGTTTAGTATACAGTCCTTGTCCGGGTACTGATTTTTACATGTTTTGTAAGCTGAATCCAGAGCATTTCTTATACTGTGTTCAATTTTGGACAGACTTTTTACCCTGTGTTTTTCAGCTATATATGGGTATACCTCCTTCACCAGGCATATATCAAGAGATCTTCTGTCAGTAACTATGCAGATAGCATCTTTCAGATAAGTATAACCCTGACTTTTGATGTTGATGCAGTTCTCGTCCAGTACATCTGTTATTGTGTTCAGGAGCCGTATATTTCTCTGATACATGTCCTTGTCTGTAGACTGTGTCGGATTGAACGCATAAAAATAATTTCCCTTCATGAATTCACGGCCGAACGGACTGACTCCGGCTTTAACATAATTATTGAATTCGTTAAGCTCCTTTACGAGATCCTTCATGATTTTTGTCTCTGATGGGGTAATACCGTACATTTTTATTTTCCTCCTATAACTTACACTGTTATGTGGTCTTTGATCTTTTCATAAATTTTGCTTCCTATACCATCGACCGACATAATATCCTCTTTGCTTTTAAAAGCTTTTGATGATCGATACTCTATGATCTTTTCAGCTGTTACATCTCCTACACCGGTTAAAGTTTTCAGTTCATCTGCTGATGCGGTATTAATGTTTATAAGGCCATCAACCGGAGCTGTTGAACCTGCATATTCTGATTCCGGATTGCTTCCGCTTGCATATTCACTTCCTTTCACGGGTATTATTATCTTTTGTCCGTCCTCTACAAAAGAAGCCCTGTTTACATGGTCTGCATCAGCATATTCTGTAAGGCCTCCGGCCATTTCTATCACCTGAAACAGTCTGGTGTCCCGGGAAACTTGATATACTCCCGGATTTTTTACCTCTCCACTGATGTCAACGAACATCTGTGCTGCTTCAGCATTGTTGTTTTCTTCGCCGTTATCATTACTGCCCTCACTGTATCCGGACTCGGCTGAAGTATTTGCTGTTTCAATAGTGATATCTGCTTTGCCTGAATCATGTATCCTGAGTATAAGCGCTGCAAGAAGTATAAGTACTACCGAAAGAATCTTGATAAGGGTCTTCTTATCAGCAAGTATGTCTTCAAAAGCATCTTTAATTTTTTTGACAGCACCAGACTCCATCAGTTACCACCTCTCTCGTTTAATGCTGTCAGTATAAGAATAGTTCTGCTGCAACACAAATCGCCCTTAAAATTCATAAATTATATGATTTGCATCAATAATTGATCGAAACGCAACAAAAAATGACCGGAAAACCGGTCATACTTTGTTTGGTCGTTTTATTAATGTTGAAAAAAGTGCTGAAAATGCAGAATAAAGTGACTCTAATCCTCTGTAAATTCGAACTCGAAGTCCTCGATCCTAACGGTATCCCCTTCTTTGAGTCCCAATTCTCTCAGCAATTTTATTCCGCCCTGCTTTTCAATGTAGTTATACAGATATCTGATGGAGCCACTGTCCGTAAAATTCGTCGAATGGAAGATCTTGAGCAGCTGTTTGCCTTCCAGTACATATGATCCGTCTTCCGCTTTGTAAGCGCTTATGACCCTGTAATCAGCTTCATTCTCATCTGCTTCAAAGTCAAACATAACCATAGGCTCTTCATCAGGCTCAACGTAATTCTCTACTCCGCGAAGCGCAGCATTCATGAGCTCATCTATGCCCTGCCTTGCCGCAGCGCTTATAGGATAAACTTCACGGCCTTCCTTCGCCATGAAATCCATAAATTCCTGATACTTTTCCTGATCTGTTACAAGATCCATTTTGTTTGCTGCTACGATCTGAGGTTTATCTGCAAGACGCGGATCAAACTCCAGGAGTTCTGCCTTAATTTTTTTGTAGTCTTCTATAGGATCCCGTCCCTCGGAACCGGAAACATCTACGACATGGATGAGGACTTTAGTTCTTTCTATGTGCTTCAAAAACTTAAAGCCCAGACCTGCGCCATGCGATGCGCCCTCGATGATACCTGCGATATCCGCCATAACAAAACTGGTATCGTGAAGGTAAACAACACCCAGATTAGGATCTATAGTTGTAAAGTGATATCCTGCGATCTTAGGTTTCGAATTTGTACAAACCGAAAGCAGTGTTGATTTGCCTACATTCGGGAATCCGAGAAGACCAACGTCTGCAATGAGCTTAAGCTCAAGAATTACTTCTCTTGTTTTTGCAGGACCACCGGCTTCAGCGAAATTAGGCGCCTGCCTTATGCTGCTTTTGTAATGAACATTGCCTCGTCCGCCTCGTCCGCCTTTTGCAGCAACGACTGTATCGCCATCTTTTACGAGATCCTTCATCAGGTGACCGGTCTCTTTATCAATGATCATTGTTCCTACAGGAACTTTGATATACAGATCCTGGCCTTTTTTTCCGAAGCGGTTTCTCTTCATGCCGGGCTGACCGTTCTCAGCCTGATATTTTCTTTTATACTTAAGATCCATGAGGGTCCTTAAGTTTTTATCGGCAACGAAAATAACACTGCCGCCGTTTCCTCCGTCCCCGCCGTCCGGACCTCCGTCAGGAACATACGGATCTCTGCGGAAAGTAACAGCGCCATTGCCGCCTTTGCCTGATATGATTGTTATTTCTGCTCTGTCTACAAACATTTCTCTGAATAAATAAAAGTGGCTCCCACATCGTGTGCAGGAGCCATAAGCTTTATGCTTCTTTGCTGTAAACGCTGATCTGCTTTCTCTTCTTGTCGTATCTTTCGAACTTTACTGTTCCGTCGATCTTAGCAAAAAGAGTGTCATCTCCGCCC
>CADCHO010000052.1 GCA_902801255.1 uncultured Eubacteriales bacterium | reverse complement strand
CATGGCTTGCCCGGGCGGATGCGTAAACGGCGGCGGACAGCCACACGTTCCATCCAAGATCAAGAACTTCATCGATGTTCGTGAAGTAAGAGCTAAGGGCCTGTATGACCTCGACGCTGCAAGACCTCTGAGAAGATCTCACGAGAATCCAAGCATCAAGGCAATCTATGATGAGTACTTCGGATCATACGGAAGCCACAAGGCACACGAAGTTCTGCATACTACTTACGTAGCTCGTAAGGTCAACGCAGATCACGAGTAAACTTGTCTTTTTCGCCCACAGCTTTGTCAGCTTCGCGGATCTGTGCTGCTCACTTACTAAAGGTAAGCTCCGCTGCTCGACCGCTTGCTTCCTCGCTGTGAACGAAAAATCCTGCGTTTTACAAAAATAGTAAGCTGCTCCGTTATATAACGGGGCAGCTTTTTTAGTACTGAACTACTGCACCGGGATTTTTACTAATGAACCGGAAAGCGGAAAGTGATGGGAGCCGGCAATCTTGAACAAGTAATGGCAAAACATTATTCTTTCAAGGTTTTTATCTTTAATTAGAGAAAAAAGAGCGAAAACGCACCAAATCTTGAACATTTTGAGCAATTAGAAGAAGGATTCAAGATTATTTTGAAAATATCTTGAAAAATCAGAGGAAACCACTTTTATATACAAGATTTAACCCTAGATGGAAGAAAGCCACGAGACAAATCTTGAAAACAAGGGCTAAAAAAGAAGGTTTTACAATATTTGTGAGCCGGTGCTTGATTCCATGTGCATCATTCCGCTTATTTGGCAACTTCAAGCTGCGGCTTTGGGCCATCTCGCTGCAGCTTTTTTTCGCCGCCGGTATCTTAGCGTTTAAAAAGGCAGACCGTTATGATAAAATATCATGGCGTGTGTAAATCAAAGCACCCGTAATACAACTATACACCGGAGGATTTAAATGATTCACGAGAACGCTTGGACAACGTACAGCGCTGATGATCTCAGGAAACTGGAGGATCTTAGCGCTGATTATATTGACTTTCTGAACAACGGAAAGACAGAGCGCGAATGCGTACAGCGCATAGTGGAACTGGCAAAGGGGAATGGATACAGAGATCTGGCGGATGTCATCGCTAAAGGTGAAAAGCTCACAAAAGGCGACAGGATATACGCTGTTAACATGGATAAGATGGTCATGCTGGTTAACGTTGGCGAAGATATCGTAAACCGCGGTATGAACATCATAGGAGCACATATCGATTCACCAAGACTGGATATAAAGCAAAATCCTCTGTATGAATCCGAGGAACTCGCTTATCTTGACACCCATTATTATGGTGGCATTAAGAAATACCAGTTTGTGACACTTCCTCTTGCACTTCATGGAGTAGTGATTAAGAAGGATGGCACTACAGTCTTCATCAATATAGGCGAGAAAGATGATGATCCGGTATTTATCATAAGCGATCTCCTTGTGCACCTTTCTGCTGAGCAGATGAAGAAAACAGCTGCGACTGTTATCGAAGGTGAAAATCTGGATATCCTTGTAGGATGCAAACCTCTTGAGGGTGAAGAGAAGAATGCCGTCAAAGCGGCGATCCTTAAGATCCTCAAGGATGAATATGACATAGAAGAGGATGACTTTGTATCTGCTGAGATCGAGGCTGTTCCTGCCGGGAAGGCAAAAGAAGCAGGACTGGACCGTTCAATGATCGTGGGCTATGGTCATGATGACAGAAGCTGCTCTTTTGCTGCAGCTGCCGCAATGATGGAGGTAAGCGATCCGGAGACGACCGCATGCGGACTCTTCGTTGATAAAGAAGAGATCGGCAGTGTCGGAGCTACAGGAATGGAATCCCATTTCTTCGAATACATGATAAGGGAATTACTCGACAGAATGGGGGTTTACAGCGAGATCAACCTGTCCAGATGCCTCAGAAACAGCCGCATGCTGAGCTCCGATGTCAGCATGGCGTATGATCCTCTCTACGCGGACAAATTTGAGAAGAAAAACACTGCAAAACTCGGACACGGCCTGAGCTTCAAAAAGTATACAGGCGTTAGAGGCAAATCCGGCGCAAATGACGCAAATGCGGAATATCTTGCACTTCTCAGAAACATAATGGATAAGCACGGCGTTGTATACCAGACTTCAGAACTCGGAAAAGTCGATGTCGGCGGGGGCGGCACAATCGCATATATTCTGTCCCTTTACGGCATGCAGGTAGTAGACTGCGGAGTGCCGATCCTTTCGATGCACTCTCCTTGGGAAACACTCAGCAAGTCCGATTTGTACGAAGCCTTCAAAGGATATAAGGCTTTCCTGATCGAAGCTTAGCAGAGTATAAATACAGGAGGCAGCAGAATTTGTTCAAAGCAGCAGTTATTACATTCCTGATGGCCATGGTGCCTGTAGTTGAGCTTAGAGGAGCGATCCCTTACGGAGTGATCGCCGGACTTAGTGTGCCTGCAGCATTCATAATAGCGGTGATCGGAAATCTTGTCCCGATCCCGGTTCTCGTGGTTTTCACACGAAAGGTGTTCGAATGGCTCAGAACGATCAGTGCCGGACTTGACGGATTTGTCAGCAGGCTTGAGGCAAAAGCTGAGAAAAACAAAGAAGTAGTAATGAAATATGAATTCTGGGGGCTGGTGCTGCTTGTAGCAATACCGCTTCCGGGAACCGGAGCATGGACGGGTGCTCTCGTAGCTGCAATGATGGATATGAGGCTCAAGAGGGCGATGCCGGCTATAATACTGGGAGTGCTGATCGCAGGAGTCATCGTTACTACCGTTACATATGGCGCAGGTGCGCTGTTCTGAAACAAAAAACCCGGTTCGACCGAACCGGGTTTTATATTGAACTGAAAATTACTTTCCTTTGCCGAGTTCCTTTGTGCGCTCAGTTGATTTAACGACTGTGTCTATGAACGCGCCGCGGACTCCGTGTTCCTCAAGCGTCTTGATACCGACGATAGTGTTGCCGCCAGGCGAGCAGACCTGATCTTTAAGGAATCCCGGATGCTGACCTGTTTCAAGAACCATTTTGGCAGCTCCCATTACTGTCTGGGCCGCAAGGTTCTGTGCGGTTTTGCGAGGGAGTCCCTTGGCAACTCCGCCGTCGGCGAGAGCTTCTATGACCAGATAGATATATGCAGGGCCTGCTCCGGAAAGGCCGCATGCTGTATCGATAAGATCTTCGGACATCCATTCCACGATGCCGAGAGACTCAAACAGTTTCTGTGCGAAAGCTTTTTCATCGTCGGTGAGGTCTGTGCCTGAATCAAGAGCAAAAGCTCCCATACCTACCAGGGCAGGGGTGTTAGGCATGAGCCTCAGCAGTCTGAAATGTCCGCCTGTCATTTTGCGAATGGTTTCAGTTGTGAGACCTGCCATTATGGATATCATCGCCTTACCATCGAGGGTATTGCCGAGTTCCGCAAGTGCTCCTGCAGCATACTGCGGCTTTACGCACGAGAGAAGGATGTCGACTGTCTCGCCAAGTTCTTTGTTGCTCGAAACTACATTGCATCCTATTTCTGCATACTTGTCCGTGATCGTTTTTGAAACATCAAATAAATAGATATCATCAGGCTTTACAACGCCTGCTTTGATAGCGCCGGAGAGGATGGCTCCTCCCATTGCACCTGCGCCAAGAAATCCTATCTTCATTTAGTCCGCCTCCATAAGAAAAGTGCTTTGAATTATTGATTACAGAACCATTTTAACACTCTATACCTACGTTATATCAAGTTATTTTATAAACTAACAGAGGCAATATTTACAAACAGATGTTCAAGTGCTATTATTTACGGGTAAAAGCACACTTATATTATTGTTTATAAAAGGCCGATAACACCAGGGATACAAGTAGATGAAAAAAGATTTTCCAAAGATCGGTCCTACGGTTACTATGTTTGTACCGTATGACTGTAATAATGCATGTCCGTTTTGCGTAAACAAAAAAGAGTACAGAGATACATCGGGTTTTGACCTTCAGAGATGCTACCGGTCTCTCGATCTTCTGAACAGGATATTTCCACATAATGATATAGTTCTTACAGGCGGAGAGCCACTGGCAGAGCTTGAAGCTCTTCAGGACATTCTCGATCATATCGAAGAAGGCCATCATATCTATATAAACACTACTATGCCGGTCGGAGAAGGCCAGACGATAGAGAGTGTTGCCGCAGTGCTCAATAAGTATGCCGACCGTATAAGCTGCATAAATGTATCCAGACATCTGAAGCACTATGTTAAGGAGTGTCCTGATGAGATATTTGATCTTCTGAAGTTCAGGACAAGGATCAACTGTGTTGTGTTCGAGGATGCGAAAGATCCGGAGACGAAGGAGAAGCTGATAAGATTCCTTGACAGGTTTAAGGGACATGAGATACAGCTCAGAGCAAACTATTCGTTCCTGAATCTTGAGAACGTGTTCGACACCGAAAACGACAATCTTTTCAAGCTTATCTCGGAAATCTGTGAATACAAGTATCCTCTTGAGAAGGAGAGATTCAGAACAGGATTCGTGTTTGAACGCGATGGCAGCAAGATCACATACCACAAGACACTGCCATTTGCCAAGGTGGACGGCATCGTCGGAGATATCATTATCAGACAGACAGGACGCATCTACGATGACTGGAATGAATACGGTCACGAGCTGAACATCAATGATCTGGTGGATCATCAGTACAAATAGCGGAGGAGAACCATGAAAAAGAGTGAACAGCGCCAGAACGACATCCTCGCATTCATGAAAAAGACCATAGCCACAAAAGGTTACTCGCCAACGGTCAGAGAGATCTGCGCGGCGCTCGGGATCAAGTCAACATCGACAGTGCACAGTGATATCAAGGCACTTGAAGACAAAGGCCTGGTCAGAAAAGACCCTGCAAAGCCGAGAACAGTGCTCCCTGTAGAGAATGAATATATAAAAGCCTCCGAGGTTTCATATGATACCGTAGCACTTCCTGTTGTTGGCAGAGTTGCTGCAGGCGAACCGATACTTGCGGAGCAGAATATAGTAGATGAGATGCCTATACCTGCACGTTTCGTCGGATCCGGCACAAACTTCATTCTGACAGTACACGGCGACAGCATGGTGAACGTTGGCATAAATGACGGGGACTACCTCATCGTACAGGAATCTCATGAAGCATCCAACGGTGAGATCGTTGTAGCACTTGTGAACGATGATTACGAGACCGGAGCTACTGTAAAGAGATTCTTCAGGGAAGCCGATCACATCAGACTTCAGCCTGAAAACGACTACATGGATCCAATAATCGCAAGGGATGTAACAGTAGTCGGTAAGGTGAAGGGCGTATTCAGATACTTTAACTGATATAGTCAAAAACAGTCCGGCCTGCCGGACTGTTTCATTCCATCGCGTGACCAATTTTTGCGCGGTGTTTCAAGCGGGCATTTGAGTTGTTCTCATCAGCCCGTTTTTTGTGTATACTTTATTATGTTTGGGTGAAATGCTGCCGATGAAGACTGAATGAAAAGGTGGAACCGGGTGATCCTGAGAAAAGAATACAAAGAACATGAGTATCTGATAAATACATATGGCTCTTTTGCAGAAGCAAGAAACGATAAGAATCACGTGGATGAAAGACGCTACTCCAGCATTCTTAAGCTGACTGCGACAGGGACTCTGGTCATGGGCATCTGGAGTCTCATAAAGTGCTTTATGGGAATGCTGGGTGAGATGGGAAGTGAGCTTATAGGCGATGAAGTCCCGCTTTTAATAGCCATCTTCGGAAGTGTATTGGTATTTTCGTTTTTTTTCATTATTGGAATCTCGTTCAGATATCTGGTGTGGAGAGGTGCCTGCAGGGAGGCAGCGAGCGGGCAGAGTAAAAACGGATACATTATATGCGCAATTATACTTTTAGCATACGGCGTGTATGCCGTCGCATATTTCATATATAAGGCAGTCAGAAAAGATGTGGACGTACAGGATGTCCTTAAACTCATTTTTGATGTTACCTCGTTTGTTATTCTGTGTGAATTGATTGCTTCCGCATTCGAATTAAGGAAAGTCAGGAAAGAGATAAAAGCGCGGGAAACAGGAGGCAGCCTCTGATGCAAATGGATTTTCACTATTACGCTACATATGCGGCAGCATATCTGGCCGGATACAGCCATGAAGAAAGCATGCTCATATGTTATAGTGCGCAGTTTGTAGATGAGTGCAGCAAGACATATCTCAAGAGCATAAAAGGACCGCTTTCAGCCGCCACTACACAGCTTCAGGAGGAAATGGCAGACGCCAGGACGGATCTGTCCGGTATTCAGGATATTACGAGAATATGGGCCTCTTTTCACTTTCTTCCTCGTGATCTGTACAGAAACCCTAAACGGCGCTGTTCGCGTGCTTACAGAAGAAAATACCGCCTTATATGCGGCCCCAACGGAGAACTTGCAGCTGAAACTGTCAGGCTTGCCAGAGGAAAGGGTCTTGAGGCTGCCGGAATTGCCATGCACGTTATCGCAGACACATGGGCGCATCAGTACTTCGCGGGAACTCCTTCCGTTGTAATAAACAATGTAAACGAATATTTCTATGAGATTATCTGCAGGGATGGCAAGAAAGAGGAACATAGAATCAGGTTTAATCATAACCCTGCTACTGTGGATAACATTGAGAAGATGGAATATACCTGTACAGTATTCCAGAACAGCGAAAACTCCGTAATGAATCTCGGTCACGGACGGGCAGGGCATTTTCCTGACTACAGCTTTGCGAGATACAGATACATGCCGGCATGGGCGGATTTCAATGAAGTGGTCAAGGACAATCCGGAGGATTACATTCTGGCATTCACACAGATGATGTATGCTCTTAAGTATCTTAAGGGAGATATTGAGGAGTTTGATGTAGAAAAATATGATATGGATTCCATAGGTCCATACAGGGATGAGATCTTCGGAATCCTTTGCAAAAGACAAACGGATGCCTGCGTTGAATGGAAGGCCTTCGGAGAGAAGCTCTCGGGATATCAGGTCGGGGATTTTGATATCAATAAATATAAGGATGAATACCTGACCGCGGATGAGGACAGCAAAAGCAAAACGGTTCTCGGCAGATTTATACTGGCTGCCATGTCTCAGAAGAGCATGGTGACTAACAGAATATATAAGTCCGGTAACAGGGCGGCCGGTTATTCGATCGACATCGGTGAGAAGGGATTCAGAGGCATAAAGGATTATGCAAGGCTTCTGCAGGAAAAGGAGAGCGACCGATGAGTAAACTCCAGAGATTCAATTCCTTCATCGGAGGCCTCCTTACAGTATTCTTCGGGCTTGCCCTGTATATGGCTCCGTTTATGGGTGTTGACATGATTTCATTTGTCATGACTGCCGCGCTTTTGCTCTTGGGGATAAGAAGCCTGTACTTCTATTTCACGATGTCGAGACACATGGTGGGAGGAAAGTACTCGCTGTTTTCCGGAATAATACTGACAGATCTCGGTGTATGCGCACTTATGATCAAGAGCTTTCCTCCGGTATATATTATGATCTATCTGCTTTTGATCCATTCTTTCTATGGTGCAACAGATATCATGGTGGCTTTGCGGGCAATGAGACTTAAAAGCAAATCATGGAGGATAAAGCTCCTTACCGGTATCGGGAATCTGACCCTTGGTGTACTGGCAATAATCTTCGGATTTACCGGGGAGGACATATTCAGAGTTATATACATTTATGCTCTCGGTGTTGTTTACACGGGAATAATGCGCATGGCAAATGCTTTCAGGAGGACGGCGGTTCCGTACATACAGTAATGAAAAGAAAAGTGATTCTGGCTTCGGCATCTCCGAGGCGGCTTGAAATAATGAATAAGCATGGGGTGGATCCTCTTGTTATGCCTACTGATGCGGATGAGACCATTACAGGCGATCCTTCCATGACAGAAGTCGTGGAAGACCTGTCGCGTCGAAAGGCTCTGGCCTGCTACAACAGTATAAAAGAAGACAACAGGTATGCAGGATATATGATCGTTGCGGCTGACACAATAGTTTATAAGGACGGAATACTGGGTAAACCTGAAGATGCAGAGGATGCGAGACGCATGCTGCAGTCATACAGAGGCACCTTCCACTACGTAGTAACAGGAATCACCCTTATAGATACAGACAGCGGGAGTGAAGAGGTGCTGAGCGATGTTACCAGGGTATGGTGCAAAGACTATACAGATGAGGATATCGAAGATTACATATCAAGGGCGGAACCATACGATAAAGCAGGCGCATACGCTATTCAGGGGTATTTCGGCAGATACATAGACCACATAGAAGGTGACTATGAGAATGTTGTGGGACTTCCGTTTTACAGGATCGAAAAAATACTTGAAAACTGTTGACAATACTGTAAACGGTGCATATAATATTTGAGGTCAAAGCAGAAGTTATCCGCTTCTCGCCTTACAGACTAGCGTTGGTAGGGCCACATAAGATTAAGAAATGTCTTATTTGCGGATGCTTGTGCGTCCGCAAATTTTAGTTTACGGACATAAACAGATTCAGGTGCTCTATTTGGAAAGGGAGGAACAGAACCATTAGCGCCAGAGATAATAAAAAGAATCAGACCCAGATCAATGATGAAATCAGGGCTGATGTTGTACGTCTCATTGACGAAGAAGGAGTAATGCGCGGTATCGTAAGCATTGACGAAGCGCTTTCACTCGCAGAGGAAGCAGATCTTGATCTGGTAAACATCTCGCCTAATGCGGATCCGCCGGTGTGCAAGATCCTTGACTACGGCAAGTACCGCTACGAGCAGCAGAAAAAGGAGAAAAACGCCAAGAAAAATCAGCATGTGACTGAGATCAAGGAAATCAGACTCAGTGCTTCGATCGAGGACCATGATGTAGAGGTCAAGGCGAAAGCAGCATCCAAGTTTCTGCAGGATGGCGACAAGGTAAAAGTATCGCTGAGATTCCGCGGAAGAGAACGCGATTACACACAGCTCGGTTTTGACGCTATGAAGAAGTTTGCCGATATGGTAGCAGATTACGGCGTGATCGAGAAGGAACCTAAAATGGAAGGCCGCAGGATGAATATGTTCCTTGCACCGAAAAAGGACAAAAAATAAGATTTACATACAGGAGGATGACCCAAATGGCTAAGAACAAAATGAAGTCACACAGAGGCGCTATGAAGCGTCTGCACGTTACAGGCT
>CADCHO010000051.1:2683-12492 GCA_902801255.1 uncultured Eubacteriales bacterium | reverse complement strand
GCGACCGGGAACGGGCTCGAACCGTCGACCTCCAGCGTGACAGGCTGGCATTCTAACCAGCTGAACTACCCGGCCCAATAGTACTATGTAATGGTGCTGTGTCTTTGTTTATCTCAAGACGCTTGATTATATTAGCACGATTGCATAGTCGTGTCAAATACTATTTTTTTCTTTTTAAGATTCTTTTTCAGGTGAAACATATCGGCCCAGTGTTACGCTTTCGCTCAGCAGCACTGCCCTGCCCGAAGTCATATCAGATACTGCTGATTTCAGTCTTTCAGTGTCCTCCTTAGGGCAGCTGATAACCGCGCTTACCGTATCAGTGTATTCTATGTCTCCAAGATCAAAGCCTCTGTCAGCAACGTAATTTGTTATTTTGCTGAGGTGGGTGTAATCGAATGAATACCTGAGCACAGAGCTTTCTTTCACGTCACAGATTCCCGCAGCCTCTATCCCCAGCTTTGCGGCATGCGTGTATGCCCTCGCTAATCCGCCTGTGCCGAGTTTTATTCCGCCGAAGTATCTGGTTATCACTATTGCCACATTTGTAAGTTCCTCGGCCGTTATAAGCTTCAGAACGGGCATCCCCGATGTGCCCTGCGGCTCTCCGTCATCACTTGCCCACTGATGTTCGCTTCCTGCACCGCATACAAAGGCCGGTACATTATGAGTCGCGTCCTTATACTTTTCTTTTATGCCCGCAATGAAAAGCCTCGCCTCCTCCGGCGTTTCCGCCGGGGAGACGTGAGCTATGAAGCGTGACTTCTCAATTACATATTCCGCCTCGCCGTATTCATAAACGGATCTGTATAAAAACATACCTCTTCTTTTACAGGATGTACTTGTCTACATCGACTTCCCTGATCTTTTCACCAAGCTTGTCAAGCACGTACTCCCTGTCGATCAGTACGTCTGTCATCTCAGGATCAGGCAGATTGTACGATATGTCCTCGAGAAGGATCTCAAGGATGGTATGGAGTCTTCTGGCACCGATGTTTTCTGTCTCTTCATTCATTATATACGCGAGATTTGCGATCTCATCGATGGCATCATCCGTGAACTCCACTTTGACGCCTTCTGTCTCCAGCAGGGCCTTCTGCTGCTTTGTAACAGCGTTCTCAGGCACTGTCAGGATCTTCTTGAAGTCTTCCTTGTCGAGATTGCTGAGCTCAACATTGATAGGGAATCTTCCCTGAAGCTCCGGAATAAGGTCGCTTGGCTTCGATACATGGAAAGCGCCGGCTCCGATAAACAGCATATGATCCGTCTTGACCGGACCGTATTTTGTATTTACGACACTGCCTTCGACTATAGGCAGAATGTCTCTCTGGACGCCCTCTCTCGAAACGTCAGCTCCCGAT
This sequence comes from uncultured Eubacteriales bacterium, assembly GCA_902801255.1. Classification (GTDB taxonomy): domain Bacteria; phylum Bacillota; class Clostridia; order Peptostreptococcales; family Anaerovoracaceae; genus Crickella. Next base: position 11,131 of record CADCHO010000051.1, on the reverse strand, counting down.
CTCATTCCGCTTCCGGATGCGATCTTGTCGATCTCATCGATAAAGATGATTCCGTTCTGTTCAGCGTTCTGGAGAGCCTCGTCTGTCAGCTGATCCATATCGATGAGTTTCTGTGCTTCCTGCTCTCTGAGGATGCGTCTGGCATCACTGACCTTGCATTTCTTTTTCTTAGTCTTCTTAGGCATCATGCTGTCAAAGATGTTGCCTATGGCGATCATGCCTTCGTTCTGGTTGTCAAGCTGATTTGTCTTAGGTACATCGTCCACCTCGATCTCTACAATGTGATCCTCGAGGAGGCCTGCACGGAGCTGCTCTCTCACCTGGTCTCTGGCCATCTTGATGTCAGCAAACTCCCTGCTGGATTCGTACTCTTTCTGCTTGTTTTCTTCGTACTCCTGTCTCTGAGTCTTGTATCCGAGGTTGCCGAAGATATTGCCGAGCTGTACTCCGCCGTTGCTTTCACTCTTAGGAGAAGGTACGATCGACTTGACGATAATATCTTCCGCTAAAACATCAGCCATCTCGGCATTCTCATCCATTCTCTTCTGCTTGCTGAGTCTCATTGATGCTTCAACGAGGTCTCTGATCATTGAGTCCACGTCACGTCCTACATATCCGACCTCTGTGAACTTTGTAGCTTCGACCTTTACAAACGGAGCATCCATGAGCTTTGCCAGTCTGCGGGCGATCTCTGTCTTTCCTACTCCCGTAGGGCCCATCATAAGGATGTTTTTAGGTGAGATTTCTTCCCTCATCTCTTCGGGGAGAAGGCTCCTTCTGTAGCGGTTTCTCAGTGCGATCGCTACATACTTCTTTGCCTCGTCCTGGCCGATGATATATTTGTCGAGCTCCGCGACTATCTGTTTCGGAGTCATGTTTTTAATATTGTCTGCCATGGTCTCCTCCTAAAGCTTTTCTACTGTGATGTTATTGTTTGTGTAGACACAGATGTTGGAAGCTATCTCGAGAGACTTTCTTACGATGGTCTCAGCATCCAGGTCTGTGTTCTCAAAAAGTGCCACAGCTGCTGAATAAGCGTAGTTTCCACCGGAACCGATGGCTACAACGTCCTTATCCGGAGAAATAACTTCTCCGTTTCCGGAAATAACGAGAAGATCGTTCTCGTCAGCGACTATCATGAGGGCTTCGAGACTTCTCATCGCCTTGTCGGATCTCCAGTACTGTGCCAGATCGACAGCCGCTCTCTTGAGATTGCCTGCGTGCTCTCCGAGCTTGTTTTCGAACTTCTCAGTAAGTGAGAAAGCGTCAGCAACGGAGCCCGCAAATCCTGTGAGCACCTTATCTTTATAAATCTTTTTTACTTTTTTTGCGCCGTTCTTCATGATGGTTGTCTCACCCATCGTTACCTGTCCGTCACCGCCAATGGCGATGTCTCCGTCAGGTCTTCTGACTGCGCAGATCGTCGTTGCATGAAACTGTATCATTTCTTTTTCTCCTTATATTTGCACTCAGGGTTGGAACACTTTACCGTGCCGCTCTTGCCTTTGGTCCTTACCAGCATGGACCCGCAGTCCGGACATATTTCCCCTGTAGGCTTGTCCCAGAATACCACATCGCATTCAGGATATCCGCTGCATCCATAGAACAGCTTGCCTGATTTGCGTCCTTTCTTTTCTATGATGTCCTTGCCGCACTTAGGGCATCTGACACCTGTCGATTTAACTATAGGCTTTGTGTTCTTGCATTTCGGATATCCCGTGCATGCAAGGAATCTTCCGAACCTGCCTTCCTTTATTGCCATTGGCTTGCCGCAGATCTCGCATACTTCATCGGAAAGGACTACTTCCTTCTCAATGCGCTCCACCTCTCTGTCAGCGACCTTTAGCTCTTCGCTGAAGCCCTTGTAGAAATCAGCTATGACTTTCTTCCAGTCTTTCTCGCCCAGTTCTACACTGTCGAGGTTGTCTTCCATCTCGCCTGTGAACTTAACGTCTACGATATCCGTGAAATAATCCTGCAGTATACCTATGACATCAAATCCGAGTTTTGTAGGCTCCAGAGCCTTTTTAACGCGCTTGACGTACTTTCTGTTAACGAGCACGGATATGATGGAAGCGTATGTACTCGGTCTGCCGATGTTCTTTTCTTCCATCTCCTTTACGAGACTTGCTTCGGTGTATCTTGCCGGCGGCTGGGTAAACTTCTGCTCTTTGATCAGCTTCTCGAGATCGAGGACCTGTCCTTCCTTAAGCTTAGGCACATTGACTTCGCCTTCAGGGCCGGTAGTCGTCTTGTAAACCTTTTTCCAGCCGTCGAATGTCATTCTGGCTCCATTTGCCCTGAACTGATACCTTCCGTTATTGATGAGCACCTGCATGGTGTCGAATTCTGCAGCTGCCATACGCGATGCTACAAATCTCTTCCAGATAAGATCGTAAAGCTTGTACTGATCCTGAGTCAGAGAATCTTTTATCATGGAAGGCTCGAGCGTCACATCTGACGGTCTGATAGCCTCATGCGCATCCTGCATTGCCTTGTTCCTGTTGGAGAAGACGTTGTTGCCTACGTATTCAGCACCGTATTTTTCTGAAATATACGATGAAGCTGCCGCAACGGCCTGCGATGATACTCTTACGGAATCGGTCCTTATGTATGTAACCAGACCTCTTGCCCCGATGCCCTTGAGGTTGATGCCCTCATAGAGCTGCTGAGCTACCTGCATGGTCTTGCTTGTCTGGAACCCCAGCTTTATGGAAGCATCCTGCTGCATGCTCGATGTGGTGAAAGGAGCATAAGGCTTAGTTTTTCTTTTGCCTTCCTTTATTGATCCGACGATGTATTCACCCTCAGCGAGCTCCGTCTCTATGGCATCAGCGGCTTCCTGGTTTTTTACCACCGCTTTTCTTCCGCCTATCTTGCTGAGTTCTGCAACAAAGCCGTCGCCGAAGTCAGCGGCTATACGCCAGTATTCTTCAGGAATGAATGCCAGGATCTCACGCTCCCTGTCGCAGATAAGCTTAAGAGCTGTGGACTGAACGCGTCCTGCCGAAAGGCCCCACGACACCTTCTTCCAGAGCAGCGGGCTTATCTGATATCCCACAAGCCTGTCGAGAACTCTTCTCGCCTGCTGTGCGTCAACGAGATTTGTATCGATCGCTTTAGGTTCCTTGATGGCATCCTGAACGGTCTGCTTGTTGATCTCGTTGAACATAACGCGGCATTTGGCGTCAGGATCCATATCAAGGATATGTGCGAGATGCCAGGATATGGCCTCTCCCTCACGGTCAGGGTCCGTTGCGAGCAGCACCTTGGATGCTGCTGAGGCTTCCTTCTTGATCTCCTTGATGGTATCGCCCTTACCTCTGATATTTATGTATTCCGGCTCAAAATTGTCTTCAACGTTTACGCCCAGTCTGCTCTTTGGGAGATCCCTTACATGACCTACTGACGCAATGACTTTATACTTCGAGCCGAGGTACTTGCTTATTATCTTTGCCTTTGAAGGCGACTCTACGACCAGCAGAGTTTTATTGGCTTTCGCCGGTGCTTTCGTCGCTTTTTTTGAAGCAGCCATTAACTTCTCCTTTTATATATAATGTAGAATTTTTACAATTTGAAACTTTAGCACATTTTACCAATGTGTCAAGTGTTTTATTCTTCACATTATCTTGCAGATCATCTGCTGAGGTATATTCTTCCGGCGTAGCTTTCCACTATTCCCTTTATCTCCATGACCGTTACAAGCGAATTGGCAAGTCCCGGACTGAAGCCCGTTCCGCTGATGATTTCCTCCATTGTTGCTCCGCTCATCTGCCTTACTACATCGAAAATCCTGCGCTCGTCCGGGTCCAGATCGTTATTGACAATACTCGTCTTCTTTGGCATGGCTCCTATATCTCTTATCATGTCGTCAATGATAATAAGGGGAATGGCGCCGTCACGGATAAGAAGATTGCAGCCTATGCTTGTCTGACTGTTTATATTGCCGGGTACCGCGTAAACGGTGCGTCCCTGCTCAGTTGCATATTTTGCGGTAATCAGAGAGCCGCTGTCAAGCCCGGCTTCCACTACTACCAGAGCTTCGGAAAGTCCGCTTATGATCCGGTTCCTGGCCGGGAAGCTGCTTTTGAATCCTTCAGTTTCAGGCGGATACTCGCTTACGACAAGTCCTCCTTTATCAAGGCCTCGCATCATAAGACTCCGGTTACGCTGTGGGGTCATGTGATCTATGCCGCTTCCGAGCACGCCGATCACCTTGCCATCAGCTTCCAGAGCTCCCTCGTGAGAATAGCCGTCTATGCCGAGCGCAAGACCCGATGTTACGACCATACCGCTTTCCGCCAGTCTTGTGCCTATCATGAGCGCCACGTTTTTCCCGTACACTGTATTCTTTCGTGCTCCTACCACGCCTACCGATCTTTCGTTCAGCAGCGATATGTTTCCGGCGCAGTAAAGCTGTGCCGGAGGATTGTGTATTTCCCTCAGCCTGGCAGGGTATTCGACCGAATCAATATCTATCTTTACTGTTTCTATCATCTCGTTTATCCCTCCTGTACCCGGTATCCCAGAGCTTCGGCAATATGCTCTTTTTTTATATCTTCACTTGCATCCAGATCCGCTATCGTTCTTGCTACCTTCAGAGTCCTGTTAAGTCCTCTTGGAGACATTGCAAAAGCATCATATGCCCTTTTCATGAACTTTTCTTCTTCCGGACCCAGGCAGCAGTATTTTTTGAGATCGTGATCGGGGATCTCCGAATTAAAGAATTGCTGCCCTCTTTCAGCAGCAAACTTAAGAGCATCTTCCACCTGCGCTCGCATTTCTCCGGTAGTAAGGCCTTTGTTTCCTCCCTTGAGTTCGCCGTATCCTACTTTTTCCATGGTGATCTTCATATCTATCCGGTCCATTATTGGGCCGCTGAGTTTTCGTCTGTATCTGTCAAGGTCTGCCTGAGTGCATGTGCATTCTCTGTCAGGATCGCCCAGGAATCCGCACGGGCAGGGATTAGCTGCCATTACAACCTGGAAATTGCATGGGAATGTATAAGCCTCGCCTTTTCTGAAATGCGTTATCTTTTTTTCTTCTATCGGTATCCTCAGGGATTCTATAACATCCTTATTGAACTCACAGACTTCATCAAGGAATAGCACTCCGTTATGCGCGAGGGTTATCTCTCCCGGTACCGGATACGCTCCGCCTCCTACCAGACCTGCTCTGCCTATGGTGTGATGAGGTGCCCTGAAAGGTCTTTTATATCTTAAACGTATGCTGTCAGAGCCCCGGCCTGCGACCGATCGCACTATTGCAGTTTCCAGCAGTTCGCGATCGGTCATCGCGGGCATTATGCCGGCCATTCTGCCCGCGATCATGGTCTTGCCGCATCCCGGACTGCCGACCATGAGCAGGCCGTGCCTTCCCGCCGCCGCTATTACTACAGCCCTCTTTGCGTTCTCCTGTCCGGCCAGATCAGCAAAATCAGGATCATCCCTGCTGTATTCCTGTCCATCATTAACGGGCCTGAATATCTGAATGACATCCTCAGGTTTCACTTTGCTTACTGAGCCCTCTGAAAGGGCCTTTAACGCGGCTTCCTCGGGATCCATGGATAAGAGCATTGCACATTCCCTCAGACAGGACACAGCAAAAATATTGCCTCCGGCCAGAGAAGCTTCGGCCCTGTTTGCCTCCGGTACAATAATTCCTTTCAGACCTGTCTCTTTCATGTGGAGCATCATCGGGAGCGCAGCTTCCACTCCAAGCACTCTTCCATCGAGTGCCAGCTCACCAATTATCCCCCATTTATCGAGCATGCGTGATCTTATGCAGCCCTCACTTGCAAGTATCCCCGCAGCTATAGGAAGATCAAGGCAGCTTGAATTTTTATGCAGGCTTGCAGGTGTAAGGTTCACTGTAATGCGGCCTTTGGGGAATTCATACCCGGAATTGATGATCGCGTTTTTTATCCTTTCACGCGATTCCATAACCATGGTTGAAGCAAGTCCTGACATTCCTATTCCGGGAAGGCCTCTTGTAATATCGGTCTCAACAAAAACTTCTCTGCCCTCCATGCCCTTACAGACTGACGATCTTGTTCTGCTGTACATTGCGCACCTCACATGCAGTTTTCTATCAGCTCTGTCATTATCTCGTACACATCAAAAGACACTTTGTTCCACTGCATCCTTCGTCCCTGCAGATATTGCTCTGCCGCTTTTTTTATGCGCAGCTGTTTTGTTGCCGTCACAGCTTCTGAAGGATAACCATACTGATTCCCATTCCGGGTTTTTACTTCAACAAAATGAAGGACTCCGTTTTTGATTGCAATTATGTCTATCTCGCCTGCTTTTGTTCTGTAGTTTCTTTCTATCACCTGGTATCCTGAATTTGTAAGCAAATCTGCCGCAAAGTTCTCCCCAATATCGCCCACATTTTTTCTGTACCTCATTTAAAAACCTCCTTATGTTCCACGTGCGATAATGGTAGCAACAGGGTCCGTCAGCTGTCGAACGTAAAAAGCACTTATTCCAACAAAAAATGACCTTTTTCAGGTCATTTTCACGGTTTTTTGTTTTAGATGTCAGCTTATCGATTAAGAACGAACTTTTCTATTGCCAGCGCGACTCCGTCATCGTCATTGCTTGCAGTAACGTAGTCAGCATGATCCTTAAGTCCTCCCCATGCATTTGCTACTGCTACTCCTATCCCGGCAAGCTCAAGCATAGCCTGGTCGTTTGGAGCGTCGCCGCAGCACATAAGTTCATCAGTACTGATGCCCAGCTTATCTGTAAGCCAAAGAAGAGCTGTCTTCTTGCTGGTATTAGGGCCGCCGACCTCAAGATTGCTCATAAAGGACGTTGTAACATTAGCATTCTCTATGGCGCATACTTTCGGTTTTGCTTCAGCCAGCAGTTCAAGAGTACGGAAAACGAAATTTACGTTCTCTATTTCATCCTTATGCTCCAGCATCAGAGCCGTAACATCAGGCACAGGTCTCCTGCTCCACAGGACGTAATCCGCTTTTCTGAATTCGCAGCCGTTCTCTTTAACGTCTTCATAGTATGACTCGTCAACATATGCCTTGCCATCAATAAAGACTTCTATATCCGCTTCAGTCTCTACCTTTAGCTCCGCTATTCTTTCAACAGCCTGAGGATCAAGAAACTCGCTGTATATCGGTTCGCCGCTGTGCATGCGGTTTACATGCGCGCCGTTTGATGTGATAGCATACTCGATCCCCGCAACATCTTTTATATGCTTTGGCAGAGATGCATATGAGCGTCCTGTAGAAACAACGATATGTGCTCCTGCAGCTGCCGCATCTTCAAGAGTCTTTACTGTACGTTCAGAGATGCCTCCCGTGCTGTCAAAAGTGGTGCCGTCCAGATCAAGAGCCACAATTTTAATATTCTTCTTTAACAGTTCTGCTTCACTTTTCATAATCAATAATCAGTAAATAGCCGCACCCAAAAGGATGCGGCTGTTTAAAACCTATTTATGGAATAATGATTATTCCTCTTCCTTAGCCTCTTCTGCCGCTTCTGCTTCTTCAGCAGGAGCTTCCTCTGCTGCAGGTTCTTCTGCAGGGAGAGTAGCTTTGATGCTCAGGCTGATCCTTCTCTTGTCAGGATCGATCTCCATGATCTTGACGTTTACAGTCTCGCCAACCTTGAGTTCGTCAAATACGTTCTCAACTCTCTTGTTAGCGATCTCGGAGATGTGTACAAGTCCGTCCAGACCTGCCTCGAGTTCTACGAATGCGCCGTAATCCTTGATCTGTACGACTTTACCCTCGAGTACATCGCCTACCTGATACTTCTCGCCAACGAGTGTCCATGGCTCAGGCTGGGTCTGCTTGAGACCGAGGCTGATCTTGCCCTTCTCTTCGTTGAGGGAGAGGATCTTAACATTGATGATGTCGCCGATCTTGAGAACTTCTTCAGGGTGTTTAAGCTTGCCCCAGGAAATCTCAGAAATGTGGAGAAGTCCATCGACTCCGCCTATGTCGCCGACGTTCAGGTTCTCCCAGATCTCAGCTACAGCTTTGCGCTTCTCATCAACCAATATGGCCTTTCTTGAGAATACTGCTCTGTTACGCTTGGTATCTACTCTGATTACTCTGACATCGAAAGTCTGACCGAGGAACTCTTCTGCGTTTTCGACATATCTGTCGGAAAGCTGCGACATAGGAATGAAGCCTGTGATCTCCTTGTAAGCTGCGATGACACCGCCGTTCACTGCTCTTGTGAGTGTGACCGTGATATTCTCTCTGTTTTCCATCGCTGCTTCAAGCTCTGCGTAGTTCTCAACTGCCACAAGTCTCTTTGTTGAAAGCATGATTCCGCCTTCACCATCGTCGGACTTGATGACTTTCGCCTTGATCTCGTCCCCTACCTTGTACAGGTCTGCGAGGGTCTGGCCCTCTTCCATTGCAACCTCGTCTGACCTTAAGATACCATCCTTCTTGCAGCCCATGTTGACGATAACAGC
>CADCHO010000051.1:0-2640 GCA_902801255.1 uncultured Eubacteriales bacterium | reverse complement strand
CATGTGGGAAATAACCTCCTTGATAATCCACTCGGGCGTCGAAGCGCCCGCTATGCAACCAATTTTAGTATATTTTGTCAACCTATTCAACAGTAAATTTTTCGCATTCTCTACAAATATGCTGTTTTTATTGTTTTTTTTCGCAATCTCGTAAAGCTTTCTTGAATTGGAACTGTGTTCGTCTCCTATAACTACCATTGCATCTACCTGAGACGCCAGTTCAGCACAGCTCTCCTGTCTCTCGCGCGTTGCGTTGCATATTGTGTTGCGGATATCATAGCTGATCCCTGCTCTGTTAAAAACATCCAGGACTTCATCAAGGAGTTCCTCTTTGATGGTCGTCTGACATACTATTATCGGTTCTGAGCCTCTTATCTTATCGACCGCAGCTTCAGCCTCATCAGCATTGCCTATAAGGTGAGCACTGTAGCCGCACCATCCGTTTGTAGCCTTTACCTCCTGGTGCTCTCTGTCACCAATGACCACTACAGGTACTCCTTCATCATGAGCTTTTGAGACTATGTCATGTATCTTCTTTACAAATACGCAAGTCGTATCTATGAGTTCAATACCTCTTGCAGCAGCTTTTTCATAAAACTCCCGCGGCTCTCCATGCGATCTTACTATAACAGTGTCGCCTTCTTCTGCTTCATCAAGCGAGTCTATCATGGTAACGCCCATGGATTCCAGCCTTTTCACAACGTCCTTATTATGGATGAGGTATCCGCATGTAAACAGACGGCCCCGGCGGTCTTTCTTTTCGGCCTCGTTGAACGCCATGTCTATAGCTCTGTTTACTCCGAAGCAAAAGCCTGAATGCTTGGCTCTGATTATTTCCACGTTTATCTCTCTTTCAAAATATGGCCGGCGGGATAACCGCCGGCCGTTTTGTTTACAGCTGATCAGTAAGTATGATCAATTTATCACTTTATAAAAGCTTAGAACTTGCCTGCAGTCGCTGCTTCCTCTACGGAAACTGCTACGGATACAGTCATTCCAACCATAGGGTTGTTGCCTGCTCCGATGAGCCCCATCATCTCTACGTGTGCCGGTACCGAGGAGGAACCTGCGAACTGAGCGTCAGAGTGCATACGTCCCATTGTATCTGTCATACCGTAGGATGCAGGACCTGCAGCCATGTTATCAGGATGCAGGGTACGGCCTGTACCGCCGCCGGAAGCTACTGAGAAGTACTTCTTGCCTGCTTCAAGTCTTTCTTTCTTATATGTACCTGCTACAGGATGCTGGAATCTTGTAGGGTTGGTCGAGTTACCTGTGATGGAAACGTCTACGTTCTCTTTCCACAGAATAGCTACGCCCTCCTGTACGTCATTTGCGCCATAGCAGTTAACTTTTGCTCTTGGGCTTTCAGGATCCTTTGAATAGCACTTTCTGAATACTTCCTTGAGCTCGCCTGTTGCGTAGTCATATTCAGTTTCAACATATGTGAATCCGTTGATTCTGGAGATGACCTGAGCTGCGTCCTTGCCGAGACCGTCGAGGATTACTCTGAGTGGTTTCTGGCGTACTTTATTTGCCTTGGAAGCGATTCCGATAGCTCCCTCAGCAGCTGCGAATGACTCGTGACCTGCGAGGAATGCGAAGCACTCTGTGTCCTCTTCGAGGAGCATCTTTCCGAGGTTGCCGTGTCCGAGACCAACCTTACGGCGGTCAGCTACGGAACCAGGAATGCAGAATGCCTGGAGACCTTCGCCGATGGCTGCAGCTGCATCAGCAGCCTTGCGGCAGCCCTTCTTGATAGCGATGGCAGCGCCTACTGTGTATGCCCACTTTGCGTTTTCGAAGCAGATAGGCTGGATGTTCTCGATCATGTGATAAACATCAAGACCTGCGTCCTTTGTGATCTGTTCTGCTTCTTCTATAGATCCGATACCATACTCAGCCAGCTTGGAAAGGATCTGTTTTTCTCTTCTATCGTAAGATTCAAATGTAATCATGTCTCTTTCCTCCCTGTGTTATTCTTTGCGCGGATCGATAAATTTAACAGCATCAGCAACGCGTCCATACTGACCGGATGCCTTTTCGATAGCCTTTACCGGATCATCGCCTGCCTTGATGAAATCCATCATCTTGCCGAAGTTGAGATACTTGTAACCAATGATCTCATCATCTTCGTCAAGAGCGAGCTGAGTGATATAACCTTCAGTGAGGTCGAGATATCTAGGTCCCTTCTCGAGGGTGCCGTATGTTGTGCCGACCATGGATCTTGTTCCTTTGCCGAGGTCCTCAAGGCCAGCTCCGATCTGGAGGCCGCCTTCTGAGAAAGCACTCTGTGAACGTCCGTAAACGATCTGCAGGAAGATCTCTCTCATTGCTGTGTTGATAGCATCGCATACGAGGTCTGTGTTGAGAGCTTCGAGTATTGTAAGACCCGGAAGGATCTCAGCTGCCATAGCTGCGGAATGTGTCATTCCGGAGCAGCCGAGAGTCTCGACCAGAGCTTCCTGAATGATGCCGTCCTTAACGTTGAGTGAAAGCTTGCAGGCTCCCTGCTGAGGTGCACACCAGCCAACACCGTGGGTGTATCCTGAAATATCGGATATCTGCTGTGGCTTTACCCACTTTCCTTCTTCAGGAATCGGTGCAGAGCCGTGATGTACTCCCTGGTGAACAGGGCAC
>CADCHO010000050.1 GCA_902801255.1 uncultured Eubacteriales bacterium | reverse complement strand
GAGTACGGCGTTCCTGCAGTTCTGTTCTCACGTATCATTACAGGACCTGTAGCAGTTCTGATCGCATTTGCTTTCAGTATCGGTCTGTATTAATACAATACCGGTGCAACATATCTTGCCGAGACACCTGCAGATGTTGTAAAATTACTCTGTAGGGAGTCACTGTAACTCAGGATAAGTAGTCAAGGAGAATAACTATGGTATCAAAAGAATTCACAATCAATAATGAACTGGGAATGCACATGCGTCCGGCAAGTCTTCTTTCTCAGATGGCAGCCAAATACCAGAGCAACATTACAGTTAAGCACAATGGTAAGGACTTCAACGCTAAGAGCGTTATGCTTCTGATGACTGCACTCATCAAATGCGGTTCGCAAATCGAAGTCGTATGCGATGGTCCGGATGAAGAAGCTGCTCTTTCTGAGATCACAGCTTTCATCGATTCCGGAATGGGAGACTGATAAGTAGGTAAATCTTCTCTGCTCCCCTGCAGTTTTTTGCAGGGGAGCATTTATTAACGGAGGAATAAAAATGTACAAAGGAATTGCAGCATCAAGAGGAATCGGAATCGGAAGCATCTGCCGCATAATTGAACAGGATCTTTCATTTGAAACAAAGATGGTTTCGGATGTAGAAGCAGAGAAAGCCCGTTTTCAGAAAGCCATAGATGATTTCGTAGAAGAAACATATGCAATGGCCGAGGATGTTAAGAAAAACATCGGTGAAAAAGAATCAGAGATCCTTCTGGGCCATGCAGTCATGATTTCAGACCCTTCAATGTCGGGAGAAATGTTCAGCATGATAGAGGCCGGACAGTGCGCAGAAGCTGCCCTTACAGGTGTCTGCGACATGTTCTACGGCATTTTCTCCACAATGGAAGACGAGATGATGAAGCAGAGAGCTTCGGATATCGCAGACGTCAAGGTAAGCATTCTCAAGAAGCTGATTGGCATTAAGGACATAGAGATCGGAAAGGTTCCGGCGGGCACAGTGCTTGTGTGCAAGGACCTGACACCATCCATGACATCACAGATAGTAAAAGAGAATGTTGTCGGTATTATTACAGAGGTAGGAGGTCCTACTTCTCACTCCGCCATTCTCGCAAGAGCGCTTGAGATCCCGGCCGTATTATCGGTGCCTGGAATCGTAGACCTGGTCGAAGACAAGGACGCGGCCATCGTAGACGGTACCGCGGGTGACGTATTCATCAATCCGGAAGGAGATATCCTTGCAAACTACGTTGCTAAGCGCGAAGAGTTCATCAAGAAGAAAGAAGAACTGAAGAAATTCATCGGTAAGGAAACACTGACTGCAGATGGCGACAAACTCGAAGTCTTCTGCAACATCGGTACACCTAAGGATGCGAAAAAAGCCATGGAATGCGATGGAGAAGGCGTAGGTCTTTTCCGCTCAGAGTTCCTGTTCATGGACAATACTCACCTTCCTACCGAAGAAGAGCAGTTTGAAGCATATAAGGAAGCTCTCGAAACCATGGAGGGCAGGACAGTCATCATCCGTACACTGGATATCGGCGGTGATAAGGATATCCCTTACATGGACTTCGAGAAGGAAGAAAATCCGTTCCTCGGATTCAGAGCTGTCAGGTACTGCCTCGCTCATGAGGATATGTACAAGACTCAGCTCCGCGCCATCACAAGAGCAAGTGCTTTCGGTAAGGCAAAGATAATGGTTCCTCTCGTTACTACAGTTGACGAGGTCAGAGCAGTTAAAAAGCTGGTTGCCGGGATCAAGGATGATCTGAGAGCTGAGGGTATCGCATTTGACGAAAACATCGAAGTCGGCTGCATGACAGAAACAGCAGCATCTGCCGCAATAGCAGATCTGCTTGCTAAGGAAGCAGACTTCTTCTCGATCGGAACAAATGACCTTACAGGTTACACAATGGCAGTAGACAGAGGTAATGCAAAGGTTGCATATCTGTACTCTGCATTCCAGCCGGCCGTACTCCGTTCGATCAGACAGATCATCGTTGCTGCTAAGGAAGCAGGCATACCTGTAGGAATGTGCGGAGAAGCAGCTGCAGATCCACTGATGATCCCGCTGCTCATGTCGTTCGGCCTTGATGAGTACAGCGTTAACCCTGTGCTTGTTCTTACGTCCCGCTGCATCATTTCGAAGTGGACAAAGGCTGAGGCCGATGCTCTTGCAGCCAAAGTCATGGCAATGGATAATGTTGAAGATATCGTTGCAGCGCTTAAGGCAGCAGCCAAGGAATAGAGTTTTTATTAGAAAACGATAACAGCTGAAAAGGAGCTTATGCGTGTATTTACGGCATAAGCTCCTTTTTTCATATATTGGGTATGGTAGAATAATCGAAAAAGGGAGATGGATCCGGGGGACAAACAGACAATGAAGAGCGAAACTGGAAAAATACCTGTCATAATCGGGGTCACCGGGCACAGGAACCTGAGAGAACGTGATCTTGATGATCTGAAAAATTCAGTGCGCACCGGACTCGAATCACTCAGGGCGAAATATCCGCACTCCGGGTTTGCGGTCATGACCTGTCTTGCAGAGGGAGCAGACCAGCTTTGTGCTGAGACGGCGCTTGAGATGGGTTTTGAGATCATCACGGTTCTGCCAATGCCTGTTGATGAATATTCAGAAGACTTTGAGGGCGATGCGCTCAGAAAGCTGAAAGAGCTGACAGGGAAGTCATCTAAGATACTTATAGCGCCTCATAAGGAGCCTTTCAGGGAAGACCGTGACTATCTTTACAGACAGGCCGGGATCTATATTGCAGAACACTGTCATATACTCTTTGCATTGTGGGATGGGGTTCCGGGTGAAGAAGGCGGATGCGGAACGGCGTCGATCGTTCAGGTTAAGCTCCGTAACCTGGCCAGGGAAACTGCCGGTGAGCAGCTGCGACGAACTTACGGTGCCGTTGTTCAGATAGTTACGCCCCGGGAAGGATCCGGCAGTGCTGATGCGAAGGCCGGTGAAGTCATTGTACACGGAGATGAAAGCATAAGCGACAGGATACTGAGGGACACTGATAATTATAATAAGGACTGCATGAAAAACGCTTCAGATGTCGCTGAGGATGATAAGATACGGGCGGTATATGCTGCCTCTGACAGGCTCAGCATCATATATGACATATGGGACAGAAGGGTGCTGATAGGCCTTTCTGCATGCGCGACGGTTCTGACGATGGCTTTTCTGCTCTACGATGAAGCAGAATGGCACTGGATGATACTGCTGTGCGGCGCAATGGTCATCTCGCTCTTTGCGATAAACATTTTTACAAAACTGACGAGGTTCAACGCAAGATATGTCGAGTACAGAGTGATGGCGGAAGCGTGCAGGGTACAGACATACCTCCGTACTGCCGGTATCAGCCGTGAGGTAAGCGACATTATGCCCTGGAATCTCCAGGTGGCCATTCCGTGGGTCGTCAGGGCGGTATCCGCAATAACGACGGGTGAAAATACCGGCGAAAAGAAAAGCATTCTGGACACCTGGATACTGGAGCAGCAGGAATATCACAAAAAAGCACTGAAAAAGGCAGAGCTTCAGCTCAGCAGAAATGACCGCATGGTAACTGCTGCTCTGATCATAACCATCGCTACATATGTGGCAGCGCTGCTGTTTGAAGTAGTATGCTGCGGCATGCTGTCAGGGACGAGCATGTTTGCGCCGGAAATGAACGATGCGGTCCGTACGGGGTTCAAGCTGTGTATGGGGATATTCTCGGCTGTTACGATTTTCGCCAATAATTATTACGGAAGGCTGGCACTTCCTAATGTCATAGATGACCATCGTAAGATGGTGATGCTGTATGAAGAAGCGGAGCACGAGATCGCGGACAAGGGTGAAGATGAGCTGCTCCTGCTGCGGATAGCAGAGGACGAGCTTTATGAAAATGCCAACTGGTATGCTTATCAGAACAAGCATGACGAAGGGCTGGGAATTTAAAAACAAAAAACGTGCCTCATCTGAGGCACATTTCTTTTATCTGGTTATTTATACAGGGTCGGAAGCAGCAGCGGAGCCTGTTCGTCCACTACGAAGCTGGCGAATTCGCGAACGTCGTCTTCTGTGTCCAGGAGTGCCATGTACATCTGGTTGCCCATGGCGGCTGCGAAGACATCCGGCATGCGCTGGCGCATGGTTATTCTGTCGCCATAGCGGGACAGTATCTCTTCGTGGCTGTGCGTGTGTGTGAATCTGTCCTTGGCTCCTATATATACGCAGAAGCGGTCAGGCCCTCCCGGCTTTTTGTAGCTGCGGTCGAAGCATACCATGTCTGCCCATATCTGGTATACGTCAGTAGAGTGAGAGTAGTTCATCATGTCAGGGATGAAGCCGCCTGCAGGACGCATGTTTACCTCAAGCCCTATAAAGTCTCCAACATCAGCCAGACCCTTGCGTGCTTCGGTCAGCCTGAAGAATTCGAAATGCACAAAACGGCTCTTTACCCGGAAGCTTTTCAGCGCTTTGCGTCCGTAATCACGCAGCTGACCGGGAACTTCAGGCAATATGAAGATGATCGCTTCCGTATCGTCGTTCACTGAATCTGCGACATTGACACATCTGAATGAGGACTCGAAAACCGGATCGCCGTTCTGATCGCAGATCGCATCATACGTGTAGATGTCCCCTACAATAAATTCCTCCATGACATAGTCCTTGCCTGAAACAGCGCTGAAGAATGCCCGAAGATCGTCTTCGCTGTCTATTTTATAAGTTTCACTTGCGCCTACGCCTACATTCGGTTTTGCGAAAACAGGGTACCCGCCGATCTCATCGATGAATTCAAGAGCTTCCTCAATGGCAGACACACGGTGCTGGCGTGCAGAAGGGATGCCTGCAGCCTTGTATACAGGCTTCATGGCCGCCTTGCTCTTCCAGAGCGACAGCTCGTCAGGCTGTACACCAGTGGTTACGTTATAATCCTTTCTGAGTTTTGCGTCAAGCTCAAGCCAGTATTCATTATTGGATTCTATCCAGTCGATACGCCCATACTTGAATGCGAAGAATGCAACAGCACGGTAGACCTGACTGTAATCTTCCATGGAATCTACTTTATAATATTCGGTCAGTGAGCCTTTAAGCTCATCGTTCAGCGAATCATATGAAGCGTCCCCGATGCCGAGAACGTTGGCGCCGTTTTTATGCAGCCTGTCGCAGAAGTTCCGGAAGTTGTCCGGGAAGTTTGGTGAGATAAAAACAAAATTCATATCGGTCCCTGTTTCACTTTCAATACCCGTGATAACATATCTCATCCGAATGTGGATGTTAATGACAATTCTACACTAAACCGCAAAAAACGCGCAAGTTTGACGGGTTTCATTATATGTTCTAAAATCAGAAAAATGATAACGGAATTGAATAACAGTGTTGGAGAAGGATATGAGTCTGACAAAACTGGCATTGAAGATCGCGGCGCCGGTGCCTAAGGTCGAAACATTTACAAGATACTTATTTATAGGGCCTCATCCTGATGACATAGAGATCGGATGCGGGGCGACTGTTGCCAGGCTTGCTGCAGAGGGTAAGCAGGTGACGTTCCTCATAATGACCGATGGAAGATACGGCGACGGATTTTCGGACGGAATAAAAGGAGATGAGCTTGTCTCGCTGAGAAAGAAGGAGTCGATAGCTTCTGCTGAACGCCTGGGTGTGAAGGACGTACGCTTTCTGGACTTGTGCGACGGAGGTTTCTATGACTATGAAGAGATGCTCAGAGGGATCGCAAAGACAGCGGGAGAGTGCAGGCCTGATCTCATTTTTGCGCCGGATCCGGATACCGGGCGTGAGTGCCATGTTGATCACCTGAATACCGGACGTGCTGCGGCGCACATCGCATACATGAGCCCATACCCGGGTATCATGGCAAGGGAAGGAGCTGCTTCTGCAGACGTTAAGGGTATCGCTTTTTACATGACTGCAAGACCTAACCGTTATGTGAAAGTCTCCGGGGAAATGTTCAGGATGCAGAATGAGGCGATTTTCGGATGTCATACGAGCCAGTTCCCGTCCGGAAGCGCAGAAGCAAAACAGCTTCAGATGTATCTGAAGCTGCGATCAATAGATTTCGGACTGCGCAATTTATGCCCGCATGCAGAGGGTTTCCGCGTACTCGGACAGACACATATGCATTGTATTCCGGAGACTGTCTGATATTCAGAAATACTGCGCGATGCGGCGGAGCTTGGACTGCTCCATGTGGTACTCCATCGCCTTGCGTCCGGCGGCGGCATTCCTTGCCTCGAAAGCCTCGTAGATAGCCTTATGTTCTTCGAGTATGGCTTTGAGGCTCTCTTCTGTATATGTCTTGTGCGGGGCTGAGTATTTCAGATAAGTATGGTAAATCGACAGGGTTTTCTGTATCATCCTGTTCTTGGTGCCCGCATAGATGATATTGTGGAACTGTGTGTTGAACGAGAGCACCTTTTCCACGTCTTCCTTTAGTGTGTAGAATTCCATGAATTCCATGCTTTCCGCCAGAGCATCAATCTCCTCGCTGCTCATGCGTTTAATAGCCCATTCCACCGCCTGGACTTCAAAGAGTATTCTCAGGTCGAAAAGATCTGATATGTCGCGTCTGGTGAGACCGGTGACAAAGGCGCCGCGGTTCGGGATGTTCTCGATCAGACCGTCTGCCTCCAGCTGCCTGAATGCTTCTCTTACAGGAGTCCTGCTCACGGTGTATTTTTTGCAGACAGCCTGTTCCGTGAGCTTGCTTCCGTCAGCTATGGCACCCGAGAGTATGTCTTTCTGAAGCTCTGAATACAGACCTGCCGATAGAGGCTGGCTCGATTTTTCTCCATTGATGATATCCATGATGCACCTCAATATTCCATACGTTTTGCTCTATTGTATACAATTTTAGTATACCCCTTTGATTCCCAATGTCAATAAAGAACGCAGGGATTTTCTCAGTTTGAGAGTACTGCAAATGAAAAACAAGAAAAAACAAAAATGATAGACGGTCTCTATCATTTTTTGGGTAAAATGTATTGGAATTACTGCAGTTGCAATCCTATAATCAACTTGATGGGATGCATGTTCCCGCAGAAAAATAAGATAAAACCGTATTGTTTCAGGAAAGGAAGGAAACAATGATCAAGTATTATCAGCAGGGTACCGTATGGCACAATGGCGCTCCTCAGAACGCAGCACAGGATGCTGACAAATGCGCCGGAAGAAACGGCACTATAGCTTATCAGATACTGAACGCTCACCGCGCCCAGTCTGATGACGGTATTTTCCATATCAGCTTTGATGCGTTAGTTTCGCACGATATCACATACGTCGGGATCATCCAGACGGCCAGAGCAAGCGGCCTCACGGAGTTCCCGATTCCTTATGCTATGACAAACTGCCACAACAGCCTGTGCGCTGTAGGAGGCACTATCAATGAGGACGACCACGTATTCGGCCTGTCTGCCGCAAAGAAATACGGCGGCATATATGTTCCTGCCAACCAGAGCGTTATCCACTCTTATGCAAGAGAAGAACTGGCTGCATGCGGAAACATGATACTCGGTTCTGACAGCCATACGCGCTATGGCGCGCTGGGCACCATGGGAGTAGGCGAAGGCGGACCGGAGCTCGTAAAGCAGCTCCTCAAAAACACCTGGGACATAACTCCTCCTGAAGTGGTGCTCTGCTACGTGACCGGCAAGCCTAAGAAGGGCATCGGACCTCACGATGTAGCCATCGCTCTCGTGAAGGAGACCTTCGGCCAGGGCCTGGTAAAGAACAAGGTTCTTGAGTTTGCGGGACCGGGACTTGAATACCTGCCGTACGACTTCAGAAGCGGCATAGATGTAATGACTACAGAGACTACATGCCTCTCGTCCATCTGGGCTACGGATGAAGAAATCAGGAAATACTATGAGATCCACAAGCGCCCTGAGTGCTATAAGAAGCTGGAGCCAAAGGAAGGCGCATATTACGATGCGATAATTACAATTGAGCTCGATAAGATGGAGTCGATGATCGCTCTTCCGTTCCACCCGTCAAACGCATATACGATACATGAATTCCTGGAGAATGCCGATGAGATCCTCGCCGGTGTTGAGGCAGAAGCCGCAAAGAAGTTCCCTAAGGCTCACCTCGACCTCAGATCGAAAGTGAGTGATAAGGGAGTCTTGGCAAACCAGGGAATCATCGCGGGCTGCTCGGGCGGTATCTTCGACAACATAGTAGAAGCGGCAGACATCCTTAAGGACGGAAGTACCGGAAACGGATATTTCTCGCTGTCGGTTTACCCTACAAGCGTTCCTACGAGCCTGGCTCTCACGCGCGCGGGCAAGACTGAAGCTCTGCTTGAGGCAGGCGCGGTCATCAAGCCATCATTCTGCGGACCTTGCTTCGGAGCGGGAGATGTACCGGCAAACAACGGCCTCTCTCTCCGTCATACAACGAGGAACTTCCCTAACCGTGAAGGCTCAAAGCCGGGCGAAGGACAGATCAGTGCCGTTGCCCTGATGGATTCAAGATCGATAGCCGCTACCGCTAAAAACGGCGGATACATAACCGCGGCTACTGACATAGATTACGAGACAGAACAGATCCCGTACACATTCGACAACGAAGTGTACAAAAAACGCTGCTACTACGGATTCGGCAAGGCTGAGCCGGATACAGAACTCATCCTCGGACCTAACATCACCGACTGGCCTAAGATGTATGAGCTGGCAGACAACATGCTGCTCGAGCTCGCAGCGGTTATCAGAGACCCTGTAACAACGACAGATGAGCTCATACCGTCGGGCGAGACAAGCTCATACAGGAGCAATCCTCTCCGCCTCTCGGAATTCGCGCTATCGCGCCGTGTTCCTGAGTATGTAGACCGCTCAAAGGCAGTGGCTGCTGACGAGGCGGCACGCCGTGAGGGTGAAAAGCCGGCTAAGATGGTCAAGGCTCTCGGAGCTGTCGGAGATGCTGACGAGCTCCTTAAGAATACACAGTTCGGCTCATGCGTATTCGCCAACAAACCTGGCGACGGCTCTGCACGTGAGCAGGCCGCATCCTGCCAGAAGGTGCTTGGCGGCTTCGCAAACATCTGCTATGAGTATGCCACTAAGCGCTACCGCAGCAACTGCATCAACTGGGGCATACTGCCGTTCACTCTGGCAGAAGGAGACGAGTTCCCATATGAAGAGGGCGACTTCGTATTCGTGCCGGGCATCCGCGCCGCAATCGAGAGCGGACAGGAAGAGATCCCGGCAAAGGCTGTACGCAAGGACGGATCGGTAAGCGATCTGACCCTGTATGTCAAAGGCCTCACCGCTGATGAAAAGGAAATTATCCTCAGAGGCTGCCTCATGAATTACTATGCGGCACAGAACAAATAGGGATTTACCGGGAGGAATACCATGGAAATCAAAAAAACCGCAGTTGCAGGAACTCTGGAGAGCAGCGACTGCATGGTCACGGTCGAGCCGGCAAAAAAAGGCATAGAGCTCGAACTTGAAAGTGCTGTAATAAGGCAGTACGGAAGACAGATCGCAATGCCAGGATAAGCATAGTCGACAAGGGCGCTCTTGACTGCACCATCAAGGCCAGAGTGGAGTGCGCCGTTATGCGCGCTGCTGAGCACGAAGGCAGGATCAACTGGGGAGGTATGATAAAATGAGCAATCCTAATAAATACCGCCTGCGCCGTACCATGATGTTTCTGAACTGCCAGAAGCCGAGCCTAATCAAGGATCCGTACGTGTATAAACCGGACTCGATCATGCTCGACCTCGAGGACGCGGTAGCTGAAAGAGAAAAGGATGCAGCGCGTTATTCACTCTATCACGCTCTGCAGGAGATAGACTACAGGGGCGTCGAGAGAGTAGTCCGTATCAACGGGCTCGATACAAACCTCTGGCGCGAAGATATAAGATGCGCTGTTGCCGGAGGCTGCGATTCCATCCGCATCCCTAAGACTGAGACTGCTGATGATGTGCGCACAGTCGAGTACGCAATCGCAGAAGCGGAAAGAGAGTTCAACAGGCCGGAGGGAAGCGTGCTCATCATGGCAGCCCTCGAGTCTGCAAGAGGTGTCATCAACGCCATGAGCATATGCGACTCATCGGAGAGGCTCTTCGGCATCGCTCTTTCGGGAGGCGATTATTCCAAGGACCTCCAGGTGCCGATCTCCGGAACCGGTGTGGAGTTCATGGGAGCCAGACAGCACATGGTCATAGCTGCAAGAGCAGCAAAGGTGCAGTGCTTCGATACAGTATGGACTAACCTTGACGACATGGAAGGTTTCAGAAGGGAGACCGAGATCATACATTCCATGGGATTTGACGGCAAGTCGATCGTCAATCCGCGCCAGATCCCTGTTGTTCATGAAATATATACGCCGAGTGAGAAGTCTGTTATTTTCGCAGAGAAGGTCATCAAGGAGATCGACACCAAGAAAGCTCAGGGCATAGGAGTATTCACGGTTGACGGCAAGATGATAGACATCGCGTTCTACGACGGCGCAAAGAGAACTATAGCTCTGGCCAAGGCATCAGGTGTATACAAGGGGGATCTTTAGAATGAAAAACGCAGTAGGAAGAGAGATCCCGGAAGAGATAATCGAGATCACCGGGAAAGAGCCGTTTCAGGGCAACTATTACCGCGACGATAAGCCGATCACACTCCACGGTCCTACGATCCGTCCGGTAATGAACAACCAGAAATCCAAGCTGGTAGGAAGTATCAGGGAGGCGCTTGAGAAGTGTGAGGCACACGACGGCATGACCGTCTCGTTCCACCACCACTTCCGTGAGGGCGACCTGATAGTCAACATGGTAATGAAAGAGATCAGCGCGCTCGTGCCGATGATAGAGGACGGCACCATCACGAACATTGAGTCGTCAGGAGTCAGAGGCGGCATAGGCGAGGCCATATCAAAGGGCAAGCTTAAGGGCCTGGCCATAATGCGCTCGCATGGCGGCCGCGTAAGATCGATAGCTACCGGCGAGAGCCACATCGACATCGCTTTCATCGGTGCTCCGACCGCTGACGATTACGGTAATCTGAGAGGTATCGGAGGCAAGGCGGACTGCGGCGTACTGAGCTACGCGATAGTCGACGGCAACCACGCCGATCACTGCGTTGCGATCACGGACTGCTTGGTGCCTTATCCGAACTTTCCGGCACACATCTCACAGACTAAAGTGGACTACGTGTGCGTAGTCGATGAGATAGGTATCCCGTCAAAGATCGCGACAGGAGCCGCCAAGCCGACCACCGATCAGAGAAAGCTGCTCATGGCGCAGTACTGCACCGATGTAGTGGTAAATACACCTTGGTTCAAGGACGGATTCTCGTATCAGACGGGTGTAGGCGGAGCTTCGATAGCTTCGACACAGTACCTCGCGGACATCATGAGAGAGCGCAACATCCGCATGGGCTTCGGAGTCGGAGGCCTAACAAAGGCAATGTGCAAGCTCCTCGAAGACGGCATGGCTGATGTCATGCTCGACGTACAGGACTTCGACCTCGACGCGGTAAAGAGCCTTAAGAACGTGAACCACCACAGGATCCCGGCTGCTGTTTACGCGAACCCTCTCAACAAGGGCGCTGTAGTAAACAAGCTGGACTACGTAGTGCTGGCATCGCTCGAGGTGGACGTACACTTCAACTGTAACGTGGTAGTCGGATCGGATGGTATGATCACCGGAGCTCAGGGAGGACACCCGGATACAGCTCAGGGAGCAAAATGCGCGATAGTCATCTGCCCGCTGCTGCAGGGCAGGATACCTGCGATCTGTACCGACGTCACGACAGTTACCACACCGGGCGAGAGCATTGATGTAGTAGTTACGGATTACGGTGTAGCAGTCAACCCTGCAAGACCTGACATACTGAAGGCATTAAAGGAAGCTGACTGCGTGCCGCTCAGGACCATCGAGGAGCTCCGCGACATCGCTTACTCAATAGTAGGCGAGCCTGACAAGGTGGAGTTCGAAGACAGAATAGTAGGCATCATCGAAGCGCGCGACGGCACCATCATGGACGTTGTGAGACAGATAAAGGAAGTTTAGGAACCAGGAGATAAATAAGGAGAAAAAATGGAAAAGATCAGAATGACCACCCCTATCGTCGAGATGGACGGGGATGAGATGACAAGGATACTCTGGAAGATGATCAAGGATGAGCTCATCCTGCCTTTCGTCGACCTCAAGACTGAATATTACGACCTCGGACTTCCTGTCCGCGATGAGACGGGCGATCAGATCACAAAAGACGCGGGAGAAGCGATCAAGAAGTACGGCGTAGGCGTAAAGTGCGCCACCATCACACCGAATGCCCAGCGTATGACCGAGTATAACCTGCACGAGATGTGGAAGAGCCCTAACGGCACCATCCGTGCGATACTCGACGGCACCGTATTCCGCGCGCCTATCACAATAGACGGCATCAAGCCTGTAGTGCGCAACTGGAAGAAGCCTATCACTGTAGCGCGTCACGCTTACGGCGACCTCTACAAGGGAACAGAATACCGCGTTCCTGAGAAGGGAAAGGCAGAGCTCGTATTTACCGGAGAGAACGGAGCTGAGTACCGCGAGACAGTCTATGATTTCGAGTGCCCTGGTATTCTTCAGAGTATCTACAACAAAGATACTTCGATCGAATCGTTCGCTCACTCGTGCTTCAAGTACGCGATCGAGACAAAGCAGGACCTCTGGTTCTCCGCAAAGGACACCATCTCCAAGAAGTACGACATGCACTTCCGCAACGTTTTCCAGAGCGTATATGACGAGTGCTATAAGGAGAAGTTCGAGGAACTCGGCCTCACATATTTCTACACACTGATCGACGACGCGATCGCGCGTGTTATCCGCAGCGAGGGCGGCTTCATCTGGGCTCTCAAGAACTATGACGGAGACGTAATGAGTGACATGGTATCCACAGCGTTCGGTTCGCTCGCTATGATGACTTCCGTGCTCTGCAGCCCTGACGGCAAGTTCGAGTACGAGGCGGCACACGGCACGGTAACACGTCACTACTACAAATACCTCAACGGCGAGGAGACTTCCACGAACCCTATGGCCACGATTTTCGCATGGAGCGGCGCGCTCAGAAAGCGCGGTGAGATGGACGGACTCGAAGACCTGCAGGCATTTGGTGACAAGCTCGAGGAGGCATGCATCGATACGCTCAACGACGGCATCATGACCAAGGACCTGGTCGGTCTCGTTGACGGCATGGAAGCTAAGGCTGTTCTCACAAAGGACTTCATCGCAGCTATCCGCGAGCGCCTTGAGAAAAAACTCTAAACCTTACTTCGATAATATCAAATAGTACTAAATACGGGATATGGGTTTAATAACGACCCCCGTCGGGCACGCTCTCGCTGACATTCGGACACAGCGGTACTAAGCTTTGTCTGCGCCTGCGGCTTGCCAGTCGCTAAGTGCCGGCGTCCTCGAGTCACCCGCCGAGGGTGTTATTAGACCCATATTTATTTAAGTATTAGAATATCTGCTAATTTCAGGAACATATAGCAAGAATGGGAATTTCGATTTACAACACTCCCCTGTCTGAACGGCAGCATAAGGAATATCTGCGTCTTCTTGAGTCGTGCGGTCTGCGTGACGAGGGTGATGCGGATATCGTTGCGCTTATGACTGAAGATGACGAACTTATAGCGTGCGGTGCTCTGGCGGGGCATACGCTAAAGCAGCTTGCTGTCGACTCTGACGCGGAAGGCCAGGGCGCGATGGCTGCTGTCCTTTCCTCTCTGATAGCCGAAGCGTACGCCAGAGGCATCCACAGGCTCTTCCTGTGCACAAAACCGGAGAACCTGCGCATGTTCAGGTCCATGGGGTTCCATACGGTGATAGAAACGCCGGATGCCGTTCTGCTGGAGAATAGAAGGGACGGTCTGGAAAGCTTTCTGGAATCAATTCCGAAGTATGACGGAGTATGCGGAGCTGTGGTCTGCAACTGCGATCCGTTCACGCTGGGTCACCGCCACCTGATCGAATATGCTGCCTCGCACTGCGATAACCTGTATGTTTTCGCTGTATCCGAGAAGGGCTCGATGTTCAGCCCGGAAGAGCGGCTCGGGATGATCAGAAAGGGAACCGCAGACATAGAGAACTGTCACGTATTTGAAAGCGACCTGTATCTGATATCCCGTGCAACGTTTCCCGCGTATTTCATAAGGGACGAGTCCCGCGCCGACCTGGTGAAGTCAGATCTCGACATAGAGCTGTTCTGCAGGCGCATAGCTCCTGCATTGAATATAAGCGTACGGTTTGCCGGAGAGGAGCCTTTCTCGCCTGTCACGCGCGCCTATAACGAGCGCATGAAGGAGCTTCTGCCTGCGAACGGGATCGCTTTCGAAGAGATCCCGCGCCTGTCGGAGATCAGCGCAGGCAAGGTGAGAAGCCTTATAAAAGACGGTGAATTTGAGAAAATCAGGGAGATGGTACCTGAAAGCACCTATGAAGTCATACAGCGTTGATCTTGGACAGATGCTAGAGGCCCGCGAAAGGCGGGTCGCGATACAGAATAAGATGCTTGAAGGCGCCGGACCGGATAAGTGCCTCGTTTGCCTTACAATGAACATCGCAGGTGATGTTAAGCGCACCCCAATGACGCGCATGCTTTTTGATGCCGGCACGGAAGAGTTGAGATCCCTCGGGTTCAGTATCCTGAAGGAGCTTTCTCTTGATGAAGTTACCGGAAGCGAGGCGTTCTGGCTGCTCGATGAAGAGGGAACCCGGGTGAAAGCGATGCTCGAAGAGGTGGAGGACTCATTCCCAGCAGCGAGGCTGTATGACTTCGATGTGATCATGCCGGGCGGTAGCAAACTCTCAAGGGCGGAAGGCAGGCGCTGCCTTATCTGTGATTCCCTTGCTGCGGAGTGCGCGAGGAGCAGGAGACACGGCCTTGAGGAAGTGAAAAGGGCAACAGCTGATCTTCTCAGGGGATTCTGCGCAAGAAGGCTGGCTGAAGCCGCGCACGACTCCCTCCTGGATGAGCTGTATACGACTCCGAAGCCGGGCCTTGTGGATATGAACAATAACGGCGCCCATACAGACATGGACGTTCCTTTATTTGAAAAAAGCGCTGATGCGCTCGCTCCTTATTTTGAGGACGCCGCTCTCCTGGGAATGGACCGCTGCGGCATCGCTTTGCTGCGCGAGCGCGGAATAAGAGCCGAAGCGGAGATGTTTGCTGCCACGGGCGGCGTCAATACCCACAAAGGCCTTATATATTCGATGGGTCTGCTGCTCGCCGGTATGGGCAGATGCCTTATTGAAGGAGGTTCGTGCACAAGCCGCGCGGCTGATCTCGCCCGTGAGGATGCTGAAATCAGGCTCAAAGAAACGCTTGCCGCTCCGGTCACCAACGGAGGGGCGGTATACAGAACATATGGTGCCAGAGGCGCTACGGGGGAAGCCGCAGCCGGGTTCCCTGATGCACTGTACTGCATGGAGCGTCTCATTTTTTATAGAGACAGCGGCTGTGATGAGCCCGCGGCGCTTGCGCTCTGCGACTCCATGGCTTCGCTCGAAGACACTAATCTGCTTCATCGCGGAGGCAGGGAGGGCCTGGATCATGTAATGCATGCGTCTGCATGCATATCCGGGATGCCTGCTGAAAAACGCGTCGAAGCGCTGAATGCGCTGGACAGAGATCTCATAAGCCGCAGGCTGTCGCCGGGAGGCAGCGCGGACATGCTCGCGCTGGCATTTCTGCTGGACAGATGGCATGTGCTCAGCGCAGATATTTTCATTGATGGAAGGGAGGACCGATAATGACGCTTCAGGAGCTCAGATACTTTTGTGTTACGGCCGAGGTGCTCCACTACACTCGCGCATCGCGACTCCTTTATATATCGCAGCCAAGCCTGAGCTATGCGATAAGCAAGCTCGAGCAGGAGCTGGGAGTTCCGCTGTTCAAGAAGAACGGCAAAAAAGTGACTCTTACAAAGTATGGCGAGGAATTTCTGCCATATGCAAAGAGAGCCCTCGCTGAGCTCTCCGAGGGTACTGAACGCCTGAGAGAGATGAAAGTCCCTACCTCGGGAGGCATCAGCCTGGGATATATCTACAGCGTAAGTTTTTCTGCCCTGCCCGAATTCGTAAACAGTTTTTACAGGCATCATGGAAGTGAGCAGATCGCGTTCCGTTTCCGCCAGGGAAAGGCGGGAGAGCTCGTAGAGCAGCTTCTGAACGGATCGCTCGATCTTCTTATCGCCGGGAAGCCCGATCTCGCTTCGATCGACTACATCCCGATCTACCGCCAGGAGCTTTACCTGATAGTTCCTGCAACACACCGCCTCGCAGACGCCGAGTCAGTCACTCTGTCGGATATAGCCGGAGAGTACTTCATATCGCTGAACCACGAGACACTTACATATCATCAGCTCGAAAAGGAGTTCAGAAAGGCGGAGTTTGAACCGAATACAATAATCGAAGCGGACGAGTACAGCTCGATCGCGGCATCGGTGTCCACAGGCGCCGGGGTGGCTATTATGCCGATCCTTCCGATCCTTGACAGCTTCAACGTCAGACGCATACCTTTCGCAGATTCGACCATGTACCGGGACATCTGCGTGCTCAGATCCTCATCCCATGAGATGAGTCCTGAAGTGCAGAGCGTATGGAATCGCGCAAAATATATATCACAAGGACACGAAATCGGGGTAAAATAGGAGAAAAGGGGGACGGAACATGGATGAGATGAACAGCAACAGCCATAAAGAACAGCTGGTAATAGACAAGCAATACAAGCTGCAGGAAAGATCCAAGGCAATAGAGATAATAAAAAGAGGCATGGATCTTGCAAGAGAAGAGATTCCTAAGGGCAAGGTAGCCACATACATACCTGAACTGGGCAAGGTAGATCCTCACCAGCTCGGAATAGTAATAAATCCGATCAGGGGCGAAAAAATCAGCATGGGCGATTACGATGTCAGATTCACCATGCAGTCTGTGTGCAAGGTCATAATGCTGATAGTGGCCCTTGAGTTATGCGGACGCAAGGCGGTGTTCAGCAAGGTGGGCATGGAACCTTCGGGTGAAGCCTTCGACTCGCTGGTGGAGCTCGATGTAAGCAATTCCAAGCCGTACAACCCTCTTATCAACTCGGGAGGGCTCGCGCTCTGCGGACTGCTGCTGCCGGAGCTGTCGTTCCAGGACATACTGAGATTTACCAGAAGCATATGCTCAGATCCGGAAATAGTGCTGGATGAGGTGGTTTATCAGTCGGAGATGAAGACCTGCTCGCGGAACCGCTCCATAGCGTTTCTCCTTCAGAGCAAGGGTATTCTGAAAAAGGACGTTGAGGATACTCTGAGGTTCTATACAAAAATGTGCTCCATGAGCGCTACGGCGGATTCGCTCTCCAACCTGGGAGTGATACTGGCAAATGACGGTGTCTGCGAGGAGACCGGAAAAAGATTCATGTCGTCGCGTACCGCACGCATAGCTAAAACACTGATGCTTACCTGCGGCATGTATGACGGATCAGGAACTTTTGCGATCAAGGTAGGCATTCCTACAAAGTCCGGAGTCGGCGGGGGCCTTCTGTCGGTCTCTGACAAGCGAGCCGGAATAGGAGTCTTCGGGCCTGCGCTTGATACGCAGGGAAACAGCATCGCGGGCTGCAAACTCCTGAGGGAGATCTCAAATGATCTCAGGCTCAACCTGTTTTACGACCCTGAATGGAACAGAGAAACAGAAGAAGAAAACGAAGTGATGAAGAGCATCAGGGCAGCACACGCGATCTGATTGAAAGGGGAGAAAGAATGGCAAACAGAGCTTTCAAGGAGAATAAAAAGCATCTCGCATTCGGCATGATGAGACTGCCGATGATCGACGATAAGATCGACAACGAACAGGTATGCAGAATGGTGGACCGCTTCCTCGAAATGGGGTTCAACTATTTCGATACCGCGCATGGATATCACGACGGACTGAGCGAGATCGCTGTAAGGGAGTGCCTTACTTCGAGACATGACCGCAGCGAGTACGTTCTGACTGACAAACTGACTGACGAATATTTCAAGTCGGAAGAGGATATCAGGCCGCTTATAGATCTTCAGCTGGAGACATGCGGAGTTGAGTATTTCGACTTTCTTCTGATGCACGCACAGAACGCTAATAACTTTGAGTTCTTCAAAAAGTGCCGCGCGTACGAGACAGCATTCGACCTGAAAGCTGAAGGAAAGGTGCACCACGTGGGAATCTCTTTCCACGACAAGGCGGAAGTGCTCGACCGCATACTTACGGAATATCCTGATGTAGAGATAGTCCAGATACAGTTCAACTATCTCGACTATGAGAGTGTTTCCGTAGAGAGCCGCAAGGTATATGAAGTCTGCCGAAAGCATAACAAGCCTGTGCTCGTAATGGAGCCTGTAAGAGGCGGAAACCTCGTCAATCTGCCTGATGAAGCTCAGAAGGTGTTCGACGATCTAAGAACTGAGACGGGTTCTGACTGCAGCAACGCGGGCTATGCCCTCAGGTTCGCTGCGGGATTCGACGGCATGGAAATGGTGCTGTCGGGCATGAGCAACATGGAGCAGATGGAAGACAACCTGAAGACGTTCAGCTGCTGCGACGGGGACTTCGCTCCTCTCAGCGACAGGGAACGCGAGGCTGTCAATAAGGTCGCAGAGGTGTTCGGCTCACTGGGAGCCATCCCTTGCACACAGTGCAGGTACTGCATCGAAGAAAACCACTGCCCGATGGAGATAAAGATACCTAAACTCTTCTCGAGTTATAACAGCAAGGTCCTCTTCGGAAAGAACAATCCGTGGGAGACATACGAATTCATCATTGAGCACGGAAGCGGAAAGCCGGGCGACTGCATAGAATGCGGCATGTGCGAGGCGGTATGCCCGCAGCATCTTGAGATCAGAGACCTTCTGAAGAAAGTAGCTGAAAAGTTCGAAGCCTGAAGACCCAGAAGCCTTTACAGATCACATATTTTCATGTCTTGTATATTATTAAAGTGTTGACTTTACAGCACATTTTGTGTGATATTTAAATTGGTTAAATAGGGAGTAGCTTGCGCAGAAATGCGTAACATATTTCGTCAGTACGGGTAAATTAACCCCGGGATATGTTCGAAGTAGCGAGACTTTTACCGATGTTTTTTTCGGTATGAGTCTCTTTTTTTAACAAGGGGATGGGAGAAAGGAGCCAGGTTATATGGATGCAACTAACATAATCTCCTTATTAGGCGGCGTGGCGATGTTCCTCTTCGGAATGTCGGTCATGGGTGACTCGCTCAAGAAGGTAGCGGGAAGCAAAATGGAAATGATCCTGTATAAGCTTGCGGGAAATCCTATAAAAGGAATCCTGCTCGGAACAGGAGTAACAGCAGCTATCCAGTCATCATCTGCCACATCTGTAATGGTCGTCGGTTTCGTAAACTCCGGCATGATGCAGGTGAAACAGGCGATCGGCATAGTGCTCGGAGCGATTCTCGGTACGTCCATCACTGGCTGGATACTTGCCCTCAACAGCTTAGGCGGAGGGGGAGGAGTAGCCTCGCTGTTCAGTACGGAGGTGCTGACGGGCGTGGTAGCCCTTATAGGTATACTGCTCTGGATGTTCGGAAAGAAAGCCGCGCACAAGAACATCGGAGGTATCATGCTGGGCTTTGCTGTCCTCATGTACGGCATGAGCATGATGTCCGGAGCCATCGTTCCGCTGAGAACGGACCCTAAGTTCATAGATATGATGACGAGCTTCAGCAATCCTGTGCTCGGAGTACTGATAGGTGTACTGGTTACGGCGGTCATCCAGAGTGCCAGCGCTGCTGTCGGTATTCTCCAGGCTCTCGCAGGGACAGGCGCATTGGAATTTGACATGGCCTTCCCTATCCTTATGGGTATCGGCATCGGAGCTTCGGTTCCGGTAATGCTCAGCGCTCTTGGAGCCAGCGTCAACGGAAAGAGAACGGCTTTTGTATATCTCATAATCGATGTGCTTGGAGCAGTGATCGTCGGAAGCATTTTCTATATCGTCAATGCTATCGTTCATTTCGACTTCATGACGATGGAGATGAACATGGTCTCTGTTGCTCTTACA
>CADCHO010000049.1 GCA_902801255.1 uncultured Eubacteriales bacterium | reverse complement strand
TCAGCTACTTCAAAAAGCTGCTGGAACAGCTGCGTGTATAACAGGCTGACAAGAAAGTTGAATGAAGTGTCATTGTCCGGGATGATGGCAAAGAGTGCTGTTTTTTCTTCTCCAAGTTTCCAAAGGTCGAGCTCATCGGTTATGGTGAGACCCGCAACACTTTCAAGGTTGAACTTCTCGAGTCTTGCAGCAAGTGTGATCTGGATCGACTTGAGTGTCTTACCCGAGCCTGAGTGATAAGCATCATAATACTTCAATGCTATGTGATCCGGATCCGTCTTCCTTAGGTCATAGAAAAGTGTATCGAGAGCGGCTCTCAGCATCTCCATCACCATCGCGAAGTTCTGCTCGTCTTCAGGAGCCTCATACTTCAGATAGAAGATAAGAGCCAGGAGAAGCATCTGTGCAGCGGTATCCCAGAATGGGTCTGAGCTGGTAGCGCCCTTCGGTGTTGTCGCTTTGAACATATTGGTTACAAGTCTCTGAACGTCATTATCATCTCTGAGATAAACGAAGGGATTGTAACAGTGGCTTCTTTGCATATCTATGAGATCGAGGACTCTGACCTTATAGCCTTTCTTCATCAAAAGGTATCCTGTGTCTCTTAATATCTCTCCCTTCGGAGAGCTTTTGTCAAGCCCCTTTTTTGTATAACCTCTAAAGTTGATGCATACGGCTGCAACCATCAGAACACATGGCTGCAGCCGCATTTTCTAGGCAGAAAGCGCCTGATCTTCGCTCAAAAGCTCATTTATTATCAGCTTTTTCAGGATTTCTTCAGGCTTCCCTTTTGCTTCATCCGCGGATTTCGCTTCAAGAAAAAAGACCGTTTTACCGATCTTCTCTTCAAATCCGTTTCTCTTTTCTTCGATCCTATTCGTCATCTCCAAACACCTCCTTCAGTGCATCCATAAGTGCATGAGCTTCTTCTTCGCTCAGGGTAATCCCCTTGCCACATCTTTCTCTGCCCGGATGCCAGTTGCGAATGTCATACTTCGGATCAGCCCCGTTCCAGCTGACCAGATTGATCTCTTTGGTATAACCTTTTTCATTCTCCGAGAGCACTGCGATAGACTCTACAATCTCACAAGTAATACTATTCTCTGCCACTTTTCTTCTCCTTTCGTTTTCGGGCATCATAAAAGGCAGCCATTGTAGCTGCCCTATATGCCTTCGTTAAAAGTACTATATGTAATTCATAGAAAAATGATTATGGAACCATGTCTGTCAAGGGAAAACAAAAAGGCAGCCGTAATTATAAGCTGCCTTTCTGGGGAAATCCATCTATTTGTTGAGTTTCTCTATGCGATATTTCTCTACTGCTGTTCTTTGATCTGTTCGATGAATTGATTCATATCTGAAATCAACTCGTCTGACCTTGTGCATACTTCCTTCACGGCTCTCCTCATAAGCTCATGTGTAATCTTATTTCTTAACCAACGACACGAACTTCTATTAACAGCATCCTCAGCACCAAATATCCTCGTTACAATTCTTTTGTCAACAAAGTAAATCCCATTTTCATCACACGCATCCTTGATATCTTTAGATACCAATGCTATCTCATCATCTTCTTTTTCCTCACCTATATCACAATAATACTGTTTCAAAATAGGTCTAACATAAACTTCACATTGAGAGAATTTCTCTAAGAAAGCATGCATCTTTGCCCTTCTCAAATATCCATTCCCGTAGCAGCTCCTCTGTCGCCACCACCTGGTCCGCCATCTTCTCATATTCAGCCAATGCCTTGATGAATCTCAGTATCAGCGCACAGTCGTCCTCCGTTGCAAATCTGAACGTCAGCATATTGTCCCCTTTCTATCTGACCGTTTTCTGGATCTTATCGCATTCGCGATCGCGGCTATTGTGATCCCAAGCACGACCCCCGCTGAGTCGATGCATACGTCCCGAAACTCACAGCTGCGTCCCTCCACAAATAGCTGGTGGAGCTCGTCAGTTGCGGCATATAGCGTGCCCGCGATCCATGCAGCGAGCCAAGGATCCCTGACCTGTTCCAGGAAATGTTGATAATCACCTTTTTCCTTGAAAATGAGCGCCTTCCGGTTTCCACGATTCATCACATGATAAATTGCACCCGGATACCATGCACGATTTTTTCTTGCCATACTCCCCCCTCTGCTGATTTGCAGAGTACCACTGTAGATGAGCAGTATCAATTGCAAGAATCCGCTGAAAGCCGCTGAGTTAGTCTCCCCTTCCGGGGTAAGTAGACAAGGGAGATTTCTCTCCCGAGCCCCTCTCAGAACCGGACGTGCGGCTTTTCCGCATCCGGCTCCCTACGGAATTACTTGACTCATCTATCTAAATGTATACATAATAGGCTTTCGGGCGTGCTATTGGGTGCCCTTTGTCTATCATGTGTGAGAATCCCTCGTATGTATAGCTCTTCGTTTGGCTTCGTCTGTTGAGCCAGTAGTACAGGCTTTTCAGTACGTTCCATCTGAACTGCATCACACTTGGGTAATTCCCATAAACGCCGTAATAACGGTAGTAGCCGACGAGTACCTGGTTGACCCATTTTATGATGTTTGCGGTCTTTTCTGCTCTCATCATTCCGATCTTGTGGTGCATTTCCTTGCCCTTCTTTGCCAGTTTCTTTCGGCTTGTTTTCCTCCGAACTCTGAACCCTCCGTTCTTTGATTTTGAACAGATGTGTGTGAAGCCCAGGAAGTCGAATGTCTCAGGCTTTCCCTCTCCTCGGTCTCTTCGATTGCTTATCGCGAATCTTCCGAATTCGATGAGCCTGCATTTGTCTTCCGCA
The DNA here is from genome assembly GCA_902801255.1 of uncultured Eubacteriales bacterium. Taxonomy (GTDB): domain Bacteria; phylum Bacillota; class Clostridia; order Peptostreptococcales; family Anaerovoracaceae; genus Crickella. The sequence continues at coordinate 7,191 of CADCHO010000049.1, read as the reverse complement.
AGACTTAGGCCAAAGTTCGCCATTCTACGTTTCAGTCGTTCATAGAAGCGTTCTGCTTCCCATTTGTACTGGAAGCAGACTACAAAATCGTCTGCGTAGTTCACAATGCCTGCGTACCCCTTTAGTGTCGGCAGTACACGTTCATGGAACCACCAAAGCAGGACGTAGTGCATATATATGTTCGCGAGTATCGGAGAACAGACCGATCCTTGGCCGGATCCTTGTTCTGTCGGCTCGAATCCTCCCATATCTTTCACTACTCCGGCTTTCAGCATGACTCTGACCAGCCTCAGTACTCTTGGGTCTTTTATTCGTGCTCCTACGAACTTCATCATCCAGTCATGGTCTATGTTGTCGAAGAATCCTTTGATATCTGCGTCGATTAACCAACTGGTCTTCTCTCTTACCAGCTGGTAGTTCAGTAGTCTCAGCGCTTCGTGGCATCCCCTGTTAGGTCGGAATCCCATCATCTCATCATAGAATTGAGGCTCGAACACGGCTTCCAGTACTCGTCTCAGCGCTTCCTGCACGAGCTTATCCTCATAACAGTAGATGCTGAGCGGTCTTGTCTTTCCGTTGTCCTTTGGAATCTCGACACGCCTTGCCGGCTTCGGATGGTATGCTTTGCGCTTCATCCTGTCCATCAGGTCTGTCAGGTTCTCTTCCAGATTCTCCTCGTAGTCATCTTTGGTGACTCCATCGATGCCTACGGCTTTCTTCCCGTCCATTTCCCTGTGGCAGTCTCTTAACATGTCAGTGTTTATGAGATGCCCTATGGACGTAAAGACCATTTCCGGGTTTTCTTTAGATAGCTGTGTTATTCTCTCCAGTTTCGTTTCCATCAGTTATCTACCATCTGTGTGTAGCTAATGTTTCCCCTTTAAGTTTGTTCCGCATGGCTGAGGAAGTGAGGATTCTTCCTCGTTCTCGACTTCCCTCCAGTGGTTATACCTTTCGGGCTTCCCACCTTCATCGGTACTATTCGGCCATCCGACTGCCTGCAAACCATTTGCCTCACTTCCGTTTGGGTTGATTCGGCATACCACTTATACATTAGGCCCTACACACTATAATGGGCAGATATGGAGCTTACAGGCTCTCTCCAGTCAACGCTTTATAATTGTGTGACATGAACGGTTCCAGACCGACACCGCCGCAGTATACATGCCCTCACCAAATCGGTCATGTATATGTTGACTTCTGCCCAGTCCACGACATCGTCCTGCGAATTGGGGATTTCGGTGCTCAATAGCCGTCCCTGCCACCTTGCTGTCTACGCTTAAACCTAACGTTACCGCTTCGGCTCCAAGACTCGCTACCGGTGAGTTGGTTATTCTCCTTCCGGATGGGATTCCCACCCATTATCTAAAGCGCCCTCTCTGGACGCACGGACTGTCCCCATCTTCTCCCCTATCTCATGCACATCTCATCATCTGCCGGCAGGTCCTTGAGTCTGGCTGACGGCAATGACTGATACCAATATGCAACACTTGTATAATCGTCATATCTCGGACCGATCCAGCCGAGATTGTCTATAGTCATTCTGAACGAGTCCTCGAAATGGATCGGGTCAGGCACATGGAACCTGTAGAGCAGGAACCTCTGCTGCCCGTTATAGTTCTCGCGGTTATCGCCAAAAATCGCATACATCCCGCTGTAATGCCCGCTGAACGTCTGGTACTGCTTTATATAAATGTCGTTGCCGAATGCGTATGAGCCCGTGAAGTAATCCTCGGTCCCTGTATAGTTGATAGACGGGTATTCGTCATCATCGATATACATCTTTGCCTCGCCCTCGACCCAGCAAGTATTGTTTCCGTTCATACCGGCCGCAAGAGTCACGCCAAGGAACTGCCCTTTTCCCTTGATGCCATCGATGATCGTGTAGCTTCTTCCTTTAACCACCGGATGCTCCTGCCTGTACGATGCGTGGAAATACGCTATGTTGTCAGGCATGTCGCGCCTGCATCCTGTGATGATGTAGTACAGGTCCTCGTCTTTATCGCTGCGGTTCTCCATGGTAATGCGGCAGTGCTTTCTGAAAGGCATCTCAAAGAAGCAGTTGTACCCTCTGCCCGGAGCAACCAGCATAACAGCCGAGTTGAGCACCGGATATCTGCCATCCCTATCTGCGAAATTCTCGTCATAGGCGCAGCCGAAAAAAGCCGAAAGTGGCGCTTCGACCGACGGATGCTCCTGTCCATCCCAATAGATACGCAAAATAAAGCTGTGTCCAACATATCCGGTGAACCACATGTTCTGGATCAGGCCGGAACCCTCTACCTCAGCAAGTGTGACTGTCTCTCCGGCATGGATCGTAACCGTCGGTGAAAGCTTCGTACAGTCACCTCCACGGGACCCACCGCCTCGCGCCCCCGTAGGATTCTCCGCCGAAAAAGCGAACGTCTTATCATTATTAATCAGAGTATATTCCTTCATAAGTTAGTCACCCCTTCCGGGGACTGTCCCCCTTTTAAAGCTCCAATGTATCTCCTGTCAGCCTGTATGTCGTCCATTCGTCCATCTGTGCAGCTCCGAGTGAAAGGTAGACGATACTTGGCTGGTTCCAGTCCAGGCACGCCCACTCCAGTCTGCCGCACCCTCTCTCAACGGTTATTTCCGCCAGTCTTTTAAGCAAAGCCTTGCCATATCCTTTCCCGCGGTATTCCGGCAGCACAAATAGATCCTCCAGATATATCCCAGCGCGACCGAGGAATGTTGAAAAATGGTGGAAAAACAGCGCAAATCCGACTTCCATACCGTCCTCGCACGCGAAAATCACCTCCGCCTTTCCCGATTATTTTCCTCTGACAGGATTTCCTCGACTTTTTCTATTATTGTTGCAGGACTAATACTCAAGTCTTACTCTCCCAGATTTGCTAACATACAATTATTTTTTTGAATAATAACCATCATATTCCATGTGATAAATTGATACTTCTTATCCTGCCACATATTCCCTCCTAAAGGCTCCCTTTAAACCGAGTTGATGTAATATTACGCTTGTAATGTTGTATTTTTCCTTTGATTATCATTATAGAAGAGTTGGTAATTATTTACAATTTATTGCCCTATTAATAATACCATCACAGCCTTATAAAAGTTTCAAAAGAATTGCTCCATTGTAATCTGTTAGACCGATAGAGTGGCAGATATCTGTAAGCTCTGCCACTCCTCTTTCAGAATCACTTTGTCAACGTTAACGTCAACGAACACCTAAACACTTTCTTCGTTTTCTGACTGCCTTTTTCATCCGAAATACTTTTTTAACCCTCGTTGACGTTTTTCGTTGACATACGTATTACTACCCGCCGAAAAACAAGGTGTTCAGTCCTTTTCGGGCAGTAGTTATATGTCAACGAAGCGTCAACGAACCATGTCAACAGAGCTGCAGAAATCAAAAAGGGATGTCCTCGACTGTGGTCATCTGTGAAAAACCACATTCCGTTGACATCCCTTCGTTGACATCTGCGATACGCTCCCAGCCTTTCTGAGTACCATAGTCAGAGCCAAATCGGCGCGGGCTGTCGAAGTACCGCCACCCCTCCAGTGTCCCATCGCGGATCAGCTGATTCATGATGTCATTGATCTCGTTCGTCTGCCACCTCTGCGGCTGCGAGTACTCATTGTGAAGTGCTTCCCGGAAAAGCATCTTTGAGCAGACCTTATCTCCGGGAAAGTCCTGCATGAATGACAGGATCAGTCCGGCATCAACATCCTCCTGCATGAACATCCGCTGCCTCTGTCTTACTTCAGCCTCTATCTCCGGTGAGAGCTTCAGGCTTACCTTGCCTCTGCGCCAGATCTCCATGACCTCGGCCCACATCTGGCGGATATATTCTCTGGAATAATTCTCATTGTCCAGAATGAACACCTCAGCCTCGCTTTCATTGCATGCGATCGGCAGGAACCGTCTGTTCCCGGTCCTGTCACTGGGGAGGAAGCTGATCTTGTTCGTAGTTCCGGCGAACACACACTGCCTTGGTCTGTCTTTCGGATAGCGCTCATATGGTGTGCGGTAGATCTCTTTCTGTCGTGAGAGGAAGCTCTTGATGGCCTCGTTGCTCCTGGCATTGTTGGTGGCAAGCATCTCGGACAACTCGATGATCCAATGACCCTGAAGTTTCTCATAGACCTTGCCGCTTTCCAGATCCTTCAGGTCATCCGTGAACCATTCGTCTTCAACTGCAAGAAGCCTGAAGAAAGTCGATTTCCCGGCTCCCTGATCACCGACTACGCATATGATATAGTCGAACTTGATCCCCGGTCTGAACACTCTGGAGATCGCTCCGAGCATGAAGAACTTCAGGATCTCATAAGTGTAATTACTGTCATCGGCTCCAAGGAAATGACGGAGCGCGTAACGTACGCGCTCCTGCCCATCCCATTCCAGACTGTTAAGAAAGTCCCTGATCGGATGATAGCTGTTCCTGTTCGCCACGATATGGATCGCTTCTTCGATCAGCTTCATGGAACTGATGCCGTAAGTCCTTTCGCAGTACAGATGGATGTTGTAAAGGTCGTTGTCCGTGATGGCCTTGCCGAAGGAACCGCGGTCCCATCCGAGCTGCCTTACGATATCGACTCGCTGTGTCAGCTCGTTGAAACGGATCGCTCCTTTCAGAAGCGGATCATAGGACAGGATCATCTCTGCATTCGCGATACTGTTCTTCGCCTTGCCTTTCTCGGTCAGGTCCAGAAGTGCAAGTGTCATTTCCTGTTCTTGAGTCAACTCCATTACTATCACCTCCCTCTGTCATTTCTGTCTGCGGTCTGTCTGATCTTTTCATATTCGGCAGCACGCTTCTCTGCTTCAGCTTTTGCTTTCGCCAGTCTCTCCTGAACTGCTTCGATCTTCTCCTGTCTGCGCTCAGGTGTGAGTGCTTCGCCGTCCGGCACAAGCTCCGGCAGCAACTTCTCAACATACGAGCGCATCTCTTTCAGCATCTCCGCTTCTTCCTGATGCGGTCTTATCTTCCCGGTCAGTGAATCAAGTTCAGCAGTCAGAGAAGAAAGCTCCGCTCTCAGAGCTTCGCCGTTGTACTTCTGATCCGGCAGATTCTTACGTATATATCTGTCGGACTGTTTCCATGCTTCCAGTTCATCCTTGTGCTCTCTTGCGAACTTCTCTTTCTTTCCCTTCCAGTGGATGTTGAGGTACTCACTATGAACAGCATCCAAAGAAGCACGGCGGTCACCGTGCGCAATGAGTTTTTCTATCGTTCTGATCCTGCTGCTCAGATGCTTTATCTGATCTCTGATCGGAAGAGCCTCGGTTCTCAGTTCAGTGAGTCTTGTATCAAGATCCTCCACAGTCAGCACATCACGCTCACGCATATACTTGGTGACTGCTGCGAAGTTGTCCGCCTCGCTCTGAGTAACGAGCATTCTTCCGCGGCGGTCGGTGATGCTTTCCTCAAAGCTCTGGATCAGAAGATCAACGAGCGGTACTTCCTTCGGCTGCATCTCGATCTCAGCTATCGCCCGCCTGATCTCTTCAAGCCAGCCGATCAGTCTCACAATCGTTCTCTTGAGAACATCCATCAGTTTGTTGGCTGCTTTGATGTCGCGGTTGAGATTTCCGATGTTGGTCATGATGCCTCTGCGTTCCATCGCAGTCACGGCAGGTCCCATGTGTATGGTCGGAATCCTGTCGATGCCCTGACGGGCGTAGGACTTCATGTTCACTCTTTCGGAGCGTCCGGCGGCTTCGAGATAACTGTTCTGCATCTCTTCCCAAGCATGCCGCCATTTCTCGCAGTTGCTGTGCTCGTTCCAGTCAACAGTCGGAACCTTACGGAACTTCCACTTGCCTTTCGCATCACGGATGCGTTCGCCGTTCTCATCGAGCACATACTCACGGTGAGCCTTCTCCATCCATCTTCCGTGCTCATCCATCGGCCTAATTGTAAGCATGACATGAGCGTGCGGATTGTGATTCGGAGGATCCGGATCATGGACCGCTATGTCGGCGATCATTCCTTTGGATACGAACTGTTCGTAACAGTGTTCTCTGATCAGCTCGACTCTCTGCTCCATCGGCAGCTCTTTCGGCAGAGCGATCACGAATCTTCTGGCAAGCTGTGAGTTCCAATTGTTCTCGACAGCTTCGACAGCATTCCAAAGTGTGTTGCGGTCAGCGTACTCCGGCGGAGCATTCACCGGGAGCATGATCTCGGTGTAGATGATGCCGCGCTTGTCGCTGTAATATTTCGTCCGGTTGCTGCGTTCATCGAAGAGGCGTTCACCGGACTGGTACGCAGCCTGAGCGACAGCAGACTGTCCCTTCGATCTCTTGCTTATCTTTATCTTGTAATGTGGGCATGGCATTTTCATCGCCTCCTTTCCATACTGCCCGGAAAAGAAAAGACCGTGTGCCTGTCGCAAATAACGATGCAGCAACACACGGTCATGACTTGTGTTCCTGAGGTCGCCCTGACGATCGCAGGATGCAAGTCAACCCCAGGGGTAGCAGGCTATGCCTGCGCAGGGGAGCGGATGCGTCCCCTGTGACGGAAGGCACGCAAAGTGCCTGAAGTCGGCCTCTCCGGCCAGGAGCCTTCGGAGAACGCAATGGCACGCCCTGGGGGGCGTGTATAATTGCGCCCTTTCACAGAAAGGGACTTATCTCGTCTCCGGCTGCTCGTCAGTTTGTTCCTTGATCCATTGAAGAATATTTACTACTTCCGGGAGTTGGAACAACGTTCTGAAGAACTCATCAATCTGCTTGTCGCTGTATTCTTCCGGCGGAAGATACTGTTCAAGCATCGCACCATGAGTGCAGAGACGATGCGTACGCTCCTTGCGTAGCTGTTCCTTCTCCTGCTGCTGGAGAGCTTTGAGCTTCTGAGTCTTGATCTTCAACTCCTTTTCAATGCGTTCCTGCTCTGCCTGCAGCTCCTCAACTGTCTTTGTCCTCGCCATACAATCACCCCCTTCCTGTATCATTACAACTAAAAAAGCGATCAACCTTTTAAAGCTGATCGCACACAAATCATTATTTTGCTATTTATTATGATTCTTCTTTTCTAAAAGCTTCGAGCATCTTTTGCAAAATTGCTGTATCTTTTATTTGATCTTTAAACACCTGCACATTTGCTTATGTGTGATAAAGAAGCAATAGAAGTGCAAAAAATTTTGCCGTTCCTATCCGACACTTGGCCATTGTGTCGGATAGGTCGGGCGGTTATT
>CADCHO010000048.1 GCA_902801255.1 uncultured Eubacteriales bacterium | reverse complement strand
GGCATTGTCCGGTTCTGAAACAAAGTCGGAAACGAATTCCATAGTGAAGTCCTCCTCAAATAAATATACTTATAAACATATATTGTAATAGTAACATATTAAAACCCTCAATGCATTAGTTTTTTGGCAAAAAACACAACATTTAGGGGTCGTTTGCTTTACTAGACACAATTACTTGTAAACTAGAATGTCGGTATGAACGATGCCGTTCCGTCCTCTCCGAATGTGATCGTGCCCCTTTCGATGCCGTCTTCAAACAACTTTTCGAGCACCAGATGGAGTCTTCCGTTCTCCATATTGGTCATGAGAGTGTCATAGTCGGCTTTCACAACGAGCGTGTCATAAATGTACGCCATGATCTTTTTCTCGGAAGAGATGTCGACACTAACGTAATACAGATCGGACTTCATCATCATTTTGATCAGGTCAATGACCATGTCCATCCGTTTGCTGTTTTCAGCGCCGATCTTCTCTCCCAGCTTTATCTTGCTGACCACTATTCCCTGGACGATGGTGGTCATCGGCTTGTTTCTGCTCTTCTTGAGAAGAATGCCTTCCTCATCCATTACGAGATAGTCATCGTCATATTTGAACGCAAAACGCTCTTCCCTTTCGACGACTCTGATCACAAGTGTGGACGGCAGTCTGCGCCTTACCTCGGCATGCCTTATATACGGGTTGTTCTCAAGGAATTCTTTCGTCTCCTTGATATTGGCTTTATATATAATATTGCGGCCCGTTGAAACATGCCCCATGTTGATGATCTCTTCCGCCGTGTAGTGCGAATTGCCCTTCACCTCTACCGCATCTATGGTGAACAGTCCGGAATTCGATATAAGGAACCATGCTATACCGAAAAACAATATTGTCAGAAATACGTAGAAGCGGGTTATGAAGCGGTTTTTCTTTCTCTTCTTGTAAAGCCTGCGGGCCTTCTGCTTCTTGGCCAGCTCGCCCATCTCAGGATGATCGGCCGGGAGTCCGTACTGGGTTTTTGCGGCCTCCTCACCTTCCTCGTGCTGCCGCTCCATGACCTTTGTCTCTTCGGACATTACAGCCTGTCTGAGCCTTTCAGCTTCCCTTTCCGCACGCTCTTCTTCAGGATCAGGCTCAGTGTATACCTCGCCCTTCGGAACTACGAACGTGTATGTGATGAAATCGTCTTCATCAGGCAAGCCGGTCGCGGCATATACTGGCGGCTCCACAAGAGTAGGCCTTCCTGCCGGATCGGCAGCTTTGTATGTGTCGAAGAAGTCTTCGTCAGAATCAAAGAAGAATCCCTCATCCTCTTCGGCAGCATCTGCCAGCGCATTATTTACCTCTTCAGTAAAGCTGCTGCGATCTACAACGATAGTTTTTTCAGGTTCGGCAGGTTCGGCTTCCGCATCATCCGGCTCCGCTTCCGCGTCGGTGCTTTCAGCAGGCTCCGGTTCGTCGGTTTCAGACGGCTCAAGGTCCGGATCCCTGTAGATCTCCCCTTTTGGTACAACAAAAGTGTACTGGATGTCATCATCCACTACATTTTCAGCAGCCGGTTTCGTCTCCTCAACTTCTGATCCGATGCCTTCTTCTATATTCTGTACAACAGTTTCCTTCTTCTCTTCCAAATACGTTACCTTTTGCAGGTGCGGACGACAGTGTCATATATGATATCTGTCGCGTCCACAGGGGCGATGCTGCGGCTGGCCTTCTTCATGGCTTCGAGCTTCTCCCTGTCTGCATCTAGCCTGCGGACCTCTTCCATTACCTTATCCGCAGTTTCCGGGTTTTCTCTTACTATTATCGCTCCGCCGGTATCTGCAACGGCTTTTGCGTTGTAGTACTGATGATCAGCGGTTACATTCGGTGACGGAATGAATATGGCCGCCCTTCCGGCCATCGTGACCTCTGCGACTGAAAGAGCACCACTCCTGCTTATCGTGAGGTCGCATGCCGAAAGCTGTGCCGGCATGTCGTTTATATATGCGCTTATCCTGACGTTTGAAGGGCTGAATCCCTCTTCTGCCAGGCGCTTGCTTATTGCGTCGTAATATTCTCTGCCGGTTCCCCAGACCACGGTGTATCCGTCCCTGCCGGCATATTCTCTGGCGATCGCCTCGCCTATGCTGTTTGTGGTCTCGGATCCGAGGCTTCCGCCGAATACCATAATGACGAAGTCGTCCTCAGGGATCCCGAGTGCCTTTCTGTCAGCTGAGCGGTCCCTGCCGTCAAAATCAGATCTGACTGGATTGCCGCTGTAGATTACATTGTCCTTGTTTTTGAAGTACTCACGCGCGGATTCAAAGCCCAGGAACACCGCTTTGGCGTTGCGTGCGCCGAGCCTGTTTGAAACGCCCGGGAAGCCGTTCTGCTCGTGCAGAAAAACGGGTATCCTGAGCCTTCTTGCGGCCAGAACCACCGGTACGCTCACGAAACTTCCTGTGCTGATAACAGCATCAGGCTTGAACTTTTTCATCAGTTTAATGGCATCGCGCCTTCCGTTCAGAGTCCTTCTGATGGTAGTCGCAAGCCTCACCGGATTGCTGCGGTCGAACCAAGTGGAATCGACCTCGTGCAGCTCATAGCCATGTGCCGGGATTATCTGTCTCTCGAGGTCCTCGCCCTTGGCGATGTAAATGACCTCGCCCGACGGATCCTCCGCCCTGAATTTATCGCCTATAGCGAGTGCCGGATATATGTGGCCGCCCGTGCAGCCTCCTGTCAGAACGATCTTCATGCAGCGGCCTCCGCTTTCTTCTTCATTTTTATTTTAGGTACCCGTTTTTTGGACACATTAAGCACTATGCCCATGGCTATCATGAATGACCAGATGGACGTGCCTCCATAGCTGATGAACGGAAGTGTGATACCTGTAGCAGGCATCGAGGATGTAACGACCGCCACGTTGATGATGACCTGAAGTCCGAGCATTACTCCTACTCCCGTAGCAAGGTAGAAACCGAGTCTGTCCTTGGCCTTGAGAGCTACCATGAATATCCTGAAGAGCAGGACTATGTATACCAGCATCAGTATGGCAAATCCGATATATCCGAGCTCCTCGCCAATTACCGCGAGTATGAAGTCATTCTGAGGCTCAGGCAGATACAGATTCTTTGCTATGCTGCGGCCGAAGCCCAGTCCCCTGAGTCCTCCGTTGCCGAGCGCGATCAGTCCCTGCGACACCTGATAGCCGCTGCCCTGGAAGTCCGCGAACGGATCGCGGAAGCTCGTTATTCTCTGATACCAGTGCTCCGGAGTCTTGGCTGTCATGATGTACATGTAACCCGCTACTATTCCGGCAAACGGAACGGCCAGGAACAGATAGTTCAGTCCCGCTACCAGCATGATCGCTATCATGATGGCCACGATTACGATAGCCGTGGATAAGTTAGGCTGTCTTACGATCAGGTAGAAGTGAACGCCCATGACCGCAAGTAGCACGAACAGTCCCTTGACCGTACGTATGTTGCTCGGGTTCCTTATAAGGAAGCATGATGTGAACACGATCATGGCTACCTTTGAGAACTCACTAGGCGTTACGCCGATGCCTCGTATGCCTCGCTGAGCTCCGCCGACGGTGGAACTCGTCAGGATTACGAGTACGAGCAGAGCTACCGACACGAACACTATCAGGTAACTGACTTTCATGTATATGTGATAGTCGATATTTGCGACTATGAGCATTACGAAGAGACCGGTGCCGACCCAAAGCATCTGTCTGAACAGATAGTACGTAGGGTCCGGATGCGCCGTGTTGATGGTCTGGTAATAGCCCGCGCTGAATACCATCGCGACTCCGAATAGCGAGAGCACTATAACGAGCACCACAACTCCGAAATCGTAGCCGCTGACTACCCTGCCGAGTCCGCGTCCGAAGTCCCTCGCTTCATCTATGGCGTTCTTTTGTTCACGTCTTTCGCGCCTGATGGCCCTGCGGGTTGCGGCTTTCTCAGCCCTTGTCATTTTCTTTTCTACTTCAGCATCTCGTTTATGCATTGTTTGAAGTGTCTGCCTCTTTGTTCAAAATTAGCGTACATGTCCCAGCTTGCGCATGCAGGTGACAGGAGGACTTTCTCCCCCGGTCTTGCGAGTTCTGCCGCCTTGCGCACACATTCAGGCATGTCCTTGCAGTTGTAAATATTGGTGAAGCCGGCTTTTCTTGCAGCTTCTTCTATGATAGGCGCGTCTCTTCCGAGAAGGATGAGCGCTTCTACAGCTCCCTCAAAGTGATTGACCAGATCTCCGAAATCCTGGCTCTTTCCGTCTCCGCCGGCTATGAGGATTATTCCGTCCCTGAGAGCCTTGATAGCGATGACAGCAGCGTCAACGTTTGTGCCCTTCGAGTCATTGTAATAATCCACGTCGTCGACTCTTCCGCAGAACTCGATGCGGTGCTCCACTCCCGGGAACTCCTTTATAGCCGCAGATATAACGTCCGGTCCGATCCCTGCAAAGAAGCATATCGCAGCTGCAGCCAGTACGTTTTCTACGTTGTGATCACCGATGATGCGAAGATCTGACTTGTCGCAGATGAAGTGTTCCGTGCCTTTTAGGTCCTTTACGATAATCTTTGTACCGTCAAGATATGCTCCGAAGTCCGGCTTTTCCTTTCTGCTGAACGGTATCACCTTTGCCTTGGTGTTTTTCGAGAGCTCGAACGCCTGCTTATCGTCCAGATTGATGATGAGGAACTCGTCCTCTGTCTGGTTTGCGGCTATCTGAGCCTTTGCAGCGCCATATGCCTCCATGGTGCCGTGTCTGTTCAGGTGATCAGGTGTGAGATTGAGGATAGCCGAAACAACAGGCTTGAAATCAACTGCTGTCTCGAGCTGGAACGAAGATACCTCCGTTATGAGCCAGTCTTTATCCGTGCTCTCCATTGACTGTGTGACTACCGGATTGCCTATGTTGCCCACAACGGCCGAATTTCGCCCTGAAGCCTTGAAAATCTCGCCTACCAGTGTAGTTGTTGTAGTCTTGCCGTTTGTGCCTGTAATGGCCACAAAATTGCCTTCTCCGAGTCTGTACGCCAGCTCCAGCTCGCCGATGATCTCGGCACCGGCTTCTCTTGCTTCCTGAATGTAATCAAGCGAAGTCGGAACTCCCGGGCTCAGTACAAGCATGTCATATGCGGTCATGTCTTCAGGCACGCTGCCGAGATAAGACCTGATCTCTTCATTCTGCATATACTGAAGGAACTGCGTATCGAGTTTATCAGGAGTCTTTGAATCCTGGATGGTTACTTCGGCGCCGGCTTCATTCAGAGCCTTTGCCGCAGCTTTACCGGATTTTCCGAGGCCAACTACAAGCACTCTGCGTCCCCTGAGTATCTGTTTGTAAGTGATTCCTCTTTTGATCATGTATTTGCCCCTCTTGTTTATTTATCAGCGGATATCAGCGGACCGAGAAGAACGCGATGACGCAGCAGATAAAGGTGAATAAGCAGAATACGCGTACTACCTTTGTTTCATGCCAGCCGCCGAGTTCGAAGTGATGATGGATCGGTGCCATCCTGAACACTCTCTTGCCGCCTGTTTTCTTGAAATATGTGACCTGGATGATCACGGACAGAGCCTCTATTACGTAAATGAGACCTGCAATAGGCAGGAGCCATTCCATGTGGCCTACGACCGCCATTGCCGAAAGCACTCCGCCAACTGCCATCGAGCCCGTATCTCCCATGAATATCTTTGCCGGATAGTGGTTGTAGAGCAGGAAGCCTATGAGCGCGCCGAATACGGCCTGGCCGGCAACGGCCATCGGCTCGTTGCCGCCGTGCACGGTCATGCCCACGATGGCGAACGTGCACGCCACGATCGACGAAGTGCTCGCTGCCAGGCCGTCAAGCCCGTCAGTGAGATTGACAGCATTAGCCATGGCCACCTCTATGAATACAACGAACGGAATATAGAGGATCCCGAAATCGACTGTTTTTCCGAAGAACGGTATCAGCATGGTGGTTCCCTCTTTTACCATCATGAAGATGGCAAGCGCGATACCGAATACGACCTGAAGCGCCAGTTTCTGCTTTGGAGTAAGTCCCTCGTTCTGCTTCTTGGCCACCTTGTTGTAGTCATCAAGGAAACCTATCGCTCCGAAGGCGAACATGCTGAGAAGGATCGCGACCTTTCCGGTCGTATCGCTCCCCTTCATGAACATGCTTATAACAATGGCAACTGTAATGCCGATTATAAAAGCTATTCCGCCCATGGTTGGGGTCCCGGCCTTGCTCAGGTGAGCCTGAGGTCCTTCTTCCCTTATGAACTGCCCGAACTGCCTGTGCCTCAGGATCGGTATCATTCTCGCTGTCACCAGCATCGACACCGCGAAAGCGATTGCCGCTATGAGCGCATATTCTCCTATTCCGTGACTCATGATCATTTGCTCTTTTTACTCTCCGCTATGTTGTAGGTATCATTCGCTGTAGATATATACGACCGAATCCTTTTCTACTCTCGTACCTTCCTTCGGATACTGGTCAACAACTACGAATGACTGATTGCTGTGATCCTCAGGGATCACTGTGTATTTAAGTTTACTGTTCTGGATCTTGCGGATGGCATCCTTGCTGTCCATTCCGGTAACATCAGGAACCTTTACCGTGTTCTTCTTTGCATCTTCCTTTTCTTTCTTGCTGAGCTTGCGCTCTACGCCCAGATACTCAAGGGACTTCTCTGTGATCTCCTTGACTATAGGACCGGCAGTGTACGCACCGTACTGCACCTTTCTAGGCCTGTAGACAATAACGATCATCGATATGACAGGATCGTCCATCGGAGCCATTGCTACAAAGGATGTATTTGTCTCATTGCTGTACTTTTTGTTTGCTACACGGTTAGCAGTACCGGTCTTACCTCCTACCCTGTAACCCGGGATATATGCAGTTGTACCGCCTGCATCGGATACGTAGTACTCCATGATGTCGCACATCTCAGCCGCAGTCTCTTCGGAGATGACCTGTCTGACTTCCGTGTCAGGTATCTCCTCTACCACCTTGCCGTCAGTATCGACTATCTTGTCTACGATCTTAGGCTTCATCAGGATCCCTTTATTGCCCAGGCTGTTTACAGCACAGAGTACCTGTATAGGAGTTATCGCTATACCCTGGCCGTAACCTGTCGTTGCAAGGTCAACATCGCTCATGTTCGACGGATCCTTGACTATGGAGAGTCCTTCGCCCGGAAGGTCAATGCCCGTCAGGTCGTTGAAGCCGAAGAGATCGATGTAGTTGTAGAAGGTATCGCCTCCCATATCGAGCGCGACCTTTGCCAACGCAGGGTTGCAGGAGTTTCCTACCGCCTGCTTCAGATTCTCTTTTCCGTGAGTGAACAGGCAGTGGAGATAGTAATTGTTTACTTTGATGGATCCCGTGCAGTTATATGTCGAATTTATAGTGGCGCTTCCCGAATCGATCGCTGCTGCCGCCGCTATCAGCTTGAACGTAGAACCCGGTTCGTAGACATCGCTCACAGCTGTGATCTTCCACATGTTGCTGAGGTACTCAGTCTTCTCCTTGTCGGTCATCTGCTCGAATGCTTCCCTTTCCTTTGTGCCTGCAGGCTTATCGGAATCATTCGGGTCATAATCAGGCGTCGTTGCCATGGCAAGGACATCTCCGGTCTTAGGGTTCATGACGATGCACGTGATGGCATCTGCGCCGGTCTTGCGCATGCCGGTCGCCAGCGCGTCTTCCACAAAGTGCTGTATAACGGAATCGATGGTAGTCACGATGCCGTAACCGTCCTGTGCTTTGTAGTATCTCGTTTTGCTGTTTGAAAGCGTATCGCCGTTGTTGTCGGTCGTCCTGACCGTTCTTCCCTTTATGCCGGCCAGAGTGGAATTGTATTCGAATTCGAGGCCGGAGCGTCCGACGTTTTCTTTATTTACTCCTCCAAGCACCTGTGCCGCGAATGCGCCGTTCGGATAATACCTTGCGGCACGCGTCTTTACGACCACATCGCCTGCAAACTCATTCTCAGCGGCCTCCACCTGCTGCCTGGTTAGTCCCTCGCCCAGAAGAACGAGGTTCTCTTCTCCCTCAAGGAGTGCCTTTACCTCTGCAGCGTCCTTGCCGGTGATATGTGCCAGCCTGAGTATCCTTTTAGCCTTATCGTCTGCGCTGATGCTGTCGTCCTTATAAATGTACTGTGTATAGGCATAGAGCTCATACTCTGTCACCGTCTCGGCAAGGGTATTCATACGCGAGTCGTATATAGGGCCTCTTACCGGAGCGATCTCGGTATCCACCTTCTGCATGTCGGCGGCCAGCACCTTAAGCTCATCAGACTTATATATCTGCCAGTATCCCATGCGGAAGATAAGCGCAAAAAGAAGCGCAAGGATCACACCGAAACCGAACGCAAGACGCTTGCGGTTTCTGGAGGTGATCAGATTGCTGTTGTCTTCAAGAGCTTTCCTCCTGATTTTTTCTCTTTTCTTATTTGTTTTCTTACCTGTATCCATACTTCCTCATTTAAGCATACATATACGGATATACTATACCACATATGGTATTTGAATTTAAAGGCTGATACTGTATTTAGAAAGAACCAAGTTTATTAAAAAAGCCACCGAACCGTTGCCGGATCAGTGGCACTGAGATATCTGTGCTAAGCATTAATTGTAGGCTTCACTCCTTATGGCAGCAGCAAGATTCTTTACCCCTGACTCAGCGTTGCCCAGCTTCACGACGTTTGCTGCTGAAGGATATACCATTCCGTACTGCTGTGTCGCTACTTTCTCTATCCTGGTAACCCTGGTCTCATCGATTATCTGGCTCTGCAGTGAATCGATCTCTGCCTGAAGGTATGCGTTTTCTCTCTCGAGGATATTGTTCTCGTGCTGGATGATCGCGGCATACGATCTCATGCCTACAAGTACGAATATTCCGATCATTATTACAGTCAGCAATTTGACTGCGCTTCTTCTGTCAGCTCTTACTCTGTCTGCTTTGATTCTCTGTGCTCTGCTTTCCATGGTCGTATCTCTTTTCGAAGTGTGTATTATCGGTTCTAATCGGTGTTACAGCTTCTCGAGCACTCTGAGCTTGGCGCTCCTTGCCCTCGGGTTTGTCTCAGTCTCTTCTTCCGAAGGTGCTATCGGTTTTCTCGTTACCCTTTTTACATCGGCCACCTTGCCGCAAACACATACCGGAAAATCCTTAGGGCATGTGCACGGATCGAGCCTTCTCTCGAACTCCGTTTTTACTATCCTGTCCTCCAGTGAGTGGAAGGTTATTATCGCTATCCTTCCGCCGCTCTCAAGAAGGTCCGGGAGCTTTTCGACCGCCTCTCTGAGGTGACCGAGTTCGTCGTTTACTTCTATCCTTATCGCCTGGAATGTTCTCTTTGCCGGATGCGGTCCCGTGCGCCTTGCCTTGGCGGGAATTGCCGCCTTTATGATCTCTGTCAGCCTGCCTGTTGACTCTATCGGCGCCTCAGCTCTGTCTCTGACGATGAATTCGGCTATCCTGGATGCCCAGCGTTCTTCGCCGTATTCCCTTATCATCCGTGTGAGCTCTTCCCTGCTGTAGCCGTTGACTATGTCGTAGGCCGTGAGTCTGTCCGAGTCGTCCATCCTCATATCCAGCGGAGCATCCTGCATATAGCTGAATCCTCTTTCTGGATTGTCGAGCTGGTAGGAGCTGACTCCCAGGTCGAGCAGTATGCCCTGAACCTTTTTGCCTGCGGCTTCGGCTATCGCGTCCACATCGCTGTAGTTTGCGTGTACGAATCGCTTTTCGCAGCTGTAATCTTCGAGTCTCTTCTCTGCTGCCGCCAGCGCCTCGCGGTCTCTGTCGACTGCTATCAGCACGCCCCCTTTTGTGAGCCTCTGGCATATCCCGGAGGAGTGTCCTCCCCCTCCCACGGTTCCGTCGACATATATGCCGTCCGGTTTTATGTCCAGGGATTCCATCACTTCGTTAAACAGTACCGGTACGTGTTCGAATTCCATGTGGAACCTCTCTATATGCTGAATTCCCTGAGCTTGTCAGTGAACCTGCTGTCTTTCATCTTCTTTGCCAGGTCGAAGTCTGCTTTCGTCTCTGCGCTCCAGATCTCCACTTTGTTCATGGCTCCCGTTGTCACAAGATCCTTGGTGATGTGAGCGTATTCTCTCAGGTTCTGCGGGATCTTTATCCTTCCCTGTCCGTCGAGTTCGCAGAGTTCTGAATTTCCGAAGAAGTCTCTTATGAACTCACGGAAGTCCGCGTCTGACTGCGGGAGTGCCGCTATCTTTGCAGCCATCACTTCGAAGTCCTCCATAGTGTAGATATAGAGGCATTCATCGAAGCCTTTTGTGAGCATGCACTTACCGCCCAGCTGGTCCCTGAACTTTGCAGGTACGGCCATCCGGTTCTTGTCGTCTATTTTGTTCGTGTAAGTGCCTAAGAACATCTTTCCGTTGAAATTTCAGTGCTTTTCAGCCTTGTTGCTATAAATATCGAAAGGTTGTTAGCTAGATTTTACCCCACTTTCCACTTTTTTGTGTAAAGTTGCCTTTACAAAGCCGATTTTTTAAAAAATAAAAAAGCAGACACAATATGTAGTGTCTGCTTTACATTTTTGTACAATATATAGGTAAAGATATCTTTACATTTTTTAGGATTGTGTCAGCCTGCTGCTGATGCCACAAGATGTGGTTTTGCCTATTCAGCCGGGCTTCCGCTGACGCTTAAAACCTCTCCGGTGATACATGCAGCATCGCCTGACGCGAGGAACATCATGGCCTTTGCCGCGTGTGTATCTGTCATTCCCGGTGATATGCAGTTGGCCCTTATGCCTGAAGGCTCCAGCTCTTTCGCAAGTGCCTTTGTAAGGCCTATAACTCCCGCCTTAGCGGCTGAATACGCGGCTTCACATGATTCCCCAGCTTCACCGCATTTTGGGCCTACAGTGATTATGCAGCCGCTCTTACGGCTTATCATGGCCGGCAGCACATACCTGATGCAGTGGAACACTCCGCTGAGATCGGTACTTATCACCTCTTCCCACCTGCTGATGTCCATGTCAGTTATGGTTCCTGAGCCGGCTATCGCGGCGCTGCAGATCAGAACATCGATCTGCCCGAGAACCGATACGGCTTTGTCGACTGCTATTTTTACCGAGTCGTGGTGCTTCACATCGCATCTCACCGGAGTCGCGCCCGTCTCCTGTCTGAGAAGATCTGCTTCTATCTCCGACTTGTGATAAGTAAACACCACCTTATGGCCTGCGGCAGTAAACTGTCTGACAGCTTCTGCGCCTAAGCCCCGGGATCCGCCTGTTATCAGGATATTAGCCATGACCTCGTCACTCGCCTCCCTCCAGGAAATCGTCGATCTTATCCATCGCCTTGCCGGCGATTTCACTTACATCGGCAGCTTCAAACCTGCCGTCTCCCAGTGTGCTCGGCTTGCCGCCGGCTGCTATGCGCTCCTGCTCGAATCTTTCCCTCTCAAGCCGGGCCTGTTCTCTTTCCTTCTCTTTCTTAGCCTTTCTGATGTTATATCTGATCATCAGGAACAGTATCAGAAGAACCGCTATCACGATTGCGGTCACTGTGAAACCGAAGCTGGCTTCAGCCTTGAAGCGCCTCCAGTTGAGTTTTATAAACATGACAGCTACCGCGATCGCAAGCAACGCGATAATGATCAGATATACTGTCGCATTGCCCTTTTTGTTGTTTTTCATACGAGTTCTCCTCTGTCAGCCTTCTCCTGCTCTTCCTTAGTCATGCTGGTAACCGTTATACCCATGAAGGCCATGATAAGGCAGATGATCGGCATGGAGTAGTTGAATACAGCCCAAGGAGCATATACTGCCCAGCCAACTCCGAGTGTCTTTGCGATGAACAGTCCGCATGTATTCCACGGGACCAGGCAGGAAGTAACTGTTCCTGCAGATTCCAGTGCGTTCGACAGGCTCTTCGGATGGATCCCCCTCTCTCTGTAAGCCGGTGCGTACATTCTTCCCGGAACCAGAATGGATATGTACTGCTCAGGCATTACCACGTTCGAGAGCACACAGGTTGCCTCTGTAGCGGCTACCATGCCGGCTCCGCTCTTGATTCTGCTTGATACAGCATTGATGATTACTGCCAGCTGTCCGGTGCCTTCCATAATACCTCCGAACATCATCGCGATCATGGTCATGAGTATGGAGCTTGCCATGTTCATGAGGCCGCCTGTTGAGAGCAGGTCGTTCAGCGATTCAATGTCGCTCACCATCATGAATCCGTTGAGGGATACGTCCAGTATTCCGCCGAGGCTTACTCCGCTCTGGGAGAACGGAGCCATAACGGCTGCGGTAAGGAATCCGAGTGTTATTCCCGGTATAGCCGGCACCTTGAGCGCGATCGACAGTATTACGACGATCGGCGGCAGGAGCAGTATAGGGCTTACCCTGAAGGAACTGCTTATGCCATCCATGATGATAGTCGCCTGCGATGTATCCACATTGCCGCCGGTGACGTGCATCACGCCGTAGATTCCGAAAAACAGCAGCGAGAGCACATATGCCACCATTGTGGACTTCAGCATGTATTTTACATGTGTGAATACGTCTGTGCCTGCCATAGCAGGTGCGAGGTTTGTGGTATCCGAGAGCGGTGAAAGCTTATCGCCGAAATACGCTCCGGCAAGTACGGCACCTGCTGTCGGGCCAACCGGCATGCCGAGGCCCTGACCGATACCTATGAGAGCCAGTCCCATCGTACCCATGGTTCCCCATGATGTACCTGTGGCCAGCGAAGTGATCGAGCAGATAAGTACAGCAGCCACAAGGAAAATCTTAGGGCTGAGCAGCTTGAGTCCGTAATAAATCATTGTAGGGATGGTTCCGGAAATCAGCCAGGCGCCGATCATCATACCTACAATAGCCAGAATAAGTATGGACTGCATGGCCTTTGAGATCCCGTCTACCATCATCTTCTCGATCTGTGACCAGTTGTATCCGAGATACATAGCCATCACAGCTGAGATGATTACTCCGATAAACATCGGGATATGCGGATCAACCTCGAATACGATGATTCCGACAGCCATCACGGCGATCAGTCCGCCGAATGTTATCAGAGCATGTATCAGCTTCGGCTGACGTATCTCCCTGTCTTCAATAAAAATGTTTTTCATAACTTTGATATACCTTTCTAATAACATTTCCGGCCCGCTTAAGGGTCCGTATTATATTTTTGCATTATATAATACCCTATATATTGTGTATTTTACAAATTCGCATCACAATTTCAACAAAAACTTTTATAAATTTCAATCGAATAGGGGCTAATTTCTAGCCCCTTTCACACCACCGTACGTGCCGTTCGGCATACGGCGGTTCAACCCAAATAATAATCTAAACAGCTGAGAA
>CADCHO010000047.1 GCA_902801255.1 uncultured Eubacteriales bacterium | reverse complement strand
ACGGGTACTTTTTACGTGGATCACCGCCACGGCTCGCTTATCCTTGTTCCACACACCTGTCGAAACCTTTACACCCCCACAAGTGATGAAGAGCGGCAGAACTGTCTGCCGCTCCATTATTATAATTGTTATTTCTTCCGTGTCAATATACTGCCGGTTTAATCCAGAAATTCGAGGGCTTCCGGATCGATTATGCAGCTGTAGAAGAATTCAATGATTCCATCTTCCACGATATCCTTCAGATCATCATAGTTGTGGATCTCATGCCTGTAACCCGAATACAGCATTGTCTCTACGTCACAGCCGGCATCTGTCAGCCAGTTGGATACCTGATATACACCTGCACCATACTGTCCTACAGGGTCCTGATCTCCAGCAATGTTGTATATAGGCAGATCTTTTGGCACTTTTGCAGCCCATTCAGGACCGGTGATGACTTCGATCATTCTGCAGAAATCCAGGAACGATCTGTTGCTTGTAGGCTTTGTGAATGCATCGAACGGATCTGCAGCGTGATCTTTCTGAACGAACTCATCATGGCATATCCACTCGTTTCCGAGTGTAACGCCCTCGTCGCAGCGTGCAAACATCCATCCCATCATAACAGCGCCGACATCCGGATCAGCCTCTTTGCCCTTGCCGGCATCGACGAGTTTCTTTATGTAATCAATGCTGTTATCCAGTCCCGGGAATTCGCCGGAAGTTCCGCACAGCGTTACTCCGTCAAGTTCATCTCCGTATTTTGCGATATAGTCGCGGGCAATGAACGAACCCATGCTGTGTCCGAACATGAAGTACGGCAGATCAGGATACATCTCCTTAACCAGCTTGGTGAAAGTGAATTCGTCCTCCATCATCGTGTGAGGTCCCTTATCGCCCCAGTCGCCCCAGCAGTCGTTCTCCATGGCAGTCTTGCCGTGGCCTACATGGTCATCGGCAGCAACTATGAAACCTGCGTCCATGAAAGCTACTATCATATGCAGATATCTGCGCGAGTGTTCACCGAATCCGTGCACTAACTGTATGATGCCAACCGGAGGTGCAGCCGGAGCATATACCCAACCATACACTTTGTCTCTTTTGTTATACGAATCAAAACAAACCTCGTGAAGCATACTCATTACCTCTCTTTCTGCCCAAACTTATTGAACTACAACTTTATGAACTTTTCTGCCTCTTTCACCGTCCTGTACAGATAGCGGATGGCAAGCGCCGGGTAGTCTCCAGCAGCCGTCTCTCCTGTGACCATGACCGATGAGGCTCCATCAATTACTGCATTGAAAATATCGCTTACTTCTGCTCTCGTCGGGACCTGTCTGTGCATCATTGAATCGAGCATCTGGGTCACTACCATGAAGTCCCTGCCTGCCTCGCGGCATATCGCGGATATGCGTTTCTGGACTGCAGGCAGCTCCCACAGATCCATGGCATTTCCGAGGTCGCCGCGGGCTATAACTATCTCATCGCAATGCGGGATAAGCTCTCTGACCCTGCTTACCCCATCCATGTTTTCTATCTTTGCCAGCAGGTGTACATCTTTACAGCCGGATCGATCGAGCGCGCTTCGTACTTCCATAAGATCCTCTCTGCTGCGGACAAAAGGCTGCATTACAGCAGTTACACCGTATTCTTTTGCCCTTTTCAGCTGATCCCTGTCATTTTCTGTCATGGCAGGAGTCCGAAAAGCATGTCCCGGAAGTGCCACACTTTTTCTGCTTTCCAGCAGCCCTCCTCGGACGACAAGCAGCCCAGTTCCCTGCGGATGTGAGGAATATGCTGTTTTGAGCAGTATTTTGCCGTCATCCAGCAGTACTTCCTGTCCGGGTTCTGCTTCTTCGAGTGCCTTTTTTACAGCTGCCGGGAACGGAATATCCTCGATATCTATCAGCTCGTTCTCTGTCAGCCTGACAGATGCTTTCATGTATCCGATCCGAAGTTCGGGGCCCTGCATATCTATCAGCAGCTCAGGGCTTGCAGCGCATTCGCGGGCTGCACTGTGCAGGTTCTCTATCAAAGCTGAAGCTTCTTCAAGCGAAGTATGGGAAAGGTTGAGCCTTACTCCATCCATTCCCTCACGAAACATCTGCTTCAGTATTTCCTTGTCTTTGCATGAAGGACCGATCGTGCCGTAGATCCTTACTTTTCCCATTTTTATTCTCCCAGGAATGATCTTAATTCCGCCAGTCTGCGGACAGCTTCATCTCGTCCCATCTGATATATCCTCTGCAGCTCATCCGGATCCTTTTCGGTCCTTCCTATGCCCAGAGATTCCGGCGGCCTTATGACCATAGCCTCTCCGCGTTCTTCCTTGCGGTCGATCTCTTCCATCTGTGCATTATATACGTCATGTCTGACAGCCATCGCTTTTCCCACTGCCGGATACTTTCTCAGCATCAGTTTTACCAGCGGTACGACCGGGCTTTTCTTCTTCAGATAACCCTTCGGCTGTGTCAGTATGATGACATTCCTGTCGTAGCCCTGCTGTTCCATATATTCATATGGGACTGAGCAAACTATGCCCCCGTCGAGCATCTTATATCCGTCAACCGAAACGATATTTGATACGACAGGCATCGATGCCGATGCTCTCATCCACTCTATATCTGCCGCCCCACCGTCCGTACATTTATGGAATCTGACTTCACCGGTCGTTACATCTGTTGCACCGATATAGAACTCCGTCGGATCATTCTTAAAAGTCTCCGTGTCAAAAGGATCGAAGATCTCCGGAATCGTATGATAGCAGAATTCCGCACCATACAGATCACCTGTCCGCATGAGCGATCTGAGACTGCAGTAGCGCCAGTCCTTGCTGTACCTTTTGTTATATCTTATAGCTCTCCCTATCTGGTGCGATTTAAAATTGCATCCAAACGTAGCACCTGCAGAGATGCCTGCAATACCATCAAAATGTATTCCGTTCTCCATGAAGACATCGAGCACTCCGCAGGTGAACATACCCCGCATCGCCCCGCCTTCGAGTACCAGTCCCTTTTTCATATGTGGATCCGTGTCATTCTTTTTAATATTCAAAATAAGCGGCCCCCTCTGAATCAGGGAGAGCCGCTGCAGTATTTTATGTTAGAGGTTGGATGAGCCGTATTTGTTAAGCAGATCATGCTTCAGGTTCCAGAGCGGTTTGCTGAGGTCAACATAGTAAGTCTGCGGATTCTCAAATCTGAGAAACTCACCCCAGAGCTTGTCTACCTGCTCTGTGCATGTAGCTTTGATCTCATCGATCTCAGGCTCCTTATAGACCAGCTCGCCCCTCTCGAAGATAGGTACAAGAAGTTCTACTGCCGTGTAATCATAAACCACCTTGCGTTTCCAGACTGCGTTAGGATCAAATATCTCGAACGGCTTTCCGTCAGGGATAGGCTCATCTCTCAGCATGATAAGATCCGCAATCGCCTTTCCGGTGTCATTTCCGTAGAACCTGATGACCTTCTTGAAGCCAGGGTTGGTGATCTTCTCTACGTTCTCGGAGATCTTCATTTTCGGCACCATCTTGCCCTCTTTCCAGATGCCCGACAGCTTGTATACACCGCCGAATACAGGTTCAGATCTGGCTGTGATGAGTCTCTCACCTACGCCGAACGAATCGATCTTAGCACCTTCGAGAATAACATCCCTGATGATGTACTCATCGAGCGAGTTGCTTATGACGATCTTGCAGTCCGTGAGGCCCTCTGCATCGAGCACCTTGCGGCACTCTCTGGTGAGGTATGTGATATCTCCCGAATCGATACGTACGCCCATCTTCTCAGGCTTGAGCTCCTTGAACACCTTGATGGCGTTTGGAAGTCCGGATTTGAGCACGTTGTATGTGTCGATCAGAAGCGTCGCATTCTGCGGATAAAGTTCAGTGTATTTGTAGAATGCTTCGTACTCTGTATCGAAGCTCTGTACCCAGCTGTGAGCCATTGTTCCGAGGGCCGGAACGTGGTGGTTTCTGTCAGCGATTGTGCATGCCGTACCTACGCAGCCTGCGATGTAGGAAGCTCTTGCGCCGTAAACTGCAGCATCAGCTCCGTGTGCACGCCTTGTACCGAATTCCATTACAGGTCTGCCCTGAGCGGATCTTACGATACGGTTGGACTTTGTCGCGATCAGGCTCTGATGGTTGAACTGCATCAGAATGAAAGACTCTACGAACTGTGCCTGGATCAGCGGTCCCTTGACTATCATGACAGGCTCATGCGGGAATATCGGGTAACCTTCCGGCACTGCCCAAACATCGCACTTGAACTTGAAATCCCTGAGAAACTGCAGGAATTCCTCGCTGAAGCATCCCTTGCTTCTCAGATAGTCCGTGTCTTCTTCGGTGAAACTGAGACGCTTCATGTAAGCGATGATCTGCTCAAGTCCTGCCATGATGGCGAAACCTCCGCCGTCCGGAACGCGTCTGAAGAACACATCGAAGCAGGCTTCTGCGTCTCTTATGTCTGAGTTGAAATACCCGTTTGCCATCGTGATCTCATAGAAATCCGTCAGCATGGTAAGATTGTAGTCGTTAAGCATTTTGCTCTCCTTATCATCATATTGCTAATTCCGTCATGATCCGGTCAGACAGAACAAACTGCGCAAATTACGGTATATTAATAATATTATAGTTTGCAGCAGAGTCATTTGCAATCTGTCAATATTGAGGATGAGCCGCTCGCGTGGTAGAATAAATGCTGTTATGAGAGAAATCCGTATCACCGCGAACGACGCCGGACGCCGTCTCGACAGATTCCTGAGAAAATACCTCCCGGGAGCATCCCTTAGTGAGATCTATAAGATCATCCGCAAGGATGTGAAGGTCGATGCTAAGCGCAGAAGTGAATCGTACATACTGAATGAAGGTGAAGTCCTGACGCTCTACCTGCCCGACGAGCTTTTTGAAAAACTGTCGCGCGGCAAGGGCTCGCTTGGCGCGGAGTCTCAGGAGAAGGCAGCGAAAACCAAACGCACTTTCAAAATAGTTTATGAGGACGACGAAGTGCTGATGGTAAGTAAGCCTTACGGTCTGCTGACTCACGGTGATTCTCATGAAAAAAAGGATCATCTGGCTAACCAGGTAAAGGACTACCTCATAGCAAGCGGTGCTTATGATCCACGTAACGAAAAAGTTTTCTCGCCGGCACCCGCCAACAGGCTCGACCGCAACACGACCGGAATAGTGCTGTTCGGAAAGACAGCGGCTTCGATGCGTGAGCTGAACCGCATGATCAGGGACGATGATATCCGTAAGTTCTATATGACTATCGCCTGTGGTGTGATAAAAGGTGAACTTTGGCTGGGCGGCTCGCTCGTGAAGGATGAGGCAGCCAACAAGGTCAGGATAGTTGAAAGCGGCGGCAAAAATGTAGAGACAATAGTACGTCCGCTTGAGATGCTGACATTCGGAGACGGACTTAAAGCCACCCTCTGCGAGGTAGAACTTGTAACGGGACGTTCGCACCAGATAAGGGCTCACCTTGCGAGCATAGGCCATCCTCTGATCGGAGACAGCAAGTACGCGGATCGTGGAGCAATGGCAGTCAACCGGTATGTGGCCGAAAGCTTCGGTCTGTCGACGCAGCTTCTGCATGCTGACAGGGTCGAGTTCCTCAGTTCAGCGGCAGACTCCGAAAAACTCGGTTATCTGGCAGAGAGAGCTTTTGACGCACCGCTGCCATCAAGATTCAGAGAGATATTAAATGGGTTGGGCGGCAGAAAATGTGTCCTGTAGTCAATCAACAGTTTAGAAGGAAGTAAAAATGAGATCAGACAGATACAAAACAAGTAATCTGAAAACAGGAATGAATGAAGAAGACCGCGAGGATTTCTGGAACGGTGCTGCGGTTGATGAGCATGCTGAGAAACCGTCTGCAGGCCAGAAAGCCGGCAGTTTTATCAAGAGCCTCATAGTGGACATTCTTATCGCTTTATGCCTGGCAGCCGCAGTGCTGTATTTCATCAGGCCTACCATAGTAAAGCAGACTTCCATGGAGAACACCCTTCATGAGAATGATTACATGATAATGTACAGGCAGGCGTATAGAAACCACGATCCTGAACGTGGCGACATCATTATTTTCCAGAGCGATCTGGTAAATGAGGATTCCGGTGAAGACAAGCTCCTTATAAAGCGAGTAATAGGACTCCCGGGCGATCAGATAATGATCAGCGACAATCAGCTTTATATAAACGGAGAAGAATATCACGAGGACTACCTGAAGGACGGATATACTCCGGCATTTGAGATACCGTCTGAAGGGGAAACATATACAGTGCCCGACGGCAAGTACTTCTGCATGGGAGATAACCGTGCGGGCAGTGTGGATTCGAGGCGCAGTGAAGTCGGCGATGTCGCAAGAGAAACCATAAAGGGAAAGGTAATAGTCAGACTGTTCCCGTTCAACAAGATCCAAAGGTTTTAGAGGCATAAAGAGAACAATTGGCAAAACGATCACGCAAGATAGTCGCGAATAACAAGAAAGCGTTCCACGATTACATCATAGAGGACCGCTTTGAGGCGGGCATAGTGCTGACCGGTACCGAGATCAAATCGATCCGTAAGGGCTCATGCAGCATCAAGGAGAGCTACGCTAAAATCACCAGTAAGGGCGAGCTCGTTATTACCGGCATGCATATTGCTCCTTATGAACAGGGCAACCGCTACAACGTAGACCCTCTCCGGGTCCGCACTCTTTTGATGCATAAAAAAGAGATAAACAAACTGTACGGCATTGTCAAAACACAGCAGGGTCTTACCCTGATACCGCTGTCTGTTTATCTTGATGAGAATGGAAGATGCAAGATCGAGCTCGGTCTGGCGCGAGGCAAAAAGAATTATGACAAGCGCGAAGCCCAGGCTAAGAGGGATGCCGAGCGCAAAATGGATAAAGCCATCAAGGCTTCCCGAAATCGATGATCTGATGACCGCTGCCGTTTATGAGCAATGTGCCTGACGGATGCCTGATGGTCCTTTCAATAAGGCCGTACTCCCGGTGAACATGCCCGTAGCAATGAAGCTGCGGGCTGTATTTATTGAGCAGATCATTGAAGCATTCAAAACCCTTATGCGGCAGGTCCTCCATGTCGCCGTAGCCGCGGCACGGTGCGTGAGTGAGAAGTATGTCAAATCCGGACTGCCCTTTTTCGTCTTCGCCCTTTGAATCCTGTCTGATGATGCTTAACAGCGAGTCTGTAAGCCTGTGTTTTCTGATATCCCGCTCTGCCCTTTTTACGCGCGCTTCCATCTCATGCTCTGTGTACATGTCAGAAGCTTCATCCTTGTAGCGCATCGAACCGCCCAGTCCCAGTATACGCACCTTCTGCCTGGAAGGTCCCCAGCCGCACTCAACCTCCACCAGCCTGCCATCAGCATCTTCGCATCCTTCAGGCGGGTTTTCGTCATACATGCCATCGTGGTTCCCCCGCACGTATACAAGCGGTACATTCAGCATAGTCACAAGGAATTCGAGGTATTCAGCCTTAAGATCTCCCGCGGACAGTATAAGATCTACGTCTGCCAGCCTCTCAGCAGTCGCTTCGTTCCAGTTGTCCCACAGGGACCTTTCTTCAGTATCCGATATAAGCAGTATTTTCATTCTCTGCAGTTAATGCCAACGTCAGTCACCTGACACCGGACTTTGCTTTCTCAACTCCACTGAGTTTTACAGATGCTTTGGCTTCATCATCCAGTGCGTCGATCTTTGGGATCTCGCCTATAATGTTCTCATTAAGCCAGTCCATGGTGATGACGTCCATACTCGTAAAAGGCGCATCTCCTTCGAGCCTTATTACACCATCCTGGCTTCGGAGCTCCCCGTCGAATGGATTGAAGTTCCCGCCGATAATATCATGGCGCAGTGTGTCTACAAGCCTGCGGGTGTACGGCGATATGGCATCTGACATTTCTATATCAACAACGCCTGAGATCATGCCCCACCAGTAATTCGTTGCGCGATCCTTTTTATCGACTGCGCTGGAGCTGTATGTTCCTTCAATTATGGTTCTGGCTATTATTTCGTAAAGCTTGCCCCACCTGTAGACTGGCGCAGCAAGATGTGTGATGAGGCAGGTTCCGGACAGGTCATTGCCCTGACCCGGTTCGCACCTTTCAACATGGCAGACCCCGTAGGCGTCACTTCCGTCTTTGTTATGCAGAGAGTCAACAGCTGACACTACGTGAATGCCGTCGTTGACCATGTCCCACCACCAGTTGGTATCCTGCTTTGTTTCCCAGTCAAGCTGTATCTTTACTTCCGGGTCTGTCATTGCAGCGCCGATAGCAAAGGCGTTTATGCAGGCTACAGTGCCGTAAACAGGCATGCCCGAGCGGTATCCGATCCTGTGGGAACCGTCTGCTGCAGCTGCAGCACCTGCAACCAGTCCCGCAAGAAACTTCGCCTCATAAAGCTTTGCAAAGTAAGTCCGCACGGCATGATGTGCCAGATTTATTGAGCAGTTGAGAAATTTGACATCACTGTATTTTATGGCTGCGCGGAGAGTATCATCCATCTGTCTTACGGAAGGTGTGAACGCTACATCAGCACCCCATTTTACTGCAGCTTCTGCAGCCTCATCGAACGAAGCATAGGTCACACCGGCATCAGCATCTTTCGTCTCGGAGATCACGAACTTTTCCGTTTTCACTATGCCGTCGTAAGTTTTCTCAAGGTCAAGGCGGCCTGTTTCATGGTCATATAACCAGTTTGAGGCATCCGGTATCTTGTCATAAATGAACGCCGCTTTCAGCGGATTCTTCCTCGAATAAGCAACTGCCGGCAATACCTTGCTTAACAGTGATTCCGGTCCGGCAACAAGCTTCTCAGCCTTTGTGATCAGTCCTCCCGCATTAACCGCCTCGTCTGATGATTCAACCAGAGACACTTTATCCTTGTTATGAGCGATCAGCAGCTCACTCCGTATTTTTTTAATCCTCTTTTCGACTTCTTTTTCAGTCTTTCCCAGAGCATCTCCTGCGAAGATACGCAGGTACACAAGAAAAGCATCCCCAAGTGCCATTCCGTGCAGCTTTTCCTGAGTTGCCATGATCACCTTGCAGAATATCCAGTACGCTGACTTCAGCTCCCTCACCAGCTCATCAGGCCAAGGCTCCGTATCAGCATTTATGCTCATGCCGAGGAGCTCGGCGATACTTGCATAAGCTCCGGATTCTTCACAGACTATGTCGTATATCGGTGCAACTCTGTAGAAATCAAGGAATTCAGCATATACAGGGTTCTCAGCCATTACCTCCGGTGCCGGCAGGATCCTGATGACATCACCCATTATTGTAGGCATCTCAAGGAAGCGGCTTACCGATACGCGCTTGTTGCCCTCCTGAACATAAAATCTGTGCAGATATTCATAAGCTTTGATCGGACTGTTGAATCCCTCGCTGAGCTGCGCCTGATAGAGGTTGCTCCACTTCGCTGCAAACTCCGTATCTGAGTCGAGCAAAGGCATAAATCCCGGCGCAAATGAATTCTGTCTGGCGCGCGTCTTGGTACCCTCGATCAGATCGATCGGAATCTCCTGCAGGCCAATATTCCTCTGCGGTAAAACATCACAGTCAGGGCATATATCATCTAGCGCAGGCAGATAAGGGTATTTCCCTGCTGCGAGCCTCGCTTTGTATTCTTTTTCTCCGGCCCTCATGGCCTTAATATATTCGTCAATCATATCTTTACGATTTCCTTCTTTATTATGTTTCGTGTCTACTATTTTACAAGCATATCCGTGCTTCTTCAATCTCTGATTTAATGCCCTTTTTTCAACATTATAAGCACTTTTTTCAGCAGGAATCGCATAGCGCCTGTTCGGAAACTGCCTTCATCCCTTGTAAATACAGGCCCGATCATGTTCTTTTCTGCAGTTTGACAGTAAGCGTCGCAAAGGCTTAATGTAGGCTCACAGCACAACCGGATGAAAGGAGTTTAATAAAAAATGATGGATCTGATGAGTTTCAAGGACGAGTTCGTATCGCAGTGCCGTAACGCGCTTTGCGAATCCGGTCCTTTCGATATGGAGATAGAAGAACGGAAGATAAGCAAGGCTCAGCGCGGGATTCTGAACGGGATCCTTTTCAGAAAAGAAGGTCTGGAATGCGCGCCTACTTTCTATATAGAAGATTTTTATCAGGCGTACAAAAGCGGTACCTCTATTGCGGACCTTTCACACAATGCCATTGAGACGGCGGTCCAAAGCATGGATCTGGCAGGCACTCTCGCTCAGGATACTTTAGAGCTGATTGGTGATACTGATAATTTAAGAGTACGGATGCTTAATATAGGCAGAAACAAAGAATATCTGAAAGGCATTCCCTGTCATGAGCTAAGCTGCGGTTTTGTATATATTGCTGAAATCGGGTGCGATGAATACGGTGCAGTCATCACGGATGCTTTACTGAAAGAATATGATATGACTAAGGATGAGCTCTTTGACATAGCCATAAACAATACAGCGAAAGGATTTCCTGCAGTGCTGCATGATCTGGGTGAATCTGTCATGGGAGATCCTGAAGATTGCGTAAATCTGCTTGAGCAGCCGTCCGGAAGGGCGCCGGCAGGAGCCGGCCCGGGTTTCGTGCTCACCAATTCCAGATTCTTCTGGGGAGCCGGCGCCCTGTTCTATCCCGGTATGATCAGCCGTATCCATGAGTTGCTGGGCGGGGATTTCTATGTGCTTCCTTCATCTGTTCACGAGCTTATACTCATCGCTGTCGATGATCAGGATCCTCAGCAGCTTGCAGATCTGGTACGCTCTGCAAACCGTTCAGTCGTCAGAGACAATGAAATCCTTGCTAATGATTTGTACATCTGCGAGTCAGGTGAGCTGCATCGGGTCAGCTTCGGCGGTGTGATCCCGCAATGTGGTGATTATGTATGTTGAATCGAATAGGGGCTAATTTCTAGCCCCTTTCACACCACCGTACGTGCCGTTCGGCATACGGCGGTTCAACCCAAATAATAATCTAAACAGCTGAGAAG
>CADCHO010000046.1 GCA_902801255.1 uncultured Eubacteriales bacterium | reverse complement strand
GCCCTCCTTCAGATTGGTCGAATCCTGCGCATAGAGTGTGATCCTGACTTCGCCTTTGATCCCCACAGGGCTTCCGACTCTGCCTATTAAGACCGTCTCTTTTTTATTATCAGTCTTCTTCAACTATCTCTACCGACACTCTGAGATTCTGCTTGATGGCCGCAGCCTTTACCACAGTCCTGATCGCCTTGGCTATCCTTCCCGACTTTCCGATTATCTTGCCGATATCTTCATCAGCTACCTTGAGCTTGACAATTATGTCTCTTCCGTCAGTCTCTTCGGTGACAAGGACTTCGTCCGGCTTAGTGACCAGCGCTTTCGCGATTACTTCTACCAGACTTCCCATGCCGCGCCTCCTTATTCGATAGCGCCGGACTTCTTGAGAAGTGCTCTTACTGTATCTGTAGGCTGAGCTCCGTTAGCGAGCCATCTCTTTGCAGCTTCGTTGTCGATGATGATTTCACTTGGGTCCTTCAGTGGATCATAAGTTCCGATCTCTTCGATGAACTTTCCGTTTCTCGGTGTTCTCGAGTCAGCAACAACTACTCTGTAGAAAGGCTTCTTGTGAGCTCCCATTCTCTTAAGTCTGATTTTAACCATTTTTGTTCCTCCATTTATAAAATATTAATTTAGTATCTATTTATTATGATGCGACGCATCATCAGAATCCGAGGTTGCGCATCATACTACGCGCCTTCTTCGAATCCGGATTTGCAATAACTTTTGTCAGCTTCTTCATCTCTTCGTATTTCTTGATGAGCTGATTTACTTCCTGTACGGTATGACCCGATCCTGCTGCTATGCGCTTTCTGCGCGACGCGTTGAGCACGTTTGGCTTCGCCCTTTCGAACGGTGTCATTGAGAGTATTATTGCCTCCCACTTTTTGAGTTCTGCCTTGCTCTGCTCGAAATCGATGTCCTTTTTCTGTGCCGCTGAGATTCCCGGAATCATATCTATGAGCTTCGTAAGACCGCCAAGCTTGTTGATCTGTCTCATCTGACCGAGGAAATCCTCAAGGTCAAACTTGTTGCGGCGGATCTTTTCTTCGAGCTTGCGCGACTCCTCTTCATCGAAGGCGTTCTCAGCCTGCTCAATAAGCGACATTACGTCACCCATGCCGAGGATCCTGGATGCGATCCTGTCAGGGTAGAAAGGCTCGAGCGCATTGTACTTTTCGCCTGTACCCATGAACTTGATCGGCTTGCCGGTGACCGCCTTTACTGAGAGTGCAGCACCGCCTCGTGAATCACCATCCATCTTGGTCATGATGATGCCGTCAACGCCGAGTGCCTGGTTGAAACCATCGGCGATGTTGACAGCGTCCTGACCGGTGAGTGCGTCGACTACGAGAAGTATCTCATGAGGTCTGATGGACCACTTCAGAACTTTGAGTTCGTCCATTAGCTGCTCATCGATCTGAAGACGTCCGGCTGTATCGACTATGAGCACGTTGCAGCCGCGCTTCTGTGCCTCTTTGATAGCTTCCGAAGCGATCTGTTCTGCGTCCTGACAATCTCTGTTGACATATACAGGTGTATTGACCGCTTTGCCGACTATCTCGAGCTGATCGATAGCTGCAGGCCTGTAGATGTCGCAGGCCGCCAGCATCGGATGCTTACCTGTCTGCTTGAGCCATGCCGCGAGCTTTCCCGCGGTCGTAGTTTTACCTGTACCCTGGAGACCGACCAGCATGATGATCGTGAATCCGCTTGGCGAGAAGGTAAGCTTGCTCGCAGTGCCGCCCATCATCTCGACCAGCTCGTCCTTGACGATCTTGATTACCATCTGGTCAGGAGTCAGACTCTTAAGAACTCCGGCTCCGAGCGCCTTCTCTTTTATCGTTGCGACAAAGCCCTTGACTACCTTGAAGTTTACGTCTGCCTCGAGAAGAGCCATTTTGACGACACGCATAGCGTTCTCAAAGTCTTTCTCGGAGACAACCCCCTGGCCCTTAAGGTCTTTGAATGCGCCTTGTAATTTTTCGGATAATCCTTCAAATGCCATTCGCTTTATCCTTATCCCGGCCACTGAGCGGCCGTCGGTTCAAAACCTATTCCGTGATTTGTTCTACTATCTTTTTTATCTTTTCAGCATAGCTTTCTGCAATACCGGCAGAATCGATGATGCTGAACAGCTTTTGTGCCAGCAGCCTGTTCTTTCTGTATGAAGCTACCAGCCCAAGCTTCTCCTCGTAGGACTTCAGAGCTTTTTCGGCCTTCCTGAGATTGTAATGGACTGCCTGGCGTGTCTGCCCGAGCTCTTCTGCGATCTCTGAAAGAGACAGATTATCTTCATGGTAGAGCGCCATGACTTCATTCTGGCTCTCGTTGAGCAGGCTTCCGTAGAAATCGTACAGCATGCTCGCATATTCTACTCTTTCGATGTCGTCTTTCATCGCAAGTCCCCGTAAAAAATCAGCGGTATGACCGGTCCTGCCGGTCACACCGCCATATAATAACATGTCTTTTATTGCCTGTCAAACATTTTCTTTGACAGGTCATCAATTTGTTATAGAAGTGTTGCCGGACACTGCCCTCATAGTGACATAGCCCGCCTGAATGACCTCCGTTCCGGACTCCTCTTCATCTTCATCCGTTACTTCAGTGATGTCCTCTTCCGCTATAACAGGCTGTGTATCCGTGACCGCATCTGCGCCGGCTTCATCTGCTGCGAATGACGGAAAGGATATCAGGAATATCGCCGCTGCAGCAATGATGCATAAAACAGTCTTTAAATTATTCTGTGATTCAGGGTATGTTCTTTTCGGTTTCACTCTGCACCTCTTCCTTTCTGTTTCTCCTGACAGCTGCCGCAAACAGCACGAGCGCTGCCGCAGCTACAGCTGCCACACCGGAGTATATTATGATCATGTTATTATCACCTGTAGCAGGTGTAACTCTATCCGTGTAAACAAGTTCGTGCTTTTCATCGCTCCCGTTTTTATATACAAGCACATAGCCATGGCCATCGTTCAGGGCAATTACCTTTGCACGGTATATCGAAGTATCCTTTACTACTCCTTTTTTATCTGATGCTTCGCGGGTGATCGTATACCAGAACACTTCCGGTCTCTCGAACCGGATATCGCCGAAGCTGTAGCTGCCCTCGTCCGGGATCGTGATAGTCCTTTTGCCGCCGGCAGATCCTTCAGGCATCGGTGCGACAGCATCATCTGCGGTAAGTGTGAACCTGTCTCCTCCCGCTGCCCCTGTATTTCCGTTCACTTTATATGTGACCTTTATATCTACAGTCACAGGGACATTGCCTTCCGCAAGGACAGGAGCCGGCAGTAATGCCATAACAAACATAAAAGCCGTTAGGAGAACTCCTGTCACTGATAGTTTTCTCTTCGTCTGATTATTCATAAAGGTCTTCTCCTTACTATGGTAAACACTTTTCCTTTGATCGCCTTGCGCGGAATCAGCCCGAACGCTCTGGAATCTTCCGCAGTCTCCCTGCTGTCGCCCAGAATAAGATATTCTTTCTGACCGATCTCGCCGCTTATGTCTTTATCCCCGGCATATGTCTCGTCATATAAACCGCTCCTTTTTTGTACCGGCTGTATATTGCCATTTACGGTAAGCAATCCTCCTTCTGTTTTCCCTACTGTTTCTCCCTGCGTCCCTTCAATACGCCCGATCTGACTGTTCCCATCCGGAGTCTCATATATAACGACATCGGTATTGATGATGCGGCCCGGCCTGTAAAAGATTATGAGATCACCTTCATGAACAGCAGGGAACATGTCATTTGTAGGTGCCAGCACTATCCCGAAGATATAACTGAACGTGATGAAAAATGCAGCTGCTGATACAGCAACCTTGATGATTGCATCATGTCTCAGCTGTTTTATCAGGCGTGTCTTTCTTTTTATATCCTTATCAAGCTTTTCTTCAGGATCCTTAACATGTTGGTCCATAGCGGATCTGCTGCTCTTTTTCATAATCACTTTTACCTGTGCTTCCTTTTATTGATCAGCGTGCAGAACACGACTGTCCTGTCATCAGTCATTTCGCCAAA
Organism: uncultured Eubacteriales bacterium; assembly: GCA_902801255.1. Lineage (GTDB taxonomy): Bacteria > Bacillota > Clostridia > Peptostreptococcales > Anaerovoracaceae > Crickella. The sequence continues at coordinate 7,328 of CADCHO010000046.1, read as the reverse complement.
GCACGTAGACAGCGCCAGTACGTGATCCGGATCGGGTATTTCCCGGATATTGGCCGCTTTTTCTTTTATGTAATAAGTCGGAATGGTCTCTCCCGGTTTGTAGATAATATTGTCGTATGCATTGAACACCCCGGAGGCAAACACACGGATATCGTAATCATATTCCGGAGTCAGCAGCGTTCCGGTCTGGTTTTTGTCAAAAAAGTCCTTATTCAGGTACTTGTTAAGATCGCCGAACATAGCCCCTCCTGCCATATGATGGCCGTGGATTATACAGTACGGATCCCCCGGATCCCGGTCACCTTTATCCATAAACAATGTGCCTCCTGCATAGTATTTCCCTTCGAAACTTCGATCAAGATAATCAAAGTTGTCGGTACTTCTCACTACCGGATGATCAATATGTGTCCCGTCCATAGTGAGCCACGCAACTGTATCCGGGTTTATCCGCATAAGCTGTGAGAAACTGTGGTATCTGACGCTTCCCATACCCGCTTCAAGGAACACCAGACTGTCGATCAGTCCCGATCCTATGAAAGCTATCAGGAAGATCAGGATCGACAGAAGGGCTCTGTCGATCCATTGATTGATCTTTCTCCACCTTTTGAACTGAACACTGAGTCTGCAGTACAATGCTTCCTTACCGTTCATGGTTTATTCGCTGATCGCGTCCTCATCAGCGTATTCTCTGCGTCTTCTTACAATGATAAATGCAAGGATACTTAAAACAGCGAGAGTTGCAGCGTATACCATATAGTCAAGTCCTGCAACGCCGGTCAATGTCGCAAGGTCCCTGTTGTTGCGATATATTATTGTCACAGTCCCGTCAAATCTGTCGACGAATTCCACTTCTGTCGAAAGTGCCATATTCGAGTCCGTGTTTGCTTTTCCAAGATGATTCATATCAGTTCCCCCAGGTGTATGTCCGCGCTCAGTGAATTCTGCGACCTCGAAGATCCTTCTTCCTCTGAGATCCGGGTTCGGGGACCTTTTGTTTGTTGAAATGATGTTGTACTGTGCAACGTGATCGGAAGCCATCTCCGTTACCTGATATGACGAAGACATCGGCAGAGCGTTGAGCACCAGGATGTCGTCATCTTTCAGATTCACCTTGAACGTTACCGCTCCGGTGTTATCCGTTGTAAAACTTTTACCATCTGCTGCGAGGCATGATGCAGGTTCCATATCATACATTTTTACGCCCGCCGAAGTGACATCATTAGTTGCGTCTTCGTCGCTGGTTTCCGCGGTAGATCCTGCAGGCACATTTGTCGTATAAGTCTGATTGGGTTCAAGTCCGGTAAGATTTACTTCAAATATGAATTCTTTCGAACGGTCTCCAAGGTTTCCCGTAACATTCTTTTTCAGGACCAGATCATTAGTAACATAACCGTTCCACATCCTGTAAGCTTCCAGAAAGTTCGGATTATCCGGTGTTGAGATTCCGACCTTTCCGAGGTTATCATGAGTAACGGATCCGCTGTTCCTATTGTCAACTTCTCCTGTATTTAGCTCTGCTGAATGCCCGCCATCATAGTATTCAGTGCTGTATCTGCCATCTACGTCCTCGCTCTCCATAAGGTCATTGAGCCAGTTCTGAGCATCTGCAAGCCCATCAGATGTTCTCATTGTGTTGTCAGGCCTGTAGTCAGTTTTAGAACTATTTGTCCAGGATGTAATGGTATGAACATATACATCGTCTAATGTATCCCCTGTCTGTGTGCCCTGGCCGTATTCGTTGGCTTCGGAATCCTCTGTCGCCGCCTTATTGCAGACATAAAATACAACGTAGTAAGTATTATTATCATAGTCCACTCCTGCAACGTCCTTCCTGAGATCGCTCAGGCTGTCTATACCCCCATTCGGGCAGGAGCCGGCTTCTTCCACCTTATACATGTAGTATCCGGCACCCGAGAAGCTGAACGATACGTCAGTAGTTCTTGTTCTCCTTTTTCCTTCATCTATCTTTTCTATATTGCTCTCATCATCCGAGTTGACATAAGCATGATCAAGATCTCCATAAATACTGGATGTATTGGCCTCCGACCCGTCTTTGAAATTGCCGATGGCTACAAGTGCTGACCACGGCGAATCATCACCGGCACCGGACTGTAAGATATTGACCCTGTGATGCGGATTGCTTGAAGCAGAAGGTTTTGGCATGAGAGCCTTTGTTATATCACTTCCGCTTTTTGATCCGTCCTCGTTTGCGTTATTCCATGCCGCAACCGGGGTGATTTTATATACAAAGTCTTCGACGTTCGGGAATTTACCTGACTGATTAACTGTCAGGATCTTTCCGAGCCTGATGGTTCCTGTATCCGATGAATTCTCCTGCCTTGCTGCAGTGCTGTTGCCTGTTCTGTTTGTTTTGATGTCTGTTCTGTCGCTTTCGATCGCTCCGGACACCGCATACGCATTTGCCGCCATGGAAAGCATCATCAATAGTGCCAGAATCAGTACTCCTGCTTTTCTTTTCTTCATGTTTTCTCCTCCTATTCTTCTCTGTATCTGCTGTGTTTTGTGATCAGCATCATAAGACCAGCCATCGCAATTGCAAGCGCAGCCGCCCAGATGCCGGAATATGACTGAACAGCGGTGATCGTTGCAAGATCCCTGTTGTTCTCCCAAAGTACTACGACCGTCCCGTCCAAAAGGTCCACAGTTTCAAAGTCTGTCGAAAGGCCCTTTGAAGAGTCATCGTTGCTGCCGTGATCCCTGATGATATTCGCGCCTTTATCTGCCATGTCCTCTGAAAACAGTCGGAATCCGGCAACATGATCTGAAGGTTCCTGCGTGATGCGATATTTAGCTCCCTTCGGAAGCTGCAGGACAGTAATGCCCTTGCCGCCCATAAGCTTAAACGGTATAGTTGCATTGCCTGACTGATCAGCATTGAAGACCTTGCGGTCATAGCCCTCTACCGCATACGACTTGCCGGGTTCCAGCCCTGTAAATTCCACCGTATAGCTGAACGTTTTCGTCAGATCCCCAAGATTGCCGGTAACATTATTCTGCACTTTCAGATCCTGATAGATTTCCAGCGCCCGGTCTCCATCGTTTTTATCCCTATGATCTTCAACATGTATCTCCTTGCTTTCTTCTTCTGTTTCCTTCACGATATACAGCTCCTCAAAAGCGGTCATGCTATTACCTTGCATTTCCTCATAACCTTCCGTCTTAAGGACCATATCGACTTGCCCGGAAGTAGAATCTTCTGTTGAAAGGCTTGTGCTTACATCGGAGTCCGGCACTTTCTCGCCTGTTACAGAATCCGCAAGCCATCCCTTGATCACATACTTCTGATCGGGGATAAGATCTTCATACCTGACAGCATCCAGTATCTCGCTGTTGTTCTTTTGTATTGAGGCTGATGCCGATATGTGTGGATCCTGTTCATTTTCGAAAATGACTGCGATCGTCTGCCTCCAGGTATTTACTTCTGATCCTTCTAACTCAGTAATGGTATTTCCGCTGCTGTCCTTATAGATGTGACCGTAGCAGATCCCGTCCGTGTGTCTGAACCCTTTCGGGGCCTCCGTCTCTTCTATAGTGAACCACCCCAGAGGAAGTACTCTTTTGCCGTTGCTGTCCTTATAGAACAGATCGCTGTCAGGCCTGCTCGATGAGACCGGATCGTCGCTTTGCCAGTCAAAACCCGCCAGGTATTTGTCTCCCGCCACATCATCAGGTGCGTCCTTTTTCACTGTCCTGAATGTCCACTGATCTTTCGGGTCGGTTACTTCCATTTCCGATTTATCTTCCACATCGTAATACCTAACTGTGAAAGCTGCGCCGGTCAGTCCGGTACAGTCAGAAGATCCCGCGGCATCTTTCAGGAACACAGTAAACTCCGGCTTACCGCATGCGGGAATCTCCTGAGATGTAAACATCGCAGACTCCTCCGAAGAATCAGATCCGGTGACCGGCACGTTATATACCTTTGTGTTCAGACTGTACCCTTTGCCTGCCGCGATTTCTTTGGCATAGTAAGTACCCGGAACCATCCTGAGCGTATTTGCATTTCCCTCAGCATCTGCCGTCAGGACTGCGTTACTGCCATATATGTCAACAGCAGCGTCTGTACATGCATCATCGGTGTAAAGCTGGTATTGTGTCCCTGATAAGCTGTACTGACTATTGTCTGTAGCTGCATATACTACGCATGATGTGGATGGTGCTCCTATGCAGAGGAGCAGACTCAGGGTCAGGATCAGTGACAGTTTTTTTCGCATATCGCAATCTCCTTTCGTGCCTTTCCGCCCGGCGATCTCAGAGCGGGATGTCCCCATTCTACACGCAGCAAATAAGGTGTCAACGCCTTGAAAATGCTGGGTTTCAGCCATCTTCGCATTTCGACCTTTTATTGCCGATTATCATTCATTTATTGTGTAAAATCGTGAAAAAAGATTTCTGTGTTGTTTTCGTCACAAACACGCAGTACAAAAAAAAGAGCCCCTTCCGGGCATAAAAAAAGAGAGGTGAGATCATTCTCACCTCTCTGTCTTGTTATTCTGTTCAGCTGTCAGTTCACAGTCGACTATGCGTCTGTCTTAGCTGTGAAGTGAACTATTGCATGTACGAGTGCAACTGCTCCGAGGATTCCGGCTCCGATCCAGGCTGCATTGCCTGCTGTCGAACCTGCGATATTCGAGAAGTATGTACCTGCATTTGTGCCGTAGAATGCGCCGAACGCACCGGCGGCTGCTGCGAGGATTGCTGCAACTCCTGCGCCTTTGTTCTTCTTGAGGAAGGACAGGATAGCTGCGAGTACTGCAAGTGCGCCTGCTCCGAGGAGAGCACCTGTACCAACCGCTCTGCCCATGATCTCATTTGTGATGAGAACGCCGTCATCAGCCTGATAGCCTCTGCCGACCTCAACCGCATTGAGACCTTCATCGAGATCAAGATGATCATCGCCATTGTCGAAGTCACCGTCGCCGTCGAGTCTGTCAAGAATTCCTACGAGGTCAAGATCCGGCTCTGTGCCAACGAGCTGTGCAAGACCGTCTCTTACCTGCTGCTCACCATCTTCGTACTGAGCGAGCTGAGCCTTACCATCAGCCAGTTGCTGACGTCCGTCAGCGAGCTGCTTCTCAGCGTCTGCCAGTTTTCCAGGAGCTGCCTTGTAATCAGCACGGCCCTGAGCGAGCTGCTTCTCACCATTTGCAAGCTGCTTTTCAGCACTCTTCTTTACTTTTGCAAGGACTTTCTGAGCTCTCGGAATGATCTGAGTAGAGATTTTTACCAGATCCTCATCGAACTTATCAAGGTCTTCGTCTCTGAGCTTATATTTATTAGCACCGGTATACTTCTTGAGCTCCTTGATGAGACCCTTATCGTATGTTTTAAGAGCCGACTTTATTGTTTTGTTTGTAAGCATTGAGGTAAATGCAAACGGGATACCATTTGATGTGCTCGCAAGGTCTGAATTTCCGTTTCCATCTTTACCTTCTGCAAGTGTTTTGTATCCTTTCATCCAGTCATTGAATGATTTCTTGCTTGCCTGGACCGTTGGGATCTTGGAATCAAGCAATGCTGCTGCCTGAGTAAGCCCGTCCTTAAGCTTATTCATATATCCATAGAATACCTGATTGCTTTCATCCTGTCCTACAACTTCACCAGTGTTCGGATTGATAACAACATTATTTGCGATTGCCTGCATGAGGCCGACCAGGGCTTTCAGATCCGGATTGCTTGCTGCAGCAGCCTGGAACTGAGCACCATAAGTGTCAAGGACGCCCTGTATCATATCCTGAGCCTGTGCTCTTCCGCCAACAGCCTTCTTGAGGAGACCTAAGCTGTTCTGCACTTCTTCTAATTGTGCCTCAAGTCCTTGCTTTGTCTGCTTGGCTCCTTCCAGCTGCTGCTCATAATTAGCTTTATTATTCTTAAGGCCAGCTATAGTATTAATAATTTCCTGATCAGGATTGGATGGACTAATAGAATCCTCTAGTTCTTTGATCTTCTGATCAATCTGATTTATAACCCCCTGTAGTTGCGCAATGCCAGCATCAGCCGTATCAATGCCTGCTTTAAGTTTGCTCTCAAAGCCTTCAAGGATTGCTATACCTTTATTGAGGTCTGCAATGTTGCACTCATTAAACGGCTTAGTCTTTGTGATTTGACCTTCGCCATCGACCTCCTGAGGTACTGCTGTAGTATTGGTAGCTAAATTAGAATCAAGCATTCCGCCGATAGTAGCCGAATAGGTTTTAGCCATCTGCGATATCGCCTTCAACTGAGCCTCAGCTGCATCAAATGCCTTATACGCATCTTTCATGACCTTATTGAACTTTTCATAAGAGCCTGCAGTCTTTGCTGAATTTACGATATTGCTCACTCCCACGCTTGCTCCTACGAGGCCTTCAATAAGAGCAACATCATCCTTGCTCTTTTCGAGAGTACCTGTAATTACCTTACGTGCCTGCTCAAGACCCGGTGAATCATTGGTCTTTTCTCCGGCAAGCATCTTTGCAATAACAGCATCAGAAACCTTGTGCGAGAATCCGTCATGCCAGTATGTGTCATGTGAAGAGGTGACCTTTGTTCCGTGTCTTCTGACTTCATTAAGACCTGCGATCAGCTTCTTGAGATCAGAGTAGCTGTCATAGCCCTCAGCGAGCTGCTTTTCTCCTGCTTTGAGCTTGCCAGGTGCTGCTTCATAGTCCTTTAAGCCCTGAGCATACTGAGCTTCACCGTCAGCAAGAGTCTTTTCGCCTTCTGCCAGCTGTTCCTGGCCGTCAAGATAAGCCTGCTCATTTTCTTTGAGCTGGTTGAGTCCGTCCTCGAGCTTGTTCATGTCAGCCGTGGACTTTTCACCTGCTTCTTCCCAGTAGTCTTTGCAGGCAAGGATATCATTCAGGTTTAAGGCACTGCCGTAGAATCCGAATAACGCTGCTGCTATGAGAAGAACGCTTAATCCTTTTTTCATTGTTTTTCCCTCTCTATAACATTTCCCTCTCTATAACAAGTGTTATTTTTTGAAATATACATCTGCAAGCGCGAAAAAATCCGCAATCCAGATTGCTGAAACTATTTTACCATTTTCAGTATCCAAAAACATAACATTTGTTAAGATTTGGTGAAGAAAGTCATGTACTAATTTCCGTACAATTTACATAAACAAAAAAACAACCCTGAAGTTTTTCTAAAGCAATAGTTTTTCCTTTTGTGCTGCCTGAAGACCGGTATCTGCTATATCCAATTGAAATTTTTACAAAAAATGAAAAAAGCGGCGACGTCCTAATTTCCCAGAGGGTCACCCCCCAAGTATCATCGGCGCTAAGGAGCTTAACTACTGTGTTCGGGATGGGAACAGGTGGGAC
>CADCHO010000045.1 GCA_902801255.1 uncultured Eubacteriales bacterium | reverse complement strand
GGTAATTACATAGGAACTGCTGACGGTTAAACCATCTACCCTGTGGTGTCGGAAATAAGTTATTTTTAGTTTTTATAGGAGGAATAATATGAAGAAAAGTACAATGAAGAAGCTGTTGGTTGCTATGCTTTCCTTTGCGATGATCTTCGCAATGGCAGCATGCGGCGGCGGCGGCAGCGACAGTGGTGATGCTGCTAGCAGCGCTGATGGCGGATTCACTATCTTCAACTCGAAGATGGAGATCCAGGATCAGTTCGAGGCGTTGGCTAAGCAGTACACAGAGGAGACAGGTGTCCCTGTAGAAGTTTATTACTCGCAGGATACAGTATCCGCTCACCTCGCTACTAAGTATGCTTCTAAGGATCCGTACACACTCAACATGGTTGACGCTAAGGACATTTACTCGCTCGCCAAGGAGTACGGTGTTGACATGAGCGATCAGGATTGGGTTGCTGATACGGATTATGCCATCTCAGTAGACGGTAAGGTCCTCGGATTCCCTTCATGCATCGAGGCCAGAGGCATCATCTACAACGCAGAGGGTATCAAGAAGATCACAGGAAAGGACTTCGATCCTGCCAGCATCACTACTCTTGACGGATTCAAGGCTCTCCTTGATGAACTCGTAAAGGGCGGCATGGAAGCTCCTGTAGCTATTATGAAGGAAGACTGGTCTCTCGGAGCTCACTATCTCCAGCAGGTATATGAGGAGAGAGAAGATCCTGAAGCATTCGTTCAGAGCCTCTACAAGGGCGAAGTTGACCTCATGAAGGATGAGAAGTTCAATTCTCTGATGGATACATTCGATGTCCTCAAGGCATACAACAAGGACAAGGCAAGCCCGATCGCTGCAGAGAGAGACCTTTCTGAGCAGGGACTCGCTGAGGGAACAGTAGCATTCATGTTCGGCGGCAACTGGGATTTCGCTGAGATGAAGAAGCACGACTACATCGGAGGCGCAGGAATGATGGCTGTTCCTCAGAACCTCCAGGATGACTACACAGGTAAGCTCGTTGGCGGCGGTTCGAAGTTCTTCTACATCGACGGAAGTGAGAACACATCCGCAGAGAAGCAGCAGATGGCTAAGGATTTCTTGAACTGGCTCGTAACAAGCGATGCAGGAAAGACATTCATCTCCGACACATGCGGAATGGTTTCCCCATTCAAGAGCAATGACGTAGCATGCTCCGATGACCTCGGTAAGGCTGTAAAGACATTTGCTGACGCAGGCAACCTCGTTCCAAACTATGACTATGCCCCTGATGACCACTATTCAGTACTTGGTGCTGAGATGCAGAAGTATCTTGCAGATCAGTGCACACGTGAAGAGCTGGCAACAGCTATCCAGAATTACTGGAAGAGTGTTACACCTGTAGAGCACTAATTTCGGAATCATCTTATTAGCTTTATTAGCTGATCAGATCTATCTTCCGGTAAGAGACATTCTTTCGCGGATGTCTCTTACCGGAGAATTTTATAAATATTCACTGATCGTGATTTAAAGGGGTTAATATGGAAAGAAACACATTTAGTTATAAACTAAGGCAGATTCTGATGTTTGCCGGCCCGGGCACGATCCTGTTCTTCTGTGTCGTTATAGTACCTTTTATATATGGTCTGTATCTGACATTCACAAGCTGGGACGGTGTTTCCGCTAACAAGCCTTTCGTAGGCTTTGCAAATTATGCGGCTGCATTCTCCGACAGTGCATACTGGATTGCGCTTGGCAGAACGGCGATTTACTCGATATTTGCCGTAGTATTCATCAATATATTGGCATTTGCACTTGCTTATCTCGTAACGAGTGGAGTAAAGGGACAGAATTTCTTCCGCGCAGGCTTCTTCGTACCTAACCTGATCGGTGGTATCGTACTTGGCTACGTATGGAAGTTTGTTTTCAACAGAGCTTATGTTGCAATCGCAAGCGCGATCACAGGAGCTCCTGCTACATCACCGCTGGCAACTACAGGCGGTGCTATGTTCTGTCTCATATTCGTATCGGTATGGCAGTACGCAGGATACATGATGCTGATTTATGTGGCAGGTTTTATGAGTGTATCTGATTCTCTGAAGGAAGCGGCTATGATTGACGGCTGCACTCCTTCTCAGGCAATGCGCAACGTTACGATCCCGCTTATGCGTTCATCGTTCGTACAGTGCATATTCCTAAGCATAACAAGATGCTTCGTTGTATATGATGTCAACCTGTCATTAACAAAGGGCGAGCCGTTCAATACTTCAGTAATGGCGGCTATGCACGTATACAATACAGCATTCACCTACAAGAATTACGGCATGGGCCAGGCAGAGGCTCTTATCCTCTTCATTGTCTGCGCTATCGTAGGTGTTACACAAGTTATGATCGGTAAGAAAGGAGAGGTGGAAGCGTAATGACTCAGAACGAAAAAGCCGCAGCGGCAAAGAAGAGAAGTCATGCGATCATGATCATTGTCCTGATCCTGCTGTTCATACTCTTCATTATACCGTTTATAATGGTAATTATTAACGTATTCAAGGTTAAGACAGATATAGTTTCGAATCCGCTGTCACTCGTAGGTGAGCACGGATTTACTCTTCAGAACTTCCCGAATGCGATGGCAAAGATGAATTTCTTCGTCGTATTCAAGAACTCCCTGATAATTACTATATTATCAACTATTCTTACGATTCTCGTATCTGCAATGGCATCTTTCGTCATTGTGCGTAACGGAAAGTGGAAGTTCTGCTCGGGTATTTTTGCACTGATGGTTGCCTCCATGGTAATTCCTTTCCAGGTACTGATGGTACCTCTGGTATCAGTATACGGAGGAATTTTCAGCGTTCTTAACCACCGCATCACACTGATTCTGATGCATACAGGTTTTTCGGTCTCCATGGCGACATTCATGTTCCACGGAGCGATACATACAAATATACCTTTGGAGCTTGAGGAAGCGGCTCTCATTGACGGCTGCACAAGATGGCAGACTTTCTGGAAGGTCGTATTCCCGCTTCTCAAGCCTACAGTTGCTACGGTAGCGATCATCGACGCTATGGCGTTCTGGAACGACTACCTCCTGCCAAGCCTGGTTCTGACCAGCAAGGAGCTCTACACGATTCCAATCGCTACACAGGCGTTCTACGGAACATACTCATCTGATATAGGACTGATAATGGCTGCGCTGCTGCTGGCAATGCTGCCTATCCTGATCCTGTACCTGTTCCTGCAGAAATACATTGTTGCAGGAGTTACTGCAGGCGCTGTAAAGGGTTAAGCTATCCGAAGGGATATGAACTGATGGCAAACAGATAACAAATGGAAAAATTCTTTGACTCAAACAATCCTTTGATGGTGTTTCTCTCCCGCCTGGTGGATCTGGCAGTACTTAATATACTGACCGTGTTCACCTCAATGCTGATAGTAACAGCCGGCGGAGCGATGACAGCAATGAATCATGTATTGCTGCATCTGTTGAGAAAAGACGAGACATATGTAACGAGAATGTTCTGGACATCCTTCAAAGAGAATTTCAGGCAGGGCATTCCAGAGGGGCTGCTGGTTGTGGCGACAGCCATTGTCACAGCAGTAGACATGTGGGCTTTGCATGGATCCGAGTCGAAGACAGCAACGCTCATGATGATAGTCATCACGATAATTGCTATGTTCCTCGCAGCAACATTTGTATATATGTTTGCGCTCCAGTCAAGGTATGAGAACACAGTCCGCGGCACTATTGTAAATGCATTCAAGCTTGCTGTAGGCAATCTGCCTAAAACAGCCGGTATGATAGCCATATGGTTGGTATGGGTGCTTATTCTGGTTTATTTAAACAAAGCCGCACCCGCATTCTTCATGATATATGGTCTTTCTCTGCCGGGATACCTGTGTGCCATGCTTTATAATGGAGTATTCTACAATCTGGAGACTGAAGGAGAATAAAAAATATGGCAAGTTTATCATTAAAACACATTGAGAAGATCTACGAGAACGGATTCCATGCCGTTCACGATTTCAATCTCGAAGTAGAAGATAAGGAATTCATTATCTTCGTAGGACCTTCCGGCTGCGGAAAGTCCACAACTCTGCGTATGATCGCCGGACTCGAAGACATCTCCGAAGGAGAATTCAAAATCGACGGCGTTCTGATGAATGACGTAGAGCCTAAGGACAGAGACATCGCGATGGTATTCCAGAGCTACGCTCTCTATCCTCACATGACAGTAAGAGACAACATGGGATTCGCGCTCAAGCTGAGAAACGTTCCTAAGGATGAAATCGATGCAAAGGTAAACGAAGTTGCAAAGATCCTCGACCTCGAGAAACTGCTCGACAGAAAGCCAAAGGCTCTCTCCGGCGGACAGAGACAGCGTGTAGCCATGGGCCGTGCTATCGTAAGAAGCCCTAAGGTATTCCTCATGGACGAGCCTCTGTCAAACCTCGACGCTAAGCTGAGAGTTCAGATGAGAACTGAGATCGCTAAGCTCCACGAGAGACTGGGAACAACCATCATCTACGTAACTCACGACCAGACTGAGGCTATGACACTCGGTACAAGGATCGTAGTAATGAAGGATGGTATCGTTCAGCAGATCAACTCGCCTGAGCACCTCTACAACAAGCCTTACAACCTCTTCGTTGCAGGATTCATCGGATCACCTCAGATGAACTTCATTGATTGTCTTGTTGAGAAGAAGGGCGCTGACACATTCCTTGATATGGCAGGATTCCCAATCAAGCTCCCTGCTGACAAGGCAGAGGCAGTCAAGGATTACGTTGGCAAGACTGTTATCGCAGGTATCAGACCTGAGCACCTCCTCGATGGAAGAGGCAAGGAGAAAGACTTCTGCACAATCAAGGCTCCGATCGAAGTTCGTGAGCTCCTCGGCGCAGAAGCTTATCTGTACTTCACACTCGGAGGCAAGCAGTGCACAGCAAGAGTTGCTTCCGATGTTGACCTCTATGTCGGCATGGAAGGAACAATGGCACTTGATCTTAACAAGCTCCAGCTCTTCGATAAGGAGACAGAGCAGAGCCTTCTCTGGAAAGAGTGGTAGGACTTTTACCGATCCGGTACTTTATTAAACATTTACAGGACTGTCACTATTTAGTGGCAGTCCTGTTCTATTTTTGATATTATCTTCGTGTAGTATATGCATATAAAACGGAGAGGAAAATGAGCATACGATATATTGAAGAGACGAAACATCTGATACTTGAAACAAAGAATTCAGGTTACCATATGAAGATAGACCATCTGGGTTATCTTCAGCATATGTATTACGGACCAAAACCGGGACAAGACGATCTGTCTTATGCGTTTCGCTATTATGACAGGGGATTTTCCGGGAATCCATATGCTATGCGTTATGACAGGACATATTCCCTGGATTCCATGCCGCAGGAATACACATCTTTCGGTGTAGGAGACTTCCGTGTGAACAGCATAGCAGCATCGTGCTCTGACGGAAGCCGCTGTGCGGAATTCAAGTATGTATCCCATGAAATAGTAAGCGGAAAGTACAGCATACCGGGACTCCCATCGGTTTATGATGAAAGCGGCAAGGCGCAGACTCTGATAGTGACGCTTATTGATAACGCGGCAAATATCGGGATAAAGCTGTATTATGGTGTGCTTGAGGATCTTGATGTCATAACGAGATCTGCGGAAATAATCAATGCCGGATCAGAAATGGTGTGGCTGCGCAAGGCATCCTCCATGTGCCTTGAACTTCCATACGGAAACTGGGATATGATACACTTCCACGGCAGGCATTGTATGGAGCGCCAGCCGGAGCGCATTAAGCTGTTCCATGGAGTCCACACCCTGATATCCGGACGTGGAATGTCGAGTCATCAGCACAACCCTTTTATAATCATATGTGATCATGATGCCACCGAAGACAGCGGCACATGCTATGGCATGATGCTCATGTATTCGGGCAATCACAAAACCGAAGTCGAGCGCGATCAGTTTGAGAGCGTGCGGGTAGTGATGGGACTCAATGACGACCGCTTCCGCTGGGAGCTGGAGCCGGGGACATCGCTTCATACTCCTGAAGTGATACTTACATGCGCTGACGGACTTACTGAGCTTTCGCATAATTATCACCGCTGTATACGCAACAACGTCGTGAGAGGAAAGCATAAACTCAGCCACAGGCCGGTCCTTGTCAACAACTGGGAGGCAACATATTTTGATTTCACAGAAGACAAACTCCTCGAGATCTGCGGTATAGCCAAGGATCTTGGCATAGAGATGTTTGTACTCGATGACGGCTGGTTCAGAAACAGAAAAGATGACAACGGCGGCCTGGGCGACTGGGTGGTCGACACAGATAAACTGCCGAACGGACTAGGAGGCCTGATCTCAAAGGTCAAAGGAATGGGGCTTAAGTTCGGACTGTGGATAGAACCGGAGATGATAAGTGAAGATTCGGATCTTTACAAAGCACATCCTGAATGGGCGCTGACAGCTCCGGGACGCGCGCCTATGATGGCACGCAACCAGCTCGTGCTCGACCTCTCAAACGATGAGGTGCATGAGTATTTATACGACACCATATCCGGACTGCTCAGGGACTATGACATAGATTATATAAAGTGGGATTTCAACCGTCCTATATCTGACGTTTACTCGCACTCGACCCCGTCAGCAAGGCAGGGAGAAGTGCCGCACCGCTATTACCTGAGCCTTTATAAACTGTATGACAGACTGACCACAGAGTTCCCTGATGTGCTGTTCGAAGGCTGTGCGGGTGGTGGCGGACGCTTTGACGCAGGCATGCTCCAGTATTCTCCGCAGGTCTGGTGCTCTGACAATACTGATCCGGTAGCAAGACTTGCCATTCAGTACGGCACATCATTCGGATATCCGTCGTCATCGATGGGGGCGCATGTAAGCGCATCGCCAAATCATCAGACAGGCCGCAAAACACCTTTGTCGACTCGCGGTGTTGTGGCAATGGCCGGAACTTTCGGATATGAGCTCGATCTTACAAAGCTCACAGCAGAGGAATGCGGCGATATAAGGAATCAGATAAAGCGATATAAGGACATAGAACCTGTGATCCATGGCGGACGTTTATACAGGCTGAGCGACCCGGCAGAAAACAGCAGGTATTACTGCTGGGAGCATGTGAGCGCAGATAAGAGCCGCTGCGTTCTCAGCGTTGTTGTGACCGACCCTCAGGCAAACTACACACTTGTACATGTGAAACTTAAGGGACTGGATCCGGATGCGATGTACTCTGTCGGAGGCGAGTTCGAATGCCGAGGCAGCACTCTGATGCAGAACGGATATACCTTCCCTCAGTTGACCGGAGACTATCCGGCACAGCAGTTAGATATAACCAGAATTTAACAGGGAGAAAAACCATTGATAAGCAAGGAATTACAGCATGTAAGAGAATTCGAAAAAAGTGAGTCTGCTTTCATTGCAAAAGATGATCGCCCGGTATTTCATCTATCGCCGCGCATAGGCTGGCTCAATGACCCTAACGGATTCTCTTTCTATAATGATGAATACCATCTTTTCTATCAGTATCATCCGTACAGCTCATATTGGGGTCCTATGCACTGGGGGCATGCAGTAAGCAAGGACCTGATTAATTGGGAATATCTTCCGGCTGCCATGGCCCCGGACACGGATTATGATGGCGCGGGATGCTTTTCAGGTACGGCAATTACCTTACCTGACGGCAGGCAGCTCCTGATGTATACAGGTTGCGGAGACAGCAGCAGAGATCCTCTCGGCAAGGGAAGATGGCTTCAGACACAGTGCGTTGCAGTTTCTGAGGAGCAGGACGACGGAAGCATAGAATACGTAAAGAGTGCCGGAAATCCTGTTATATGTGAAGAAGATCTCCCTGAAGACTGCGATGCATACGAATTCAGAGATCCTTATATCTGGCGTACAACAGACGGCTCATACAGAGCACTTGTTGCTGCGGGCAGAACAGGCGAGATAGGCGAAGACGGGAATTATCTGCATGAAAAAGGCACACAGCTCATTTTGTTCAGGAGCGATGACTGCTTCAAATGGGAGTACGATAAGGTGATGTTTGAAGATCACCGTAAGATAGGAGTAATGTGGGAGTGCCCAAACTTCTTTGACCTGGACGGCAAACAGATCCTGATTGCCAGCCCTATGGACATGCAGGCAGAAGCTGATGAAGCGAATGGCTCTATAAGATTTCCTCAGGGGAGCAACGTATGCTGCATAGCAGGTGAATATAATGAAGAAACGGAGACCTTCTCTCCGGACGGAACTTATGATCCGGTAGACATCGGCCTCGACTTCTATGCACCTCAGGTTATGAAAGCTCCGGACGGCAGACATATCATGATTGGCTGGATGCAGGATCCGAAGAATGGCAGATTTGCTGATGCGAAGGAAGATCTTTCAAGGCCGGGACTTCAGGATGCTTTGCCGCTGTATAATCCGGACGGATATGCCCACGGGCCGGAGGGTTCGCATATATTCGGACAGATGACCATTCCGAGAGAGTTGAAATACAGGGATGGAAAGCTGTACCAGTGGCCGGTCAGGGAGTTCTGTGAGTACAGAAAGGACAGACTGGATTATGACGGTGTATTGCTTAAGGATGAGGAACGCAGCTTTGACGGCATATCCGGCAGGTCAATAGAACTGGAAGTGGAAATTGCTCCGCACGAGGTAGGCGCTGCATTTTACAGAGAGTTCACTATAGATTTTGCGAAGGATGACAATCACTTCATCAGGCTCAGTTACAAACCGGCCAGATCGCTGATCACCATTGACAGGAGCCACAGCGGCCAGTGCAGTGAGATAACTGCGAGGAGAAGCTACAGGGCGACGTATTCAGATGGCTGCCTCAGCCTTAGGATACTGATAGACAAATGGAGCGCTGAAGTATTTGTAAACGGAGGCGAGCAGGTAATGTCGCTTACTTACTACACGCCTGCCGATGCTGAAGGAATAACGTTCTCAGCTGATGGCAGTGTTGCGATGGATTTGACAGCATACACTATCGGGAAAGAGTGAAAATCGATATACCCGTTTGTTAATACTGTGTATAAAAAAGAAGCAATTCAATGTATAATTAAGTGTCGTACATAACGCATCGGCGGAAAGATAAGGGGAGTTAATATGACAGATATAATTACACTCGGAGAACTTTTGATCGATCTTACACAGAGAGGTTCTGACGAAAACGGAAACGGAGAATTCACCGCATATCCGGGAGGCGCGCCTGCAAATGTAGCAGTTGCAGCTTCAAGGCTCGGTGCTTCAACCGGTTTTATAGGCAAGGTCGGAGATGACGCCTTCGGACGAAGCCTCGCAGACACACTTAAGAAAGATAACGTAGATATCAGCGGACTGTTTTATGATGATTATCAGCCGACGACCATGGCAATAGTTTCGGTAGATGAAAGCGGAGAACGTGATTTCTCGTTCTACAGAAAGCCGGGTGCGGATACTCAGCTGACTGTTGATGAGGCTGTTGGTGCCCTGTCAGCAAATCTGCCGAAGATCCTGCATGTAGGTTCGTTGTCAATGACAACTTCGCCGGGAAAAGAAGCCTGCGAGGAAGCTGTTAAATACGCGAAAGAGAACGGTTCGGTAATAAGCTATGATCCTAATTACAGGGCTGCACTCTGGGACAGCGAAGAGCATGCCATTGAGATGATGAAAGAGTTGCTCCCTTACGCTGACATACTGAAGGTATCCGATGAAGAGATGGTGATGCTGACAGGTACAGACGATTTCGAAGAGGGAAGCCGTATACTTGCTGAATATGGCTGCGGTCTTGTAATGGTCACACTCGGTTCAGACGGAGTGTTCGTACGCATGGGAAGCCATACGGCAACAGTGCCTGGTTTCAGCGTAGAGGTCGCAGATACCAATGGAGCAGGAGACACCTTCCTCGGAGCTATGCTTATGCAGATCGCGAAAGGCGTAGATGGATCGGGAGATGCCTGGACTAAACTGCTTAGCATGGTACGCTATGCAAACAAGGCAGCTTCGCTGACATGCTCACGTCACGGAGCGATCCCTGCAATGCCAACACTTGCTGAAATGGAGAAGGAATTCAATGAGTAACGAATCCGGAAAGAAAAAAAGCAGTTTCGACATAAGACTGGAGAAATACTATGATGAGCTCAAATGGCTCTACATGGAATTGTACAATGATGAAGAGGCCTTTGAGTACTTTCTGAATATGCTGCGCAAAAGCTTCAGAGAGCGCAAATCGTCGCTTCGCAGTGTTGATGCCAGACGCTCGGCCCATCCTGACATGCATCATTCCAATAAGATGATGGGCATGATGCTTTATACGGAGAATTTCGCCGGAAACCTGCCGGGAGTAAGAGACAGACTTGACTATCTCAGGGAGTGCGGAGTCAAGTATCTTCACCTTATGCCTCTTCTGGACACACCTGCAGACAGTGCAAGAAGCGACGGCGGATATGCTGTTTCCGATTTCAGAAAAGTAAGATCTGATCTCGGCACCATGGAAGATCTTGAAAAACTCACAGGTGACTGCCATAAGAGGGGGATAAGAGTCTGCCTCGATTTCGTGATGAACCATACGAGCGACGAGCATGCATGGGCAAAGGCTGCAAGGGCCGGCGATCCTGAGGCGCAGAGCAGATACTTCTTCTATGATAACTGGGACATTCCAAGGCAGTACGAGGAGACAATGCCGCAGGTGTTCCCTGAGACGGCTCCGGGAAATTTCACTTATTTCGAAGACATCGGAAAGATAGTCATGACTACTTTCTATCCGTTCCAGTGGGATCTCAACTATGCAAATCCGACAGTCTTCAACGACATGACAGAAAACCTGCTCTACCTGGCAAACAGGGGCGTGGATATAGTAAGGCTCGATGCTGTTCCGTATATCTGGAAAGAACTGGGCACTAACTGCCGCAACCTGCCGCAGGTGCACACTCTTGTCCGCATGATGAACATATCCTGCAGGATCGTATGCCCGAGCGTACTGCTCCTTGGCGAAGTCGTAATGGAACCGAGCAAGGTTCTTCCGTACTTCGGAACGGAAGAGAAGCCTGAATGCGACATGCTCTATAATGTCACTACCATGGCTTCCATCTGGCACACTATGGCAACGCGCGATGTTAGGCTGCTCAGACATCAGCTGCAGCAGATAGAGAACCTGCCTCCGAACTGCATATTCCAGAACTATCTCAGATGTCATGATGACATAGGCTGGGGACTGGATTACGGATTCCTTTCACAGTTTGGTATGGGTGAAGCTTCGCATAAGAAGTACCTTAATGACTGGTTTACCGGCAAGTATTACGGCAGCCCTGCAAGAGGTGAGCTGTATAACGACTCAGAGTGGCTGCGCGATGCCAGACTCTGCGGCACGACAGCTTCTCTTTGCGGAGTTGAGGCTGCTCTTTATGAGAATAATGAGGAATTGCTGCAGAAGTCCATCGATGCGGTTGTAATGCTGCACGCGTGCATGCTGACCCTCAGAGGAATTCCGGTGTTCTACAGCGGTGATGAGCTTGGAATGCTGAACGACTACGGATACCATGATGATCCGGGCAGATGGGCAGACAGCCGCAACATCCACAGAGGAAAGATGGACTGGGAAAAGGCAGAGGAGAGAAAGGATCTTTCCACTCCGACCGGAAAGATCTTCCATGAACTGCGCGAGCTCGTAATGATACGCAGATTCAACGAGGTGTTCCATTCCGACGCTCACGTATATCCGATAGATACGGGTGACAACAGAGTGCTTGGAATAGCCAGAGATTATAACGGAAAACGCATGCTCGGCATTTTCAACTTCTCACCTGATGAGGTGTGGGTGAATTCATGGGCAGGAGGAATTCTGATGAAGCCATACGGATTCCGCTGGATCCTTGAGAGATAGTTTTCTAACGCTTTGATACGGCTTTGAACAATCTGATAACTATACTGCTGACAAATGCTATAACGAGCAGATACAGCACAAGACCCGCGGGGATACCCGCGGTTTTTTGTATGGTGCCTACTACCGGCTGAGGTGAAATGTGGAAAGGATTCAGGTAAAACATTGCAGCCCAGTCATGGAGCACAGCCGGATGGGCTGCGCGTATCGCCGGCATGACAGGCTCGGCAGCAATGTTGATACCCAGCGCTATTACACTAAGGATCACAAAAAGAACTGCAGCGCTGCGGAGGCCTTTAAGACTTGCGTCTGTACTACCTGTCAGGAAAATGAGCAGGCTTATGAACAGCAGCAGCCCGTGCCAGATGAAGCCGTGTGCTGTAAGAGCGATATACGGCCGCAGCATGTCTTCCGGATATATGAGAGCCGCGGCAGCACTTACGAAGGTATATCCGCCCATGAAGGTCATCATAGTGAGGCGGACTTTTTCCTTTACGGCAGGCAGAATAACACAGAGATACATAGGCACCGAGCAGAGCTGGAAAGGG
>CADCHO010000044.1 GCA_902801255.1 uncultured Eubacteriales bacterium | reverse complement strand
CTTTCGAGTATCACGCAGTTATCTAGTACTGACGTACAGAAACAGAATAGGACATCGGACTATTCCGAAGATGGGGCTGAGAAATCAGCCCCATCTTTTAAAAGAGAGGATTTCAGACTATCGCATTATGCGCGAGAGGATAATATACAATGGAAGACATTGAACTGAGAAGATTAGTGATCAAGGCATTCCACATGGATGATGTCGAGTTCGGAGATGAGAACAAGATCACTACAGGCGGCAAGATGACCATTAAGAAAGACGGTCTTGACGCGCTGGCCGCTAAATACAGCGAAGTAATAGAGAAAATAGACATCCAGATCATCAAACCCGGTGATCATGACAGATATACAAACACCATCATGGATATCATTCCGATTTCTGTGAAGGTGCTCGGAAAGTGCGGAGAGGGCATCACTCACACTATTACAGGTGTATATGTTATGCCTACAGGCGTTGACGTTGACGGAGAGCAGGCTCACGAGTTCGGTTCCTCAGAGGGCAACCTCAAGGATATGCTCTACCTCAACAGAGCCGGCACACCTGCTGATGACGACTACATCATTTCATTCGACATAACCTTCAAGAAGGGTATGGGCCAGGAAAGATACGCGATAATCGACGCGTACAGAATGGTCGAGGAGTGGATGAATGAGTTCAGACCTCAGCTGAAGAAGTTTGAGGGCACCAAGTGCACCGAGAGACACGAGTATTATGACAGAATCCGTAAGGGCCAGAAGAAAGTACTCGTTATCAAGGAGATGGTCGCTCACGGCGCGATGCTCGACACATGGATCTTCCCTGATCAGCCAAGCGGCGTTGAGGGAGGTAAGTCACTTATAGATTACGGCGCGATGCCTGTCATGCTGACTCCTAACGAGTTCAGAGACGGTGCCATCAAGGCGATGAACTAAGGAGGTGCAAAATGGGAGTAGGTCCTTCAACAAAAGAAACAAGCCTTCACCACTTCAGAGATCCTCTGATCAAACTGCTGGGTGAGGACCCGGGAATCGATCTGATGGGAGTTCTGGTTTTCGGATCGCCTGAAGGCAACGAAGAAAAGATCAGATGCTCCAGAACAGCCGCAGTCGTAGCTGAGTGCGCACGTCCTGACGGAGTCATCGTTGAGACAGACGGATGGGGAAACCTTGACGTTGACTATGTAAACTGCGTCAACGAGATCGGTGAAAGAGGAATTCCTGTTGCCGGCCTCAACTGGAGCGGTACAGCAGGAACATTCGTTGTAGAGAGCCCGTATCTTGACAACGTTGTTGACTTCAACAAGAACCCTGAGGGCATCGAGTCCAACATCGTCGGAGAGAACAACTACACGGAAGACGATGTAAAAGAGTGCATCAAGAAACTCAAGATCGCCATGCTCAAGAAGGAGCGCGGAATCAAATAATCGCAAAACAATATGCGGCTGTCTTTAAGACAGCCGATTTTTATGTGTTTATTCTTCGAAGAGAGGGGTGGAGAAGTAGCGTTCTGCTGTATCCGGCAATACAGTGACTACTGTTTTACCCGGACCTAGTTTTTCAGCGAGCATGATTGCCGCAACTACGTTGGTGCCTGAAGAGATGCCGCACATGATACCTTCTTCACTCGCCAGACGCTTTGCCATGTCCAGAGCGTTATCATCCGGGATTATGCATGTGTTGTCGTAGATTTCCGTATTCAGAATATCAGGGATAAGACCGTCTCCAATACCCATCTGTACATGAGTGCCGATACTGCCTCCGGCCAGGATGGCAGCGTCTTCAGGCTCCGCAGCCCATATCTCAATGTCAGGATAGTGCTCTCTCAGCACCTCGCCTATACCTGTTATTGTGCCTCCGGTACCAATCCCTGAGCAGAAACCGTGTATCGGACCATCTACCTGTTCAAGTATCTCTTTTGCTGTCTGTGTCTTCTGAGCAACGATGTTATTCCTGTTTATGAACTGCTGCGGAACGAATACACGATTGTCCTGTTCCTTCATCCGCATTGCTGTCGCAAGGCACTCATGGATGCACTTGCCTATATCACCATCATCGTGTACAAGCACTACTTCCGCGCCGTAATGCTGCACAAGCTTACGCCTTTCAATACTGACCGAATCAGGCAT
The DNA here is from genome assembly GCA_902801255.1 of uncultured Eubacteriales bacterium. Classification (GTDB taxonomy): domain Bacteria; phylum Bacillota; class Clostridia; order Peptostreptococcales; family Anaerovoracaceae; genus Crickella. The sequence continues at coordinate 10,971 of CADCHO010000044.1, read as the reverse complement.
AACGATTATGGTGCGGTATCCGCGTACTGCTCCCACGAGAGCAAGTCCTATGCCCTGGTTACCGCTGGTAGGTTCAACGATTATGGATCCCGGTCCAACTACACCTGCTTCTTCTGCAGCAAGTATCATCTGATATGCTGTTCTTGTTTTGATGGATCCGCCGACATTGAGTCCTTCGAACTTTACGAGGACCTCTGCGTTCGTAGGCGGATTGATGTGATTGAGGCGTATCATCGGGGTGTTGCCCATTGCCTCGAGGATGCTGTTATATACCATTGCCTGTCCTTGACCCCTATATAAAAAATTACTCAAGTATTGTACATCTAACTGTGGAATCGTGGCAACAAAAGGCGACATAAAATTTTCAATTATCAGAAGCAGAAGTACGAGATATGATATACTTTAGCCATGAATGGGGCTAAAAGAGAAAGAAAAAGCATAGGGCACAGAATGATTATAGGAATCAGCGTTTTCACAATCGGCTGTCAGAAAATCGGGTGGCACTTTCGAGCTTGTCAAATACAGACAATCACCGGCTCTTGCAGCTCTTGAAGACATAACCTATAAGGAGCAGAAATTCAGACTTGACCCGGGTGATTCACTTATAACGGTAAATAATGTTCACTCACTTACATTTGCATACTGAATACAGCCTGCTTGACGGAATGAGCAGGATCTCCGAGCTCCCTGAATATGTCAAGGAGCTCGGTATGGATTCCTGCGCCATTACAGACCATGGCGCAATGTTTGGTGTTGTCGATTTCTATAAGGCGTGTAAAAAAGCGGGGATCAAGCCTGTCATTGGCTGTGAGGTATACACCGCGGCACGCACTCTCTACGACAAGGATCCGGATAAGGACCGCGGTTACGGGCATCTGATACTCCTTGCAGAGAACCAGACCGGGTACAGCAACCTTGTAAAGATCGTATCAAAAAGCTATGTTGACGGTTTTTACTACAAGCCACGAGTTGATAAGGAACTTCTGCGACAGTACAGCGAAGGTCTTATTTGCCTTTCAGGATGTCTTGCGGGCAATGTACAGAGAATGCTGCTTGCAAGAGACTATGCCGGAGCAAAAAGGGAGGCTCTCGAGTTAAGGGAAATATTTGGTCATGACAACTTCTTCCTCGAGATACAGAATCACCATCTCGAAGAGGATATAACGGTCATGACCGGGCTTAAGATGATCAGCGATGATACGGGAATTCCGATCGTTGCTACGAACGATGCTCATTATATGAGGCGCAGTGATGCAACAGCTCAGGATGTTCTGATGTGCATCCAGACTCAGGCGAAGGTTACTGATGAGAACCGGATGAGGTTTGAGAACGACGAGTTCTACGTGAAGTCTGAGGCTGAGATGAGAGAGCTCTTCCCGGATATGCCTGAAGTGATCGACAGGTCGCATGAGATCGCTGAAAGATGCAATGTGGAGTTTGAGTTCGGCAATTACCATCTGCCTGAGTACATACCTCCGGATGGAAAGGCTACGGACGAATACTTAAGAGAGCTCTGCTACAGAGGTCTTGTAAAGCGCTATGGAGCTGAAGCGATGGATCCGGAAAGCATCTACCGCCAGAGGCTCGAGACTGAGCTCAGGGTGATAGAGGGTATGGGCTATGTGGAGTACTTCCTGATAGTCTGGGACTTCATCAACTACGCGAAATCACATGGTATAGCTGTCGGACCGGGCAGAGGCTCAGCTGCGGGAAGTATCGTTGCTTACAGTCTTGATATAACTGAGATAGACCCTATAAAATACAGCCTCATATTTGAGAGGTTCCTGAATCCGGAGCGAGTGAGCATGCCGGATATAGACATTGACTTCTGCATCGAAAGACGCCAGGAAGTTATAGATTATGTTATACGCAAGTACGGAAAGGACAAGGTGTCGCAGATCATCACTTTCGGTACGCTGAAGGCCAAGGCGGCTGTGAGAGATATAGCCAGAGCCCTCGACGCCACTTATGCTGAAGGTGACGCGATCGCGAAGGCCATCCCGAACGAGCTTGGCATCACTATTGCAAAGGCTCTTGAAGTCAACCCTGACCTCAGGCAGAGATACGAGAACGAGCCTCTTGTAAAGCAGGTGCTCGATCTGTCCATGGCTCTCGAAGGCCTGCCGCGCCATGCTTCGACTCATGCCGCGGGCATCGTTATCTCGAAGATGCCGCTCGACGAGTACGTGCCGCTCTACTCTTCCGATAAGGGCGTCGCGACACAATTCAATATGACGACTATCGAGGAGCTTGGTCTTCTCAAGATGGATTTCCTGGGGCTTCGGAACCTCACTGTCATCCGCGATGCGCTTCGCATGATCAAAGCGAACCATGGCATAGATATTGACTTCTCGTCCATGGATTTCGATGATCCCGACGTGTACAAACTCATTTCGGAAGGCAACACAAAAGGCGTGTTCCAGCTCGAGAGCGGCGGTATGACCGACTTCATGAAGAACCTCAGGCCAAGCTGCTTTGAGGACATAGTCGCGGGCATTGCACTTTACAGACCGGGTCCTATGGACTCGATCCCTAAATACATAGACAACAAAAAGCATCCGGATCACATTAAATACGTGGATCCGCATCTTGAGCCTATCCTGGGCGTTACCTACGGATGCCTGATCTATCAGGAGCAGGTAATGCAGATAGTGCGTGACCTCGGCGGCTATTCGTTCGGCCGCTCCGACCTGGTACGCCGTGCTATGAGCAAAAAGAAGATGCAGGTGATGCTTGAGGAGAAAAAGTATTTCATCAACGGCAAAACGGATGAAGAGGGCAATGTTGAGATCGCGGGCTGCGCCAGAAACGGCGTTCCTGCTTCTGCTGCGGAGACTATTTTTGAGGACATGGTAACATTCGCTTCGTATGCATTCAACAAATCCCATGCTGCTGCATACGCGGTGATCTCGTACCAGACCGCTTATCTCAAGGCTCATTATCCTGCAGAATTCATGGCTGCTCTGATGACCAGCATGGCCGGAGATGCCAGACATACTGCGGACTACGTGAGAAACTGCCGCGAGATGGGCATTGTTCTGGAACCGCCGTCAGTAATTAAAAGTGACAAGAACTTCTCGACAAAAAACGGACGCATAAGATTCGGAATGCTTTCGGTCAAAAATGTGGGCGAGGGCATAATCGAAGCCATAATCGAAGGCCGCAGGTCTGTCGAAGGAACGCATGACATTTATGAGTTCGTCGAGGCAATAGATGCAGGCGAGCTCAACAGAAAGGCGATAGAATCGCTGGTAAGAGCAGGCGCTTTCGATGACATAAATCCAAACAGAGCTCAGCTCATGGCAGTGTGCGATGATGCTGTACAGAGAGCTCAGAAGAAGGCAAAGCAGGGGAGCAGGGCGCAGATAAGTCTGTTCCAGCTCGAGGACTTCGCCGATGAAGTCATTGCAAGTCCTGAGCTTCCGAAAGTGGCTGACTTCAGCAAGGAAACCAAGCTGGCCATGGAGAAGGAGATGCTCGGAGTCTATCTTTCAGGGCATCCTCTCGATGAATATGCCGCGCTCATCCGGGACAATACCAGTGCCGGTACAGCGGAACTCACCGGCGGCGGTGAGGAGTTTACTGCTGAGGGAGATGATGCTGACAGCATGGTGATCAACACCTCTGCATTCAAAGACGGAGACGCGGTCATAATGGCCGGTATGATAAGTGGTGTCAGAACCATGATCACGAGGAAGTCACAGGAGATGGCCAGAATGACACTTGAGGACTTTGACGGGGTCATTGATGCCATAGTCTTTCCTAAGGTGTACGAGCGGAAGAGAAATCTTGTCAAAAATGACATGATCGTTGGTATCTCCGGACGTGTAAGCTTCAAGGATGAAAGTGAAGCTGAGATACTGGTGGAAGATATAGTTCCGATCGAAAACATAGCAAGTCTTGGCAGAAGCAGATCACAGAATGGCAGAGATGCGGAACTTTACGGATATCCTGCCGATGACAGATATGCCGCAGAGCCTCCTCGAATGGCAGAAAACAGACCGGCGACGCCTCTGAATGATCCTGTCAAGCTGAGGATCCCTGAAGCCGTGGTCAGATCACATGGCAGTGCACGCAAGGTGCTGATGCATCTGACAGATATGTTCAGCCTGTATCCGGGCGAACGCGATGTGCTGGTATATCTGCCGGGTCAGAAAGCGGTAAGATGCAATGCAGAGAATCGGGTAGCTTTTACAGATGATCTGAAAGAAAAGCTCTTAAGGCTCCTCGGAGCAGAAAACGTAAAAGGATAATGGCTAAAAATATAGTGATTTATACATCGAAAAGAGGGTCGACCAGACAGTATGCGGAGTGGATCGCCGAGGATCTCGGCTGCGAAGCACTGCCGCTTTCGGATGCGAAAGGCATTGACCTTCATGAATATGACTGCATTATCTACGGCGGGTGGATACGCGGATCCGGCATAGTCGATTTCGATAAGTTTGCCAGGATGCTCGATGATGAGCTCATGAACAGGCTTATAGTTTACGGTGTCGGCTTTGCTGATGAAACAGCAGAGAACTACGCTCAGGTGTGGGGCTACAGCCTGGGAAAGATCGATCCGAAGAACGATCATAGAGTGCGGATGTACATTCTCGGCGGAAGATATGATCCGGCAGCTGTCACGGGTCTCGATAAGTTCCTCATGAAGACTATGAGAGCTGTCCTTCTCTCCGGAAGCACGAAAGACGCGAAGTCACAGGCAAATATGATGAAAGACCGTATAGACAAAGGCTGCGATCTGGTGAAGCGGGAGAATATCGCATCGCTTGTTAAGGATGCAAAAAAGAAGGCAGACCGGCAGACGGCCATATGATCTTTTATCGATAAGCGCTGATAAAGATTTGCTCTAATACGTTCAGCTTGACTGAAATAACGGTTTAAAAACCTTCATCCCTTATCTATTGATAAGGGTTATTTTATTGCTTTACAATATTGAAAGCGTCTATTTGTTTAGGCAGAAACCTGAAACTACAATGGTATTGTAGACGGGGTATTTCTGTATCCCGGCATTTGATTGAAAGAAAACGGAGGAAATGATATGTCAATCGAACTGGAATATGCATTAGAACATAAGAATGACCCTGCGGTACTTTGCTGCAGAATGGAGCCGGGCGTTATCGGGCATCACAACCTTGAAGACCCTGCTATTTTCCCTGACCTGGTAGATACAGGACTTCTGAAACTGGACGGATGCCTGACTATCGGACAGTGCCTCGGTGCTACTCTTAAGGAAGTATCCGACTCCCTGACACCGCTCACAGCTGAGATCGTAGACAATATTCAGGATCCTGAGGCAGGCGAAGAAGCAGCAGCAGAGGAAGCTCCTGAAGAAGCAGCAGTTCCTGCAGTAGCAGTTCCTGCCGGCACACAGATGACATTCGGCGGCGGAGTTGTTAAGCTCTACATCGCAGAGGGCAAGGACATCCATATTGAGTTCCCGGTATAATCAGGAAAGATTGTAATTGATCAGTAAACAAATAGAGGAGGCATCCGTGAAGGATGCCTTCAGTTTTTATTGCCCGGCCATATGAAAACAGCGTATACTTGGAATCAGAGGCTAACGATTCACAACAAACAGGGGACAGGGAATGTACGATTTTAGCTGGGAATGCAGAACAAAGGTCAGATTTGGAAAAGACTGCGTAAAAGAGTATCTTTCCGGGTTAGTAAAGGAGTTCGCAATACCGGGACGCAACATAATGATCGGTTACGGCAGCGGCTCCGTCAAAAGGAACGGGGCTTATGATGACGTCATAAACGGGCTCGAATCACTGGGATACAGCAGGGATGGCAATGCTGTTGAGGGCAATCTCATAGTTGAATTTCCCGGAATAAAATCGAACCCTACTCTCAGAATAATGCGTGAGGGAGCCGAACTTGCTTCTCAGATGGACGTCGGACTTATCATATGGATAGGCGGCGGTTCAGTCATGGACTGCTGTAAAGCGATATCTGTGCAGGCGGCCTATGGCGGTGATGCCTGGGAGGATTTCTGGATACAGGGCAAGCCTATGACCCATGATGTGATCCCATGCGGAGTGGTAGTGACCATGCCTGCGACAGGAAGCGAAGTGAACGGATGCGCCGTGCTGACTAACGAGGACACGCACATAAAGACCGACCGGGACTACCCGGAGATGAATCCGGTTTTCGCGCTCATGGATCCGTCATATACGCTTACGATGCCGCTCAGACAGCTCAAAGCAGGCACTTTTGACATACTGTCTCATATTATGGAAACATACTTCAGTTATCCTGCAGAAGATAATCCTGCGGATGATGTTTCCGAAGGACTGATGAGAGGGCTTATAAGGGATTTCAGAGCTGCGGTCAAAGACCCTGCCGATTATCAGGCAAGAAGCAATATTATGTGGACGGCATCCCTGGCAGAGAACCGCATTATAAAGACAGGCAAGACCAAGGATTTCCAGGCTCACAACATGGAGCATCAGCTTTCGGCATACACGGACTGCAACCATGGTGAGGGGCTTGCCGTACTTCATCCGGTATATTATAAGCATATATGCAGGGACGGACTGGGGAAGTTCGTGAGGTTTGCGGAGAGAGTATGGGGCCTTGACCGTGAAAACTATGAAAGTGAAGAAGACCTGGCACTTGCGGGAATAGAAGAGCTCGCGTCGTTCATAAAGGAGAACGGACTGCCGACGACACTGCGTGAACTCGGCTTTGGCAAAGAAGAATACGAAATGCTGCCTGAGATAGCGGAGTCGTGCTTTATATCACAGGGGGCGTTCAGGCCGATGACGAAAGAAGAAATTTTGGAGATATATAAAGAATGCTGGTAGGCTCTGCTGACCTGGCTCTCATGGTAATAGATAATGTGGAAAAAGCTATTTGAACCGGTAGATATGACACAGGGCGATCCGGTACGCCAGATCGTCAAATTCATGATACCTATGCTGATAGGTAATGTATTTCAGCAGCTGTACAATACTGTTGACAGTATTGTCGTGGGCAAATATGTCGGAGACAACGCCCTTGCCGCAGTAGGAAGCGCAGGGCCTATACTCAACCTTCTGCTGGTATTGTTCATGGGAATATCTGTCGGAGCCGGAATAATGGTTTCTCAGTACTTCGGTGCCAGGCAGCGTAAGGCGCTTTCCATGACCATAGGGACATGTATCACGATGACTTTCGTTGCTTCACTGATCGTGATGGCTATTGCTCCGCTCGTTACAATGCCGCTTCTGAAGCTGCTCAACACTCCTGCAGAGATAATAGACTGGTGCGACAGATACCTGATGACCATTTTTCTGGGAATAGCAGGCTGTGCATTCTATAACATTCTGGGCGGCATGCTCAGAGGCCTCGGAGATTCGGTGTCTGCGCTCCTGTATCTTGTGATAGCGACCATATTGAACATCTTTCTCGACATTTACTTCGTGGCAAAGCTCGGAATGGGCGTACCGGGAGTCGCATTGGCAACGGTCATAGCTCAGACCTTTTCAGCCGTTCTGGCATTTCTTAAGCTTAGAAGAAGGACCGACTGTTTCGACATGAAAGCATCTTACCTGAAGCCGACACGGAAGTATCTGAGTGAGCTGGTGAGGCTGGGCCTTCCGTCAGGTGTAACGCAGGCTATTTTTTCGCTGTCTATGGTAGTCGTACAGTCACTCACCAACAGCTTTGGCCCTATGTGTATCGCGACAAACGTCATCGTAATGAGGATAGACGGGTTCGTTATGATGCCGGCATTTTCGTTCGGAGCGGCCATGACTACGTTCGCAGGGCAGAACATCGGAGCAGGCAGGCTGGACCGCGTTGAGACAGGCGCAAAGAAGGGGACATACGTTGCGATGGCGACTTCGGCCGTAATAACCGTGCTCATCCTCCTTTTCGGCAAATACCTGATGATGCTGTTCACCAATACGGATGAGCTGGTCGAGCAGAGTTATCACATGATGATGATCCTGAGTGTCGGATATATAGCCATGGAAGTGACTCAGTGCCTTCAGGGTATAATGCGAGGAGCAGGTGATACGATGGCTCCGATGTGGCTGTCCATGATCTCCACGGTGGTGATCCGTGTACCGCTGGCATACCTGATGACATGGATGACAAGGTCGCCGGAGGAACCTCACGGACACTTCTATATGATGTTTGTTTCGCTTCTGGTGACATGGCTGATAGGAGCTGCGATGACATATATCGTCTACAAAACGGGACGATGGAAAAACAAGGCAATAATATAGCATAAATCTTTACGGACCGCCCGTTGCCGGGAGGTTTTAAGATGCTCGGTTTCACGTGAACGAAAATTCACTTGACAGCGTCAAGCCGTTGAAATACTATGTAGTTGAACTTGTGAATCAATATTCACGAGAGAGGAAAGCAGGAGGAAATCAATATGGCATACAACGGATTTGCGATAGATAAGTATCTTGATGCTGATGCAGTAAACGCTCAGCTTGACAGACTGATAAAAAGCCCTATATACGGCGTATTGCCTGCTGCCCTTGAAGAGTACGAGAAGGAGTATTTTGAAAAGAAATGCTCCCGTTCAAAAGCAGAGATCAGCGAGGCAAAAAACATAATTCCCGGGGGAGTGCAGCATAATCTGGCGTTCAACTATCCGTTCCCTATAGTCATCACAAAAGCTGACGGGGCGAAGCTCTACGATATCGACGGCAACGAATACTACGATCTGCTGCAGGCGGGCGGACCGACGGTGCTTGGAAGCAATCCTGAGTGTATCAGAGAGAAAGTCATCGAGCTGCTCAACACCTGTGGACCGTCGACAGGACTATTTCATGAGTACGAATATAAGCTCGCCAGGAAGATCTCCGATCTCGTACCGTCTGTTGAGATGTTCCGCATGCTTGGATCGGGCACTGAGGCAGACATGGTAGCGGCAAGGGTTGCCAGACTTAAAACGGGGCATAAGAACATTCTGAAGATGGGAGGAGCCTATCACGGCTGGTCTGACATGCTTTGCTATGGTATCAGGATACCCGGCACAAAAGGACTGCAGTCGAGAGGTGTTCCGAACTATGCATTCAGCCACACAGATGAATTTTTCCCGGGAGATCTTGATGATCTTGAAAAGAAGCTCAGAAAAAACAGACTTACAGGCGGAACAGCTGCCGTTTATGTAGAGCCGGTCGGTCCTGAAAGCGGTACATGGCCTGTCACAAAGGAATTTATTGAAGGCACGGTAGAGCTTGCTCATAAATACGGGGCACTCGTGATTTTTGACGAGGTGGTGACGGGATTCAGGATCGGTCTTTCCGGAGCACAGGGATATTTCGGTGTCGATCCGGATCTTACAGTATTCGGCAAGGTCATTGCCGGGGGATATCCGGGAGCAGGAGGCATAGGAGGTCACAGAGACTGCATGCAGCACCTCGGAGCAGGGCTTGATTCATCAGGCAAAAAAGTCAAAAAGGCACTCTGCGGAGGTACAATGGCTGCAACACCGATAAGCTGCTGCGCGGGATACTATACGCTCGAAGAGATCGAAAGGACCAATGCATGCGAGAAGGCAGGCCGTCTTGCAGATCGCCTTACCGATGGAATCAGGGCATCGGCGGAGAAACACGGACTTCCGTTCGTGGTGTTCAACCAGGGCTCTATATGTCATGTCGATACAGTCGGCACGATGCATTTCGCAGTTGACTGGAGCAAGCCATGGACGCTGCCTGCAGTATTGAAAGAGACTTCGAGAAGGCAGATAGAGATGGAGCACATCGGAGCTGCATATATGGCAGAAGGTATAATCACACTTGCCGGGTCAAGACTGTACACCAGTGCCGCATACAACGAGGATATGATAGATGATGTCATCTCAAGATTTGACAGAGTATTTTCAAAGTGCGGAAAACTTGATAAGTAAGGGCAGGTGAAGTGATATGCTCAAACCTTTGACGAAAGAGCAGACAGACAGCATCCTTTCGATAGCTGCCGAAGAGTTTGCAGACAAGGGATTCGCGGGCACTGCCATAGGATCGATCGCAAAAAAGGCAGGGGTCAGCGTCGGAGTAATATATAAGTATTACTCCGGGAAGGAAGATCTCTTTAATGCATGCGTCAGGAAGAGCCTTGAGTGCATGGATGAGGTTCTCAATATGACCGGAAGTACCGGCGGTTCGCTTATGGACATGATAGGGCAGCTCATCAGCAGAGCACAGAGCTTTGCGAAAGAGAATCCGGAGTATATAAGACTTTATCATCAGATAACTGTATCCGGCTCACCTGCCGGAAAAACGCAGAGCGCAGAACTCATAGAACGGGGCACTGCCGCGATTTATGAAAAATTCATCAGAAATGCTTCCGAGTCAGGAGAGATACGCGGCGATATCGATCCGGCTGCATTCGCCTTTCTCATAGATAATCTTCTGATGATGCTTCATTATTCATATGCATGTGACTATTATAAAGACAGATTCCGGATATATTTCGGTGAAAATGCCCTCAATAAAGATGAGGAAGTCAGAGAGCAGATGCTGAAGTTCATAGGAGCTGCTTTAAGGGGCTGAATCAGTAAAAAAATCAAAGGAAAACCCTTGCAATTGCAGGAGTGATTACCTATAATATATGGGCGCGCGTCTTGCGCGCCCGTATTTATTTGTCACACTGCAGCCTGGCCCAAGGGCTGAGGCTCAGTGGAAGTTGATTAACCGGAGGTTAAAAAATGTCAGTAGTATCAATGAAACAGCTGCTCGAAGCAGGCGTCCATTTCGGACATCAGACAAGAAGATGGAACCCTAAGATGGCTCCTTATATCTTCGCAGAGAGAAACGGAATCTATATCATCGACCTTCAGCAGACGCTGGGACTTATCGATGACGCATATGATTTCATGAGAAAGGTCGGAGAGACCGGCAAGCCGGTTCTGTTCGTAGGAACAAAGAAGCAGGCTCAGGCTGCCATCAAGGATGAGGCTGAGAGATGCGGAATGTTCTATGTAAACGAGAGATGGCTGGGCGGAATGCTCACAAACCACAAGAC
>CADCHO010000043.1 GCA_902801255.1 uncultured Eubacteriales bacterium | reverse complement strand
ATTTTTCTCCTTCATCTGTTCAGAGAACAGCTCGCGTATGCCCTCAAATACCGCATAGAGATCTACAGGAACGTATTCCAGCTCCATCTTTCCGTTCTCGATGCGGCTCATTTCGAGAATGTCGTTGATGAGTGCCAGAAGATGCTGGCTGGAGTTTTCTATCTTATCAAGATAGCCTTTGACTTCATCCGATGCCTCACCCTTTCTGGCGAGATTTGTGTAACCTATGATAGCGTTCATAGGAGTACGGATGTCGTGCGACATGTTGAACAGGAACTGGCTCTTGGCAAGGCTGCTTTCAACCGCGTGTATTTTTTCGCGCTCGGCCGCGGCGTGCTTTTCCCTTACGAGGTTCTGTACATAAAGCATGATTGCCAGGCCTGCGAATACCAGGAGAAGCAGTATGACTCCCCCTCTTGTGAGCACCTGCCTCATCTGATCCGCATCAGGAGCTGCCAGTACCCGCTTGGCGAGCCACATCAGCGCTGAATACAGAAGCAGAGCGAACAGTATTATTCCTGACGCGGACAGTCCGCTGTACTCGGTTAATGTGCTTCTCTCTACCGTGCGCCAGTAGAACACGAATCCCAGCAGGCACCAGAGTGACAGCAGCAGGAACGCCTCGCTGCCCATGGTCTCCATTGCCAGGATCTTCGGCACCATCTGTACTATAGCGAAGATCACAGATATGGCGGCACCGGTCATGCCGGTGATCATCACCCTGTTGTTGCCCTCCATCCGGGCTATCTTATACGCAGCTGCTGAAGTATATCCGAAACCTACTATGGCGCCGAATGATGTCAGGTCTACAAACCATATGAGGGTGTTGCGGCCGAAAAGTGACAGCGCTATGGCTATTGCCATTATGAAAAGTATGCTGTAAGTCGTGCTTGAGAACTTTTCTGAAAGGATGCGGTCCTCGGCCATAGTTGAGAGCACGCGTGTCGTAGCCCGGTAGCCTCCGATAATGCCCGTCATTATCGCTGAGACGGCGGTGACTGTCATCAGGATGAGACCTGCCTTTCCCATGACGGATCTGGCCACGTGGAACGTAGGTACTGAATCTATGCCTTTCAGCCCGTCCAGCCCGGCGACGTAATCCATCCAGGATGAGAATCCGTCAGGTACGGAAGCAACACTTATGAGCGTCATGGCTATATACGCCATCGTCGCTACTATTATGGACGTGACGATTATCTTTCCCGACTTTCTGACCGGGAAATCGAAGTGAGCTGTTTCGAAAGATGTGATCTCAAATCCGACGAATGCCCACGGAGCCAGAATGGCTATGCTGAATATCGCGTTGGCTCTGCTGATCCCGGCGGTGCCGAATGTCCAGATGAATCCGCTGGAGAATGCATGCGGCAGGCAGAATACCGAGATGATCGCTATACCTGTTACAAGAATGAGAGCAAATACAGTAAACATCCTCTGGAGTACTGCCTTTGCCGCGATGAACATCAGGCCTACTCCCGCAAGCACCGCTACAGACAGGAAAGTCTCTTTCAGATATATGGTGTTTCCTGCCACGACATAGCTGATGCCATTCTGAGCCTCTTCACCCATCAGAGTCCTCACTATGATAAACAGAGCAGTGCCGTTCAGGAATACTATCGTCAGATATGACAGGCAGAGGAACCACGAGCTTATGAACGCGTGATCCCTTCCGAATGCTTCCTTGGTGTATGTGTATATACCGCCTGTGATCGAAGTCCTTCCCATGAGGTATGAGATGTTCCTCGCCACTATCAGCATTATCACCATTCCTATGAGCATGGCGATCAGCGTTCCGGCCGGTCCCGCGACAGGCAGGAATGTCGTTCCGGGCATGGCGAATACGCCCCAGCCGACCATGCAGCCGAAGGCCATCGCCCAAACATCGAGCGGCGAAAGATACCTGTCCAGCGGTTTTGTCATATCCCTATTATGCATTTTCATCTGTCACACATTTTTTTCATGGCCGAATACGGCACATCCTTTGCGGCCAGCTTCCTTGACCTTGTACAGTGTGCTGTCGGCATCACTGAAAATGTCTCCCTCCGGTTCTTCACGGTCAGAGAATGCTATACCGACACTCAGTGAAACCGGCGGCAGATCATCTTTCGGATGCTGCAGTATCTCGTTGACACGATTCATTTTGTTTAATACGAGCTGACTCATGGAGCTGTTTGCTCTGGTCATGATAACAGCAAACTCGTCTCCTCCTATACGGCACAGCACATCCACGGATCTGAAACTGGTTTTGAGAAGTTCCGCCACACGTTTAAGGACGCGGTCACCGACAGCATGTCCGTACGTATCATTAACAGTTTTGAAGTAATCAACGTCTATCAGGATGAGCGCCATATGTTTAGTGTCAACGCTCTCCATCATAAGATCATATGCACCGCGGTTGAACAGTCCTGTAAGCGCATCGTGAGAGGCCTCATGGCTCAGTTTTTCACGTGCAGCACGGTTTTCTTCAAGTATCTGATTATATGTTCTTGTGACGAACCTTAACTCTTCTACACCTGTCGGAGGGATTATCTCCTGATTCTGCATGAGCCTTACCATATTAGTAAGCGGTCTGCGTATCATCCTGGTAATGATCATAACGATAGCCAGGACTATCAGCAGGAAGAACACTGTGATCCAGGTCTGGAGTTTAACAAGAAGTGAAAGTTTTGCGGAAGCCTTTTCAAGTTCCTGACTCGATGAACGTATGAGTGACTTCGTGCAAAGCCCTACATTCTCTCTTATCCTGTCCTTATAGTGCATATAGTTATTATCGAATACGAGTGTCTCCGCCAGCTCTTTCATCTGATTAGGAGTAAGACTGCGTTCCTCCTGTGTGAGCTGTACATTTGCGATGTTTTCAGGCACTGTACTCATATCGTACTTTCCGGCTTCCAGTATGAGCCTCATCGCTTTATTCTCGTAAACTACAAGTTCGTTTGATGAAGCAAGGGCGGCATTAAGGTTGTCTAAAGCGCCGCTGTCATCATCACCGATGAGTTCTTCGAGACTTTCCACAGCTTTGTCTCTTCTCTTAGTTACATCAATTTCCTCGATGAAGTCTTCAAGATACTCCATCTCTCCTGTTACTACAAAACAGCGGACACGATCTGTAAGATAGTCCGAGCCGGTCTCCATATCCGATGCCGCGATCTGAGCAGCGATATACCGGTCACTGGCAGCCTCCATAGACTGATAACCCTTTGTTACAGATATATCAGCAAAGAGAAGTGCTGCTGCAGCCAGGAATGCCAGTATCGTAAAGAATACCGTAGCTGTTTTGAGCTGTATCGAGCTTTGGGATTTGTCATCTATAAAGGTTTCTTCTGTATCGCTGTCTTCCGCCGGTGTTTCATTTCTGCGCATCAGATCAAGCTTCAGCCTGCGGTTCTCATCGTTTTTGGCCTTGTCACTCTGCTGTTTGCTCGCAGCCATTTTATAAGCTGCATCAGCTTCTTTTTTCTGAAGAATAAACGGTTCAAACTTCTCAGAAGGAACCGGCTTGGAGAAGAAATATCCCTGAACGATATCACAGCCGATGTTTTTTAACGCATGGAGCTGTTCCTCTGTCTCTACGCCTTCTGCAATTACAGGTACTGACAGGAAGTCAGAAATGCCAATGATGACCTCCAGCATGTGAGTATTTCCATCTTCCTTGAAAGCGTTCCGTATGAACTGCATATCAAGTTTCAGAGCATCGATAGGAAGCGTAGATATCATGTTAAGCGAAGAGTAACCCGTACCGAAATCATCCATCTCGATCTGGAATCCCTTCTCTCTCAGCCGCTGTGCAGTCTCTATAATCTGTGCTGAATCCTGCGTATATGCCGATTCAGTGACTTCAAGCAGCATGTCACGTCCGCTGAGTCCGTGCCTTTCCGTAAGTTCCTGCAGCGTCTCAACGATATTAGGGTCATACATGTCTATCCTTGAAACATTGACTGAAACAGGAACAGAATAATTGAGCCTGTCCTTCCAGTCGCGTATCTGTATTGCAGCCTCTTCCCAGACATAATTGTCAAGCTGCTGTATAAGACCGTTTTCTTCAAAAAGAGGTATGAAATCACCAGGGCTTATCATACCGAGTTCGGGATGGATCCACCTTACCAGAGCCTCTGCACTTGTAAGCACCGGAGTATCGGGCCTCACATCAAACTTAGGCTGATAATAAACCTGGAACTGTTTTTCTCTGATTGCAACCGGAAAAGCTTCTATCAGCTGCTCGGCATAAAGTTGCTTTTCATGAAGTCTGTCGTCGTAAATACCGATCGTTTTGGTAAATGATCCTTTTGCAGAATCCGCAGCCATTTTAGCGCGGTCAAATCTTCTCTCAATATCTATGGTTCTATCAACACATTCATAGATTCCCATGCGCAGTCTTATTCTGTTATCCGACAGGCTCTGCTCTGCAAGGCGTTTTGAAGCACCGTCCAGTACATTTTCGAGACTTTCACCGTGCGGGAGATAAAGCAGGAAGGTATCTGCCTCCTGTCTGCATGCCAGTCCGCCCTTTTCACTGACTGTTTCGAGCAGCTGCTCACCTATAAGACGAAGCACCTCATCTCCGTAACTTTTCCCATACCGCTCATTTACCATGCGGAAATGATTGACATCTATGATGACAGCGTCCATTTCCTTATCTTTATGATAATGATCATACTGTTCCGCATAGCGGTAGAAAAACTCTTTATTGTACAGACCGGTCAGCAGATCTTTCTCTGTCGACTGGATAATCTCCCTGTCTTCAGATAACTCGATCGTACGCAGTACTCTGGCATGGACTACGTCTACAGCCGGATATGGCTTCGGTATAAAATCCGCTGCACCGAGTCTCAGGCTGTCCACCTCCGATTCCTTCTCAGCGGTCATCACTATAACAGGAATATGCGTCAGTCGCTTATCTTCCTTTATTACTTTCAGCACATCAAGTCCGGACATTCCCGGCATAAGAATATCGAGCAGGACCAGTGAAAGCGTCTCACGGTATTGCTCTATCATCTCTATTGTCTTTATCCCGTCTTCAGCAAACAGAACCTCATAGTCATCTCTGAGCATCTCACCCAGAATCTCACGGTTGATCATCTCATCGTCTGCTATCAGGATCTGTCTCTTTCCGTTGACAGAATGAAATACTTCATGGCCTTTAAGCATCTTATTTCTCTCCTTTAAGTTACTTAATCAGTGTTTCCAGTGTCTCAAACAGCACTTCAGGATCTACCGGTTTGCTCAGATGTGCATTGAGTCCGGCTTGCATACTGCGTTCTACATCTTCATCAAAAGCATTTGCCGTAAGCGCGATAACAGGTATCTCCTTCGCGTCTTCTCTGTCCGTGGAGCGGATGGCTTTTGTTGCCTCAAGGCCATCCATTTCCGGCATGCGCATATCCATAAGTATTGCATCATAATACCATGGATCATGTTCCAGGTATTTTTCAACAGCGATCCTGCCGTTCTCCGCAAGATCGACATCTATCTCTTTCATAGAAAGGACCATCATAATGATTTCCGCATTGATGGCAACATCTTCGGCCAGCAGCACACGCTTGCCTGCGAGATCAGCCGTTTTGCTGTCCAGTTCAGCGTTCTTTCTGCGGAAAGCGTCGCGGAATTCGTCTATCACGTTCCCGGCGAACAGCGGTTTTGGTACAAAAGTATCCACACCTGCCGCACGCGCTTCATCCGCTATGTCGTCCCAGTTGAACGATGTAAGTATAATGATCGGCGTCTCATCTCCTACTATTGAGCGTATTCTTCTAGTAGTCTCGATACCATCCATTTCAGGCATGCGCCAGTCGATCAGGATAAGATCATAATCATCTCTGCGCCCATGTCTGATCCGGACTTTATCAATTCCTTCCCATCCTGATTCCGCAGTGTCACAGTTGATCCCGATCTGCCCGAGCACTATCTCCGCGTGTTCAAGCGCGACTCTGTCGTCATCGATGGCAAGTACGCTCAGTTCTCCCGGATTTATATCGTCTTCTTCAGTTTCCACGCTGACTCTGTCAGACTGACCGAGAGTAACTGTTACCGTAAATGTTGTTCCCTTTCCCTTTTCGCTTTCGACCTTTATGGTCCCGTTCATCAGCTCAACTATGCTCTTGGTGATAGGCATCCCGAGGCCGGTGCTGCCGTATATGCTGGTAGCAGAAGAATCCTCCTGGCTGAATGCATCAAACAGATGAGGCAGGAACTCCTCGCTCATACCGATACCATTGTCGCTTATGGTGAACTTCAGGACTGCTTTATTGTCATACTTAGCGCCTTCCTCTATCATGAAGCTGACTTTTCCGCCCTCAGGTGTGAACTTGACCGCATTGCCCAGTATGTTGATCAGCACCTGCTTGAGCTTCATTTCATCTCCGATGTAATAGTCGCTGATGTTGCCTTTGATCGTACAGTCATATGTAAGGTTCTTATCTTTGCACTGACCGCTGATAATGGTATTGACCTGTTCAAGGCAGTGTGAAAAGGAAAACTCCTCTTTCACGATAGTCATCCGCCCGGATTCTATGCGGCTCATATCGAGTATTTCGTTAATGATGCCCAAAAGATGATGCGCAGACGAACCTATCTTTTCAAGGTATTCCATGACCGTGTCGCTGACACCGGGCTCATTCATGGCGATGTTATCGAGACCTATGATTGCATTCATAGGAGTTCTGATCTCATGGCTCATATTTGAGAGGAATGCAGTTTTGGCTTTGTTGGCGTTCTCTGCAGCGGCAAAGGCTTCCGATAAAGCCTGTCTGCTCTCTGACAGTTCTTTCTTCTGAAGACGCTCACGTTCTATGGACTGCTCCAGTTCTCTGCGGTATTCTTCTTTCTCATCTTCAACTACAAAGCTGTGAAGTACACATGTTCCGAGCATGTAACCCATGGCATAGAACGGAAGCAGCGGAAAGAACACCTGCACACCTATGAGCAGGGTCATTGCTATCCCAAACAGCCCTATCGTCATATGCCTGTGCTTTGCCTTGCCCTCAGTCCTGCCGGTTACAGACATGGTGTAAACTGAAGTCATAAGGAACAGTACGATCTGTATTGCCAGAGTCACATAGCGAAGAGTGCCGGCATGATATGCTCCGCTCTCATCAAACCAGAACAATACCGGATAGAAGAAATTGATGATGACAACAATGACTTCAAATATGAGAAAAATACATCCTGCAGAATACAGCAGGCTTCCGAAACGGTTCTTCTCTTCAAGGTAAATGACAACGTATCTTGTCCACAGCATGACTGCAGCAGCCATGGCAATAAAATGCACAACAGTGTCAGCATACAGAACCGCGGTCAGGTTATGCGACTCCAGAATGCCCCACAGCATATCTGTAATGTAATAAGCCATAACGCCAAACAAAAAGCTGCGGTAGCTCTTTTGTGTGGATGTAAGAACTGCCCCGTCAACTTTCCACAGCACATCCCTGTTGATGATCACCAGAATGATGGCTGCCAGTATACCGATAATCGAATACGTCATGGCACAATACCCCGATATTCAGTTCAGTCCCAAAATATCATTCTTTATCAGAGAAGGGACCTGTACTTTTTGAGTTCTTCGTCGATCCTGTTCAGCAGATCGGAATAGTCGATATCATTGCGCGCTCTGAGTTCTTCTGTGATCTCAGAAACAGGTTCAGCGAGAGTGGTGAGGGATACATTTGACAGTACGCCCTTCAGAGCATGCGCCCTTTCAAAACCTTCATTAAGGTCTCCATTCTGAACAGCAGCCTGCAGCTTCTCGAATCCATCATCGGCAAGAGCCATACTGACCATTCTGAGATAAAAGTCCTCCTTGCCGAGGCATCTTGCAAGGCCTTCATCGGTATTTGCACCTAGCGCTTTAAGATTTTCAATAGTAAGCATTGTGATTCTCCTTGTCTTTATCAGGTTCTGATCAGCGGTTTGCTACAATAATGTTGCTGACCGAATAGCTGAGGCTTGTTCGCTGTCCTTCACGGATGAAGTGCGAACTGATTCGCTGCGACACTACGGAACAATCCTCCTCAGTGGTGTTTATAAGAAGCACAAGATACTGGCCTTTCCCGTATCTTGTAACAGTATCTGTATGTCGTACACTGTCTATTATCGTAGTTCTGAGTCTCTCGGAAAGCTCTTCAAGGCGGCTCCCCTCACGCATCGGATTTCCTTTACTGTCAAGTATCGTACAGAGCATCAGGTAGATCTTCTCACCGGATCTCTCCATCATTCTCTCTGTCATCCGGTATATCTCCTGGAACACAGGAAGCGAACAATAGTATCCCTTACGGTCGTAATCCTCCGGATTACCTATCTTCTTCTGTATTTCCTCAAGAGACTCATGCCCTACAACAAGTTTGAGGCCGATACGGTTTATGAACTCTCTCACATAACTGTTGGCACGGCCGCCGTATTCCTTAACATATGCATCGACAGTTTTACGATAAAAACTTTCCGTCTTGTCGAATTTACCCAGTCTTCCGAGAGCTTCAAGTGTCAATATCTCCCATTCGGAGAAAGGATCTACCTTGCTGGCATAAGTGCTTACATCGAGGAGCTGTTTGTACTTATGCGCATCTCTGAGCATGTCTGTAAGTTCAATGACACAGTCTGAAAAGATCTCGCGGTATCTTTCTGCTTCCTGAACGCTCCATACGCTGGATTCATTACCTGCAAGGAATCTCCCTGCATACATATAGCACGCATTCGTCAGCATTTCGATCTTCTGCTCATCGTCTTCACAATCCATCGCATTGTTGAAAGCGTTCTCGAATTCCGTAGCATCCTCTATGACTTCTATATCGTCACACCAGAAATAGACGCCCTTCTTCTTGACAACATACCGGCTGTCCGGAAGTCCCAGCGCTTTGAGTCTTTTGCGCAGATTGTAAATTATATTCCTTATCGAATGTGAAACATCATCAACGTCGCGGTCTCCGAACAAAGCCGCTTTAGCAAGATCCCTCGACAGCCCCTGCCTCCTGAAATGAAGCAGCAGCTGCAGAAGCTGGACCATCTGCGATTCATTCTGATTTCCAAATGAAAGCTCGGAGTCTTTGTATCTGATCGAAAAGCCTCCGAATGTTTTCACATTGATAGTATAGTCCTCATTGCCGGTCATGATCTCATGCCCCCCTATGCTCCGACTTTCTTCACCATGAACTCATAGTTATTGCATGAAGAAAGAAGTGTATCCTTGCTGATCTGACCTCTGTTGTACAGATCAAGAAGGCTTGCGTCCATGGTAACCATTCCGTCAGCAGAAGCCGCCTGCATAGCCGACTCAAGCTGGTGGAGTTTTCCTTCTCTTATCATGTTGTGTATGGCCGGAGACGATTTCATTACCTCGAATACCGGGATCAGGTGTCCGTCAACAGAAGTAACGAGCTGCTGACATACAACGCCCTTTATCAGCTGAGCCAGCTGACCTCTTACCTGTACCTGTTGATTTGCCGGGAACACATCCACGATCCTGTTGATCGTATTTGCCGCACTTGAAGTGTGGAGCGTACTGAAAAGCAGCACTCCTGTCTCGGCTGCAGTAATAGCAGAAGATATAGTATCGAAGTCTCTCATCTCTCCGAGAAGAATAACATCAGGGCTCTCCCTGAGAGCGGATCTCAGCGATTCAAGATACCCCGGAGTATCAATAAATATCTCTCTCTGGCTGACGATGCTCTTGTTATGCGAATGCAGATACTCAAGCGGATCCTCCATCGTGATAATATGAGCCTCACGGCTCCTGTTGATCCTGTCGATCATGCATGCCAGAGTAGTCGATTTGCCGGAGCCTGCTGCTCCTGTAACAAGTACCAGCCCGGTCTTATTATCAGCAAGCGAAAGCACGCTCTCAGGTATACCGAGAAGCGCCGGATCAGGTACTCCGAATTTGATGACTCTTATAACAGCTGCCAGAGAACCTCTCTGTCTGAACACATTCACTCTGAATCTTCCGAGATCTCTGATCGAAAAGGAAAAATCGTCATCATTGTTCATTTCCAGATTTGTCTTGGCGCGGCGGCCTGTCACATATATCTCATCGATCACCTCATTGATATCATCAGGCTTCATGATGCTGCCGCCATGTCTGTCCTGAGTTCCCTTGATCTTATATGTCACGGGGATGCCGGCGATGATAAAAATGTCTGATGCACCCTTCTGTATCGCTGCTGTCAGTATTTCATTGAGATTCATTATTGTTTCCTTCTTTCTCTGATCTATGCCGCTTTTGTCAGTTGCCCGGCCATATGCTGTTCATCGGATCGGATGCGCTCCAGATCTTTGTAAGCTTCCATTTTGTTACTTCACCCTGCCGTGTCACAGCGACCTCAAGTCTGTAACCGCCATCTTCAGCGGTGAATTCATATCCGTCGCCGGTCTCTGTTACACCGTTCATATGATCAGCCGGATTTGAGACGTCAGCCGATTCTGCATAGCTCAGGAACTCTTCACCCTGAGCTTCAAGCCCGTATCTGATCTGTGTTATATCTGCAAATCTCTTTGCCATGGTCACGTCAGCATTCGACGTGGCTACAGTGAGTACTGCCAGCGTTGTGATGACCATCGTGACTATCACCAGAAAGATGGCGATCGGACCAAGTCTGGTTTTATGAGTCATGATCCCACCTCCTCTGCAGTAAAATGTCTTCCGGTACTGAGGTCGTATATCTTTCCCTCAAGCTGTCCCGGAACGCAGTAATAAACTTCGATGTTATCTGTGGTGTACACCCCGGAGTCTCTCTTCTCTTCAGACCTGTGAAGGACTGCACAGAAGTCCTTACCGGCCGGTTTGCCGTCAGTATCAAACACAATGTCGATTGAGCCGGCTGAAGCGTTTGCTTCGGCTGACTGCACATTATCCATGGCTTTGATCTTTTCCGCAAGGAGAGACAGATCATGTTCTGATGACGCCGCCTCAGCAGTGCTCTGGGCCATCATAACAGCCTGAGTCAGGTGCCTGGCTTCAATAGTCCTGGCTCTGCTCATCACAAATACCTGAGTGATCATAACGATCACCATTATCAGCAGTATGAAGAGCCCGAGGAGCTCCACTGTAAACGCAATGCTTCTCTTGTTGTTCATCTCTTATCTCTTTGTGTTGACTACAGAAACACCTTCATCTGTTGTGACTGACAGCAACCCGTCATCTCCGAGTTCAGGAACGAATGTATTTGTAGTACCTATCTCCAGAGCCGTCTCAGGATCAAGCGGGATCCCCGCTTCAACATACTCTTCCATGAGCTTGCCGTCTATCATGAATATCCTGTGCTCATAACCGTCGCTGCTCCTTATCACGAGGCAGTCAGTTCCGGAAATGTTTTCGACAGCAACTTCACTGGTATTGCTGTCTTTGACACAATTGACCACATAAGAGCCGACAGCCCTGGTGTTGCTGTTCATGTTCTGCACTTCCGAAGCGTGCTGATATCCTCTTGCAGCGAACACTACAAGACTGAGGATGACCACAAACAGGACTGTCACCGTAATAGTCGATATTATGTCTCCTATGCCTCTTTTGCTTTCAAGCATGTTACTTGTCCTTCTTGTATATCACTTTGACTTCAGGAGGAAGATTCTCTGCATAAGGGATATACACGATCTTATAATCCTCCATGTTGACTGCCAGTCCGTAATTATCCACCAGATAGTCGAGACTTTCAGGATACGCTCCTTCGATAACGTAACACTGAAGTGCGCGTCTTGATACGGTATCCTTGATAGCCTCTGCCTGCTCCTCAAAGCTGTCTTCTGCAGCCTTTTGAGCCCATACGAAGACGGCTGCGATCAGTATGACCGCAGTAATGACGATCGTCACTATCAATCTTCTGTAGTGGTTGCTTCTTTCCATGCCGGAGCTCCTCTTATGAAATCTTTATCCGATGGAATTCATAATACCAATCAGCGGTACCATAAGGCTGATGAGCATTATACCGATAAATATCATCAGAACACCTGTGAGAAGAGGTTCGACTGTATTGGCAATACGGCCTATGCTCTTTTCGATGCTTACCTTGAGATTTGAGAGTATCTTCTGCATGATAGCATCGAGCATTCCGCTCCGCTCAGCAGGTATCAGCATTCTGTTGTTTGTCTGATCGTAGAGGTGTTCCTCGTAAGCGGTCTGAGAGAAGCTCATACCTCCATCCATTTTTTCTTTGCAGCGCTGCAGCAAAGATCTGAGAGCCTCAGTCTGAACTACAGGCATGCTCTTTACGAGAGCCTCATCCTGATGCTCTCCGCTTGAGAGGAACATGTCAAAGCACGACGTGAATCTGTAAAGATCCATGCTGCTGAAAAGCTCTCTGAATACAGAGAATTTTGACAGGAAGTTTCTGACTGTATCCTTTTTGCCGCCCCTCCACATCGCGATCCCGGCAACCATAGCTGCAAGAAGCACGATCATAATACCCAGCATCACTTTTGTCAGAGTGAACGACACATTGATATACCCGTAAGAAGATGCCGACAGACTTCCGGCAAGATTCTCATACACTCCGTAAAATGCCGGGAATACAAGCGCCAGCATCACTATAAGCACTGCTATTACCATGAGCAGAAGTATCACCGGATATCTCACTGCTGATACCAGCGTTGTCTTCATGCTGTTTTCAGTCCGGTAATAGTCCGCCAGATGGAACAGCGTACTCTCGAGCTTTCCGGTATATTCTGAAGTGCTGATCATATCTACGGAATAGTCAGGAAAAGCTCCGGTATCCCTCATGGCATCACCGAAAGGCTTGCCCATGTAAAGATCGTCTGACATTACATCAAAGGCATTTTTCATTGCCTGCTCTGATGACGGAGTCTCCTCTTTCAGAAGCGACATTGCTTCACTTACCGAAATGCCGGATTTTACCATCATTCCCATGTTTTCAAAGAATGA
>CADCHO010000042.1 GCA_902801255.1 uncultured Eubacteriales bacterium | reverse complement strand
TTTTCAGCAAAGAAACAGCACACCTTCATGAATCGTCTCATGTAGATGTGCTGTTATCTTCGAATTGCCCGTGCCCGTCATCTTAACTTAATGACATTGCCCTTATATCCGAGCCGTTATTTTATTACTTCGCGGCCGCCCATATAAGGTCTTAGCGCCTCCGGAATCACCACGCTGCCGTCCTCCTGCTGGAAGTTCTCCAGGATAGCTGCTACAGTACGTCCTACCGCGAGTCCCGATCCGTTCAGAGTATGAACGAATTCAGGTTTTGTATCCTTGTCCCTCTTGAAGCGGATGTTGGCGCGCCTTGCCTGGAAATCCTCAAAGTCCGAGCAGCTTGAGATCTCAACATATCTGCCGTAACTTGGCATCCAGACTTCGATATCATAGGTCATTGCCGAGCTGAATCCGAGGTCGCCCGTTGAAAGTCTTACGACTCTGTACGGGATCCCGAGTCTCTTCAGCACTTCCTCAGCGTCATTCGTCAGCTTCTCGAGTTCTTCATATGACGTCTCAGGCGTTGTGAACTTAACCATCTCAACCTTGTTGAACTGATGCTGGCGGATAAGACCTCTGGTGTCTCTTCCGGCTGAGCCGGCTTCCTTGCGGAAGCATGGTGTATAAGCTGTATAGCACACCGGCAGCTCCTCCATCGGGATTATCTCTTTTGCCCTGAGATTCGTGACAGGTACCTCAGCTGTAGGGATGAGGAAGAAATCCTTTGCCGGCAGATAGAACATGTCGTCTTCGAACTTAGGGAGCTGGCCTGTGCCTGTCATCGATTCACGGTTTACCATGAACGGCGGCAGGATCTCAGTGTAACCCTGCTCCTCAGTGTGGAGATCAAGCATGAAGTTAATGACGGCTCTTTCGAGCTTTGCGCCAAGACCTTTATATACTGTGAATCTTGCGCCTGAAAGCTTACCTGCTCTCTCGAAGTCGAGTATGTCGAGAGCCTCGCCGATGTCCCAGTGAGCCTTTGCTTCAAAGTCGAACTCGCGCGGTTCACCTACCTTGCGAAGCTCAACATTGGCGGAGTCATCAAGACCTTCCTGAACGTCCTTGTTAGGAACATTAGGGATGCCCAGAAGAACGTTTCTGAGTTCAGCTTCAACGTCAGCAACTTCAGCATCAAGCTCCTTGATGCGGTTCGAGAGCTGTTTCATCTCCTTGAAGAGCCCCGATACATCCTTGCCTTCTTTCTTGAGTTTAGGAACCTCGCGCGAAGTCACATTCTGCTTGTTCTTGAGAGCTTCCACTTCTGCGAGCAGCCCTCTTCTCTTCACATCAAGTTCTCTGATTCTGTCAAATCCGAAGTCGCCCTTGCCGCGTCTTTCAACACCGGCTTTTACGCCCTCAAAATCTTCTCTTATCCTCTTAATATCCAGCATGATTTTTCCTCTTGTCAGTTATAAAATATTTCTTCTGTATTTCGCGTAGACCTCGCGGAGCTCCTCGAGCTTCTCCTCGATCTCGAGCTCGAGCCTGCTGAGGCCGGCGTAATCATTTTCATCGATGGCGATCCTCGCCTGCATCAGCAGGGAGGCTCTGCCCTTTTCTTCGTGTCCGATCAGAGCCTTGAGCTCCGCGCACCTTTTCCAGTTCGCCACATCGTATTCGTTCGTCTCATCCTGATG
Organism: uncultured Eubacteriales bacterium; assembly: GCA_902801255.1. Taxonomy (GTDB): domain Bacteria; phylum Bacillota; class Clostridia; order Peptostreptococcales; family Anaerovoracaceae; genus Crickella. The sequence goes on along the minus strand of CADCHO010000042.1, from coordinate 12,835 downwards.
AAGCTTCACACAGTCTCTCAGGAAATCCATTGTATTTCCGATATATCTGTCGTGATATTCCATCGTCCACTTATAGATCATCTGCTCGCGGTACGATCTGAGTATCTTCGCCATGGTCTCATCGCCGCCCGTTATGAGTCTGACCTCTTCAGGGTTGAAATATCCATCGCCCCAGTTCAGGAAGCTCTGCCACACATTCGCAGGAGCTTTTCCGAACAGCTTCTCTCTAACTTCAGGAGTGAATTCAGTATAGATGTTTCTTTCCGCTCTGTATTCGCGATCCTCCTCAAGGTAGAAGTCTTCTTCGCCATAGCGTTTGCTTATGGATGCCTCAAGCTCATGCGGCGTTTTGCCCGCTGACAGCACGGCATTTATACCGTCAAGCATGGTCAGGTAACCCGCACCGATTATCAGGTATGTATTCGTATGAGGGTTAGGCGATCTCAGCTCAAACCTTGTGGAAAGCGGGTTCTTCAGGTCTCTTACAAGTCCGATAAGTACCGTTCTGTTACGGGACGGAGTCTTATGATCAACGCCCAGCGAAGTTACAATACATACCGGTGCTTCGTAACCCGGTTTGAGTCTCTGGAACGAATCATGCTCAGGAGCGATGATCGGATAGAGCTTCTCATAGTTGCGAAGTATTCCCATGAGCGCTCCGTATCCAACCGGGCTCATGAAATCCGCCTCTCTGTTTTCAGGCTCAAACAGGTTGACCACGCTGCCGTCTTTCAGCTTCGCAGCCACACCGAAGTGCGTGTGCTCACCGGAGCCGGCTACTCCGTGTATAGGCTTTGCCATGAATGTCACATCAAGGCCGTTCATACGGAATATGTCTCTGATGATATGCTTTATCTGTGCCTCATTGTCCGCAGCCTGCATCGGTGACGAATACTTCCAGTCGATCTCGAGCTGCTCCATGATGTGGTCGAAGTTGCCGGAGTTGCCCATCTTGGCCTTTACTCCGCCTACCTCTTTATGTCCCATCTCGACACCGAATCCATAATGATCAAGTATCTCCAGCACCTGCTCCATCGCAGTCCCGACCGGCCCGTTAACTCTCTGCCAGTACTGCTCTTTCAGTTCCTGTGCAATTGAGAGCTGGTCTCTGTCAGCTCTGTCGTCAGGCGTTTTTACCCAGAACTCGAGCTCTGTAGCGTTGGTAAGCAGAAGCTCGTCTATTTCATCATTGCTTTCCAGCCCACCTATGTGCTCAAACACATACGGATTGTCTTCGAGCGCCTTGCGAAGGCCGGCAAGGAATCTGTCTACGGATTCCTTGAGATAGATCCTCGACCCCACCATCGTATCGCCGTTGTGGCGCAGATAAGAAGGTATCCTCAGTGTTCCTGTCGGAAGCCCCGTCTCATAGTCCCTGTTGTTGTAGTTATATTCTACGAACCAGTTGACGTCAGGATCAGGAACGATGTCGACTCTCGCGTTTGAAAGGTCGGCTATCGTAGGGAGCGCTACTGAAGAACCGTCAGTCTGCACTCCGCTTTCGAGCATCTTTGCCATGTCGTCCAGGAACAGCGCGACCGGGATCTTCTCGTCGGTGCTGTGATTACCCATGTCAACACCCGTGAAAGAAACGAACTTCACTTCAGGATGTGCCATGAGACGACTCCGGACGGTCTCTTCGTCGTGCTCGCCCGGAGTCAGTGTAAATAACATTCTATTCAGATCAAAATTGATCATCCTTTTACCCTTTCAATATGCTTATGCTGCTTCGTCCGCAGCTTCAGCTGCAGGTTCAGCAGCTGCCTCCTCTGCAGGTGCTGCGGCCTGTGAATCCACGCCGCTCTCGCTGGCAAGTTTAGTCAGATAATTCTCAAGCTGTTTGATGTACTTGCCGTAGCCTTCCCAGTCACCATTCTTCTGGCACTCGATCGCCTTATCGTATGCGTTCTGTGCCTTCTTGATGAGAGCATTCACGTCTCCGCCTGCATCATTGCCATCAATGCCGTCTACATCCTTGCCTGTGTCTCCGGCATCTCCGCCGAACAGGCTCAGAAGAGCTTCAGCAAGCGTAGGCTCGTATGCGATCTTGTCCTGGTAAGCAACGATTACTCTCTTGACTTCAGGGATAGCCTGGTTAGTCGCCTCGAGGTAAACCGGCTCAACATACAGGAGCGATGTGCCGATAGGTATTACGAAGAGGTCTCCTCTCTTATACTTCGATCCTGACTGTTTCCACAGTGAGAATTCCTTGGAGATCTCTGTATTCTGGTCGATCTGAGCCTCTATCTGCATCGGACCGTAGATGGTCTTGTTCTTCGGCATCGTGTATACGATCAGCTGACCGTAGTTGTCACCGTCATTACGTCCCATCATGATCGCGGTCATGTTCTGCTTTGACTTAGGTGTAAACGGCACCATGTTGATGAACTCAGCGCCTTCCTCAGTGTCAGGCAGGTTGAATACGTAGTAGCTCGGATCCATCTCAACGTCATCAGTTCCGTAAATCTGATGAGCGATATCCCAGAGGTCCTCCTTCTGGTAGAAGACCTTGACCTCGTCCATGTGGTACTTCGAGTATACATATGCCTGGATCTTGAACATTGCGTTCGGGTATCTCAGGTGAGGCTTCAGCTTTTCAGAGATTTCGCTGCTGGACTTGAACAGCTTAGGATAAATCTTCTGATATGTCTTAGCGATCGGATCCTCTTCATCAACAATGTAGAAGTTTGTGCTTCCGTCATATGCGTCAACAACAACCTTGATGGAGTTTCTGATGTAGTTTGTAGGATTGATCGCATTCGGATCTGTGTTATACGGCTCAGAGTATGGATACTTGCTGCTCGTTGTATATGCGTCGAGTATCCAGTAGAGCTTACCGTCAACGATGGTCATGTACGGATCTTCCTCATATGCGAGATAAGGCATGATCTTCTCGACTCTGCGGACTACATCCCTTACATACAGGATCTTTGACTTCGAAGTGATGTTCGACGAAACGAGGATGTTTACATTACCCTCTCTGATGGCGAACAGCGCTCTGTTGAACAGGTTCAGCTTGATGCCTGTATTTCCCTCATATTCGGTGTACTTGTTCTCGCTTCCGTCAGGATAGTCGAACTCGGCTTCCTTTGTATTAACGATCACGTAGTCCTTCGACAGCTCGCCGAAGTAGATTTCAGGTCTGTCGATCTTGAGTTCCGCGACATTGGTTTCAGGTGGAATATTGCCCTCGATTACGTCAGGCTGACCTGAAGGAGTGACGGTATCTACCATCGATACAGCAGCTCCGTAGCCGTGAGTATACTTGAGGTGTTTGTTGATCCATGTATTGGAAATCTTCTCCTCGTCGATTTCTCTGGCCGAGAGGTAAGTCTGCGTTATACTTCCTCCGATGTCGTATCTGTCAATATCTACGTCGTTGAATCTGTAGTACTGACGGATACTCTGTGTCTGGTTGTAGAAATCCTCGACCGGACCATAGTCGTTGATACGGATATTTCCGATGGTCTCGTCATTCTCCTTGATCGTATCTGCTGTCAGCGAATCATCCGCAGGGAAGTTCGCGACTCTTACGTTATCGATACCGTATGCGTGTCTTGTGTATTCGATATTGTTTTCAAGATACTTGGACTCTTTGTTGATTTCGTCCGGGCTTACGATCAGCGACTGAACGAGACGGCCGGCTCCTATGCCCACTGCGAAAATGAGCACCATGATAACAGGCATCTTGAGCAGCTTTGTGATCTCGCCCTTCTTGATATGGATCGCAAGTGTTACAGCACCAACAAGGCAAAGCAGCATGATGATGCGGTATACCCAGAGGGTGATATTTACATCAACAAAACCTGCGCCGTAAACCGCACCTGTATGAGTGTGCAGCAGGTCGAACTGCTTCAGGAAGAAGTCCACAGCGAGCATCAGGTAGAATATGACGCCGAGAATGATGAGCTTGCCGCTGGCGATGTTCATCAGGTTCTCTACATTACTATTATTAATGTCGGTATTGTGGCCTCTCTTCTTCTTTCTGTTAGGATCAAACGCTGCCTCTACAGCTTTCTTGCCCGCTCTTCCCATTCTGCCGATCACGGAGTGGTCGATAGGTGTGCGGTAGATGACTTTTGGCTCTGCGTCCTCTTCCTCTTCTTCGAATTCCGGCTCCGGCGGCAGATCATCGTCTTCATTATCGAAGATGTCCGGGGTCCTGACCGAAAGCAGGAACATATAGTAGACAACCGTGACTACCACAAGGCCGATGACCGAAACAAGAACGATCTCGTTTACTTTATCAAGCCAGTCCAGATTGAAGATATAGAAACCGATATCCAGATTGAAAAGCGGATCCTTCAAGCCGAACTCAGACGAATACTTCGACTTGAGGAATGTAAGCCATGTGCCTGTGGACGTGTACATTCCGATTCCGAGGCCGAATATTATAGAGAGTATCCACGAAGTGGAGTTTATCCTCTTTAGGTTCGGGATCTCATGCGATTCTATCTTCTTGAAGTACCCGTTTTTGAGAGTCCTGAGGTAGAACCTCGCGAGCAGTGTGACAACAACAAACACCGGAACTCCAAGTTCGAGCTGCGTAAGCAGTCTCTTCCAGAATACACTTGTGTATCCCAGATCCTTGAACCACATCCAGTCGGTAATGAATCCGACGCACATGACCAGGAACGCCAGCACAAGAGCTATGATCATGATAGCTATCGAAAAGCCCTTGCGTCCGTTTCTGCGCTTTTCGCTGAATTCCGGATCTCTCTTTCTTTGCTTTTTTTGTCTTTTTGGTCTTTTTCCATCAGTATATTCTGCCAATGTTTATTCCTCCCTGCATGATGCACTGGTGAAAATAAGTACAGCGACAGCGTCTGGCTGCCGCTGCAAGTGTAGTTAAGTTTTTACTTGCTGCTTAAAGCAGGAATTGATCCTTGTAAAGATCTATCAGGCCAACCTTGGATGTGATGCTCTCGATGAGAGAATCGATCCATGCTGCAATACCGCTGTCCGGTGCGATCTGCAGGACCAGTATTACTGCGAGCAGAATTATGAGAATGAGTGCGATAATCACAGCAAGAATGGTCAGGAACTTGCTTCCGGATTCAACATCTTCATACTCGACTTCTACCTCTTTTTTCTTTGCTTTCTTTTCAGCTTTCTTTTCAGCCTTCTTTTCAGCTTTCGTCTTTGCTTTGTCTTCAGGAACTTCTTCCGGAGTCTTGGCCGCAGCAATTGCCTCAGCCTCAGCCTTCAGCTTTGCATCAAGTTCCTCTTTTGACATGTAGATAGTCTCATCTTCTACCTGTCTGTATGCCTTCTTGTTTTCTACAGGAATTGCATCAGCAGCTGCTGCAACAGCTCCGACAGCAGCAGCGGCAGCAGGAGCAGCAACGGCAGCAGCCTTTGCCGCTTCAACATCAGACATCTTCGGAACAGCGTCTACAGCAGCTTTCTCTTCTTCTGTAAGACCGCCGCCATGTTTCAGCTTTTCATATTCTTCATCGAGCAGTCTCTGGAACTCCTCATTCTTGCGGTAAAGAGTGTAGAACTTGTCGATCTTCTTTGTTTCCTCAGCCTCGACTTCTTCAGTCAGTGTATCACCGAACAGATCTCTCTCAAGCTCTTCGAGCGAAAGAGCATCAGTTTTCTTAGGTTCCTCAATAACCTCTACAACCGGAGCTGCCTCTTCAACTACTTCCTCGATCGGAGCAACCTCTTCAATTACTTCTTCTACCGGAGCAGCTTCTTCAACCACTTCCTCAACAGCCTCTTCGATCGGAGCAACCTCTTCAACTGCTTCCTCGATTACTTCTTCAACCGGAGCAGCCTCTTCAACTACTTCTTCGACCGGAGCAACTACTTCAACTACTTCCTCGATTGCTTCTTCAACCGGAGCAGCCTCTTCGATTATTTCTTCCGGCTCTTCCTTGTATTCTCTAGGAGCTCTCTCAAAAGGTTCGAAGTCCTGCAGATAGATGTCTTCAACAGAATCTTCAACAGCCTCTTCAACCGGAGCAACTTCCTCGATTACTTCTTCAACCGGAGCAGCTACTTCAACCACTTCCTCAACAGCCTCTTCGATCGGAGCGATCTCTTCGACTGCTTCCTCGATTACTTCCTCAACCGGAGCAACCTCTTCGATTACTTCTTCAGCCGGGGCACTGGCAGGTGCAAGGCTCTCAAAGAGCTCATCGATATCCGGTGTTACTTCAGGTTTGAAATCAGGCTCGATTTCAGATTCATACTCCGGCTCAAACATCATGCTTGCCGGAGTCAGTCCTTCAAAGAGTTCATCGACATCCGGTGTTACTTCTACCTCGAACAGATCGTTTGAGGGTTCTTCAAAAAGCTCGTCACTTATTTCCTCTACAGGTTCTTCAGCGACAGGCTCTTCATTTTCTTCAAGTTCCTCAAGGCTCATTGCTGCATTGAGATCTGCGACCTCATACAGATCAATACCTGTGAGTTCTGCCAGTCTTCTTCTGAGCGCATCTATCTCTTCCTGCTTGTCTGCAGGCGGAGCTATGGTCATTTCAGGCATTTCAGGCTTGGTCTCTTCCATTTCCCTGAAGAGCTCTTCCTCGTCAACGCCTTCTTCTTCGGCAGCTTCTTCTACTGCTTCCTCAATCACTGGCTCTTCTGCAGGGGCCGGTTCTTCGAAGACTTCCTCAACAACTTCCTCTGCTTCTTCTAGTTCGTCATCGTCATCTTCTTCGTCATATGCACTTGCATCGAAACGCATAGTACGTCCTGACGGTGCAGCAGACTCAAAGTCGAGATAGAGGTCTTCCATGGACTCCAGAGGCTCTGCGTATTCATCCTCTTCGTACTTTGGCTCCTCAAAAGGCTCCTCTGCCGGTTCCTCAACGAAAAGCTCTTCTTCAACCTCAACTTCAGGTTCCTCAACGAAAGGCTCTTCCTCAGCCTCAACTTCAGGTTCTTCAACGAAAGGCTCTTCCTCAACCTCAGCTTCCGTTTTTTCAGCAGCTTTCTGTCTGACAGATGTAAGCGATGCGAAGAGCTCATCGATATCCGGTGTTACCTCAGGTTCGAATGCCTCTTCTGCAGGCTCCTCGATTACAGGTTCTTCGACAACAGGCTCCTCGATTTCAGGTTCCGCTTTCCTTGATGCGAAATCAGTTACCTTCTTCAGGAAATCCGGGAGCTCAAACTTCGGAGCTGCATAGACAGGCTCCTCAACCTTAGGCTCCTCGATTTCAGGCTCACTTATGATTCCGGCTTCTTTCTCGAAGCTCTTTACATATTCATCAAACTGGGCAATTGTTTCTCTGGAGACTTCCAGTTCCGGTTCCTCGGCAGCTTCAGCCATTCTCTGAGGCTCTTCATACTGTGGCTCCTCAACTGCCGGCTCCTCGACTGCAGGTTCCTCAAACTGTGCCTCATCGAACTTCGGCTCATCAAATGGCGACTCCTCATACTGAGGTTCGTCTTCAAAGACAGGCTCTGCCTTGTCTTCTTCAGGAGCGTCGAAAGGAATAACTACCGGCTCGTCAACATCCTCGTAAAGCGGAGCGAAGTGAAGCTGTGGCGCTTCATCGAAAGCTGTAAGATCAGGATCGATGTGGAGTACTTCTGTGTACTCGATCGCCTTATCAGCTGCAGCTTTTTCCTTTTCTTCTTTCTCAGCTTTGAGAATATCGATGAAGCTCATCGTGCGGCTCTTTTCGGTCGAAGGAGTCATTTCAGCATAGATTGCCTTCTCATCGATTCCACCTGTAGTAGCCCAAGGAGACTTGATGTCGCTGACATCTCTCTTCTGTGGCTCATCTACCACGTTGCTCCAGTCGAAAGACACTTTCTCTCTTACCGGTCTTTCAGGAGTCTCGTCATACACAGGCGATTCGATTGTCGGTGCTTCGACCTTTGGCTCCTCAAACTGAATATCCGGGTTTGTTCTGAAAACCGGCTCTTCCGGTCTGACGACCCTGGCTCCGCATTCGCTGCAGAACTTAGCGCCATCCACGAGCTTGCTTCCACAATTTGTACAGAACATTGTTTTCCTCCGTATAGTCTATTGCCCTTTTTGGCAGTATTAGCTTTTTTGCACATCAAAAATGTGTCAGTTCATAAATATTCAGTGAAATACTACTATATATTTGTTAACATTTCAATGTTTTGATTGTGATATGAATGGATTATAAGAATTTTTAGTATTTTTGCTATTGACTTGTTGCGGCTTGGGTGGTAATATCATCAAGCGGCTCGCGAAGACACATTGCGAGCGCAGATAGTGAATATGGATGATTAGCTCAGCTGGCAGAGCACCTGACTCTTAATCAGGGTGTCCAGGGTTCGAACCCCTGATCATCCACCAGACAATTCCTCAACCTCAGCAATTGCAACGGGTTGAGGATTTTCTTTTCTTCAGAAATAGCCAATTCAGCTTGTTTGCCCACATTTTTGCCCACAAGTTAGTGGGCAAGACCTTTTTCCAGAAGATCCACAGCCCTTTTGCGAGTCTTCTCATTCACATGAGCATAGGTATTCAGCGTGATGCTTATATCTGAATGTCCCATAAGTTCCTGTACGTCCTTGAAATTGGCTCCGTTAGCAATCATATTTGAGCCATAGGTGTGGCGAAGTCCATGCATATGGAATGGTATCGTCTTCAAATTGTCCTGAACGACCTTATTGCAGTTCTTGAGCGTCTGGATCGTGACCATCTCCCCATCTGCCTTTTTACAGACGAATTCCAGGGGCAATAATTTCATTTTGTTATCCGCTTCTTCAAGGAGCTTGCCGTGTCCAACCCTGCTGCCAATGATGCCGGTCTCAGTATGGATATCCGTAAATATCATATTGTGTTGCCTGCCCTTGATGCTCTGGATCTGACAGTAATGTTTCTGGTAAAGCTCGCCGTACAGCTTTCTGTCACGCTCTTGCTGTGCCTTAGCCTCTGTAAGGATGCCTGCAAGCGTTTCACCGAAATCAACGATCCTCTGCTTGCCGTTCTTAGGCACTTTGAGTTCCCAGCACTTTGTTCCGGTATCCTTGAACATCGATCGTCTGACAACAAGCCTGCGGCCCGGGATATCTACATCGTCCCAGCATAGTCCAGCTATTTCTCCGGCGCGGAGTCCTGTGTAGTAAGAGATCTGCACGGGCAGCACCATATACCTGTAATCATCTCCATAGCTGTTCTTATGAGTACTGAGGAATTCTATGACTTCCCTATATTCATCATGCGTGATCGTCTCGACCGTCTCTGACTCGTCGCCAAAAATATCCGTCTCCTTTGGCTTCTTTCGTTTCTTCACATGCTGCATCGGGCTGGACTTCAGATACTCTTTCGGATAAACGGCATACTTGAATATCCCATTCAGAACCACGAATTCTTCCTTCATTGTACTTTCTGAGTAAGCGTGTTTGATTTCTCTGCCGTCTGCATCATATTCTCCGAAATATTTTTCATCAACATACGCCTGCAGCGCCTCTACAGTCACCTCTTTCAGTTTCAACTTCCCTATGCGGTGATTTCTTACGTGATCCATCACATTGCGGTAGCTATCAAGCGTAGTAGTTGCGCGGCTACTCGGTTCTATCTCCGTCCGGAACCACTCATCCATAAGTTCGCTTACAGTGATGTCCCCGGGGTCAAGCAACTTTCCAAGATCGTTATATTCGTCGATAGCTTTCTTCAGCATCGCCTCAGTCTCACGTTTCGACTCAGTTCCGACGAACTCATGCATCTTCATCGTGCCGTCAGGCTCTTCCATTCTGAATCTGTAATAGTATTTTCTCCCTCTCTTTCTTACGCTTCCTTCCTGATATGATGTTTTATGTTTCAAAAGATCCTCCTTCCCGGCAGAACCTTTTGTGGGCTTGGATATAAATTGCTTAGAGGTATATCGTTCTCACGGCCGGTACTGCCTTCCTATATATTGTAAAGTTTTAACATTGCTCTCATATGATTCTGCGCTGCTTCCGGATCTTTAACGTATCCCCTCAGAGTCTCGCTTAAATCATAGAGCGTATTCACTGTATGCATGATCTCTCGCTGGAAAAGCATAGAACTGAAATCCTCCAGCGACTCACCTATTAGTTCTGCAAACTGTTCATTCTCTTTTTTCTTGTCAAAATCGAATCTATGACAGGCCTTAGTGAACGAGTCTGCAAATTCAAGATATTCTGCGAGAACAGCCAGAAGCATATTCTCCGCAAACTCATTGTCTGATGATGTTATGCCAAGCGGAACTGTTGCCTGTATCTTCTCCATGAGATCCCTAATCTGAAGCAATCTTTTATCGGTGATCTCTGTGTCGTATTCATCGGTTTCACCCCTTAGGTATTCAGGTGTTACATGAAGTGCATTGGCCAGACCTTCTATGACTAGACGTTTGGTATTGTCTATGCTTCCCTTTTCATACCTCATGATAGTAGACTTGTTCACATCCAGTTTCTCTGCCAGATAGTCCATAGTAAGTCCAAGCTCTTTACGCCTTGTCTTAGCACGGCTTCCAATCGTTCTGCGAAGTTCTAAATCGTTCATAACTTGCACCCCTTTTATAAATCACCTGCGACCCAGCCGCAGGTTTTTTGATTATTGAGCATCCTTCATGTGTAATATACCATTTTTACAAAAAATATGCAATATGCAATTACTTTTAATTTTATAAAGTTGCTTATTGCTTGACAAATACTTCTAATGTGGTATTATAGCGGTAGATAAAAGTTGCATATCGCAACTAATCAGAAAGAACATCAATTGCAGAAAGGAGGTAAAGAATGACAGAAAAGATCGCAATGACGGTTGACGAAGCAGCCGACATCTCCGGCATAGGCAGAAACACTCTAAGACAGCTCATTCGCTGGAAAATGATGCCTACTCTGAAGGTCGGCAGAAAAGTCCTCATTAGGACAGAAGACCTGAACAGATTCCTCGAACTCAACCGTAACTCGAATCTGAGGAATCAGGCGGAAGTGCATCCACTCAGGTTGCTAAACTAAAAAAACGGCCCATCACGTGAGCCGCTGATGTAACGGGATATCCGGCAGGAGCCCTGATATACCTCTAAGCAACACAAGTATATCACACGGTTCCTCCGGATGAACAAGGATTTTTTCAAAGGAGGAAACTTAATGACAGAACTCAAAGGGACTAAGATCATCGCTATAGATCACGGCTATGGCAACATAAAGACCGCCAACACGGTGACCCCAACAGCTATCACAGCGTATGACAGCCCTCCGGTCTTCACCGGGAACATACTGGAATACGAAGGCAAATGGTACAGGATAGGTGAAGGACACAAGGAGTTCGCTCCAGATAAGGCGATTGACGAGGATTATTACCTTCTGACCCTGGTGGCCATAGCCAGAGAGCTCAACCAGGAGCATATTACAGAAGCTGAAGTGCATATAGCATGCGGCCTGCCTCTCAAGTGGGTAAGCACTCAAAGGGAAACCTTCAGGGAATACCTGCTCCGTAAAAAGAGCGTCAAATACAGATTCAACAATACCGAATACCGCATCAGGATCACAGGCTGCACGGTCTTCCCTCAAGGCTATCCGGCGATAGTCAGGAATATCGATCAGTACCGCGGAGTCCATATGCTGGCGGATATCGGCAACGGCACGATGAACATCATGTATATCGTTGACAAGAAGCCGCAGGAGTCCCGCTGCTGGACCGAGAAGCTTGGTGTCAACCAGTGCATGATCAAAGCCAGAAATGCAGTGATGGACAGATATGCAGTAAATATCGACGAATCTTTAGTCGAAAGGATCCTGAGGTTCGGTACAGCTGACATCAGTGAGAAGTTTATAGCGATCATACGCAGCGTCGCGGGAGAATATGTAGAAACCATCTTCTCAGCACTTCGCAAATATGAGTATGACTCGGATCTTGTCAGACTTCACATCGTTGGCGGTGGAGCATGCCTTGTAGAGAACTTTGGTAAATACAACCCTGATAGAGTCGAGATCAACGGAGACATATGCGCAACGGCAAAGGGCTATGAGTATCTGGCCTATCAGATGCTCAGAAGGGAGAGATGATGGAAGACAATACAAGAAAACTCCCCTTACGCTTCAATCTGGACAAACCAGATCAGAAGAGAGCCTGGGAATATCTCCAGACCATGGACAGAAATGTATTTATTTCCTGGAATCATGTGATCCATCTCGCTCTGCTTGACTACTTTGACCGTTATTACAAGGTTCAGGAAGACCCATATCTGGAGACTCGCGAGCGCGAGGAAAGATTCGTTCAGCAGATAGTAGACGGTGTCTGTGAATCTCTTAAACAGACATTACCGCTGTTTCTGGCAGGCTGCATATCAGGTTTATCCGTCATGCAGCCGACAAGCGCTCCGGCAAATCAGCCATTGAAGACTGAGAATTCCCCGACAGAGGAGCCGGCTGATGCCGATCCCGAAAGCATAGATTGGGGATTCCTCGGCTCATGATCCTTCTAATCTGCACGGCTACGGTGCAAAAAGACCGGCATCAAATATCACCCTATCTGATGCCGGTCAGATATCTGAAAGTGCTGCGATTTATGCCAAAGGATGCGCGAAAAACTGGTTTGCCCGCAGGTGATATCACAACAGATGAAAAGTCATATCACATCAGGGACAACAGCAACAAAGACTACAGTCAGATCTGTATTAGAACAGATAATGTACCAAAGGCTCCGCCTGAAGCGATGGAATAAAGCAGAAAACGGGTTAAGACAACTGAAAAAACTACCGTTTGGAGGGTCTGCATAGTTGGAACAAGCACTGCATTCCTGCTCCTACTGGCCGGAATGCGAACCTGATGGCAGCCCCCAGACCCCCGGCTGAAGCCGATCAAACAAAATACTACACGAATTATGTCGAGAAAGGAGACAACATAATAATGCGAAGAGATATAAAAA
>CADCHO010000041.1 GCA_902801255.1 uncultured Eubacteriales bacterium | reverse complement strand
CGATTGAGTACAAAGGTCATAAACCTGAGCTTGGGAGCCCGCAGCGATGCGGGCTTATTAAATGCCCGGGCTAAGGCAAACAGGCAACTATCAACTATAACTCAGTCAGATCCAATTATTCAGAAGAGAAAGGGAGTAAGAAAATGAAGAAGACATGGACAAAAGTCGTAGTTGTAGCACTCTCCTGCATGATGGTATTCATGCTTGCAGCATGCGGCGGCGGCGGAAGCAGCAGCGGCGGCGATGCAGGAGAAGGCGGAGCAGTACTGCTTGGTAATACAGGACCTCTCACAGGACCTGCAGCTATTTACGGCAACGCAGTAAAGAACGGCGGACAGCTCGCAGTTGACGAGATCAACGCAGCTAATCCGGACGGCCTCCAGCTTGCATGGCAGGCAGAGGACGATGAAGCTGACGGCGAGAAGGCAGTCAACGCTTACAACAAGCTTATGGATGACGGCATGAAGGTATTTGTCGGATCCACAACATCCGGTGCATGCGTAGCAGCATCCGAGAAGGCATTTGAAGACAGAGTATTCACACTCACACCTTCCGCTTCCCAGGTAGCAGTTACAGAGGGCAAGGACAATGTATTCCAGCTTTGCTTCTCCGACCCTAACCAGGGTGTTGCTGCAGCCAGCTGGGTAGTAGCTAACATGCCGGATGCAAAAGTCGGCGTTATCTACAACAATGACAGCGACTACTCAACAGGAATCTTTGACAAGTTCAAAGCAGAGTATGAAGCTTCCGGAAAGCAGCTCGTAGCAGTAGAGGCTTCCCCAGAGGCAAACACAGACTATCAGGTACAGGTTAACAGCATGAAGAACGCAGGCGCTGACTTCGTCTTCCTGCCAATGTACTACACACCGGCTTCGAACATCCTGATCCAGGCAGACAAGATCGGATATGAGCCTACATTCTTCGGAGTAGACGGTATGGACGGAATCCTCACACTCGAGGGATTCGATACAGCACTTGCAGAAGGCGTAATGCTTCTGACACCGTTCATCGCAACATCTGAGGACGAGGCTACACAGAACTTCGTAGCAGCTTACAAGGAAGCTTACGGAGAAGAGCCAAACCAGTTCGCAGCTGATGCTTATGACTGCGTATATGCTGTATACAAGGCAATGAACGAGGCAGGACTTGATGCTTCGGCTTCACACGAGGATATCTGCGAGGCACTCGTAGGATTATTCGCTGGCGACTTCACAGCAAGCGGACTTACAGGTGCTGAGATGCAGTGGAATGAAGCAGGCGAAGTCAACAAGACTCCGAATGCCATGGTAATTGAGAACGGCGTATACGTTCCGGTAGAGTAATACACTGACTGACTTAAGTGTATAGTTGTTGGCCGAGGGGTGCAGCATGAATATGCGGCACCCCAAAGCCGCGTTTAAAGAAGAAAGAAGACATTATGACACTTTTGACCAACCTCATCTCGGGCCTCAGCCTGGGAAGTGTATATGCGATCATAGCGCTTGGATATACCATGGTTTACGGCATATCAAAGATGCTGAACTTCGCTCATGGTGACGTTATTATGATCGGCGGCTATATGTCTTTCATTATGACGATGTATATCGGCATGAACGGTTGGCTGGCTATGCTCGTCGCAATGGTGGTTTGTACGCTTCTGGGTATCATGATAGAGAGGCTTGCATACAGACCGCTGAGAGGAACAGGCTCCCTCGCGGTTCTCATAACAGCTATCGGTGTTTCATATTTTCTGCAGAACATAGCGCTGCTCATCTGGGGAGCTAATCCTAAGATGTTTACCAGCCTGTTCAAGGGGATGAAACCAATACATGCTGCCGGCGGTCAGCTCACGATCACGCCGGAGTCGATTTTTACGATCCTTGCAAATGTCGTGATCATGATTCTCCTTACGCTTTTCGTCAGCAAGACAAAAGCCGGTAAGGCCATGAGAGCTGTTTCGGAAGACAACGGAGCTGCCCAGCTGATGGGCATCAACGTAAACCAGTCCATTTCACTGACGTTCGCCATTGGATCCGGCCTTGCTGCCGTCGCAGGAGTACTGATGCTCTCAACGTATCCGGTACTGATGCCGACAACAGGCGCCATGCCTGGTATCAAGGCATTTACAGCCGCTGTATTCGGCGGTATCGGATCCATCCCGGGCGCCATGATCGGCGGACTTATCCTGGGTATCATCGAGATATTCTCAAGAGCGTATATTTCGACAGAGCTTTCTGATGCCATTGTATTTGCATGTCTGATCATCGTGCTGCTCGTCAAGCCGACCGGCCTGCTGGGCAAGAAGATCAGCGAGAAAGTGTAGGTGTGCCATGGCGGAAAGAATACTCAAAAACATTAGCTCAAGAGGCTTAAAAAACGCTTTGAAAGGCAACGATTACCGCAAGGAAGCGACTATTTCCTACGCTATTCTCATAGTCGGATTCATATTGCTTCAGGCGGGTGCTGCCACGGGACTCATCGGACACAACCTTCAGGGACAGTTTGTACCTATCTGCGTATACTGCTCTCTGGCTGTATCGCTCAATCTGGTTGTAGGTATTTCCGGCGAGCTTTCTCTCGGACACGCAGGATTCATGGCTGTTGGCGCGTTCAGCGGCATACTTGTATCCCGTATTATCGGACCGAGTCTGGCATTTGAACCGGCCGTCGTTCTGATATCCATGCTGTTCGGAGCGCTGATGGCAGCTGCTGCCGGTTTCGTTATCGGCATTCCTATTCTGGGACTTCGCGGCGACTACCTGGCTATAGTTACACTGGCGTTCGGAGAGATCATAAGAAACCTCATGAACGTACTTTACTTCGGACTTGATAACGGAAGGCTCAGATTTGCTTTCAATCACTCAATTGAGGGAATCGAGAACGCTGACCGTATCATTACCGGAGCCATCGGTGCTACAGGAACAAAAACTATGGCCACGTTTACATGGGGACTTTTGCTTTGTCTCTTTACGGTATTTGTCGTGCTCAACATCAAAAACTCCAAGCAGGGAAGAGCCATCATGTCCATTCGAGACAACCGTATCGCCGGCGAGTCGATCGGACTCGATGTAAGAAAGTATAAACTGATGGCGTTCGTTGTCAGTGCAGCTCTTGCCGGCATGGCAGGATGCCTGTTCGGACTCAACTACAGTACTCTGGTACCTGTTAAGTTCAACTTCAACACATCAGTACTTATACTGGTATTCGTGGTACTCGGAGGAGTAGGAAACATCTGGGGCGGCATTATAGCTGCTGCTCTGCTGACGGTTCTGCCTGAGGCATTCAGACAGTTCGCGGACTACAGAATGCTTACATACGCAGTTGTACTCATTCTGGTAATGATATGCACATACAATCCTACCTTAAAAGCCAGGATCACAGGAATCTGGTCAAAGATCAAACCTTTCAAAAAACAATCTGAAAGTAAGGGTAAGGGGAAAAATAAAAAAGGCAGAAAGGGGGCGGCATAGATGGCAGATAAAAAAGACATGCGCAACGAGCGCCGCGATATCGACATCTCCGACTCCGGCCACGCTTATGAAAACAGACAGGAGATCTACTACAATGACAATGTAGGCGGAAGAGCCGTATTTGTTGACTCGAAAGAGCAGTATGCTCCTGACGAACCGTATAACGATCAGGTGTTTATCCCGGAAAAAGACAGGGGCAAAGCACCTATACTTGAGGTCAAGAATCTGGGAATCGACTTCGGCGGACTTACTGCCGTAGACAACTTCAACCTGACTCTCGGCCGCACGGAGATCGGTGGCCTTATCGGTCCTAACGGAGCCGGAAAGACTACTATCTTCAACATGCTTACTAAGGTGTACGAGCCTACAAGAGGTGAGATTTTCTTTGACGGCAAGAGCACCAAGGGAATGGATACCGTTGACATCAATAAAGCCGGAATGGCACGTACTTTCCAGAATATCAGGCTTTTTGACAAACTCACGGTAGAAGAAAACATCAAGGTAGCTCTTCATCATACGACCAACTACGGCCTTATTGATGGAATGCTTCATACTCCGAAGTACAGACACGAGGAGTTCCGCATCCGCAAGGAAGCGATGAAATATCTTAAGATCTTCGGAATGACGAAGACTGCCGATTACAGAGCCGGCTCACTCCCTTACGGAGCTCAGAGAAGGCTTGAGATCATGAGAGCTCTTGCTACAAAGCCGAAACTGCTGCTGCTCGATGAGCCTGCTGCAGGCATGAACCCGTCTGAGACTACGGAGCTGATGGACACCATCAGGGAGATACGTGACAGATTCCAGATAGCGGTATTCCTCATAGAGCATGACATGAGTCTTGTAATGGGAATATGCGAGGGTATCGTGGTGCTCAACTACGGAAGAGTCATCGCTAAGGGCTGGCCTGAAGAGATCCAGAGCAACCCTAAGGTAATCGAGGCTTACCTCGGAAAGAGCCGCGGCAAGATGGAAGAAGAGGAAGAGAAGGAGAAGAACGATATCGAAGCTGCTCTCAGAAAGGGCAGACTCGAGTCGGCTGCTTCCGGAAAGCCTGATGCTGCAGGAAAGGTGGGTGAATGATGGGCACAGTACTTACAGTTGATAACATCAATGTTTACTACGGAGCCATTCATGCCATCAAGGGCATCTCTCTCGATGTAAACAGAGGCGAGATCGTGACACTTATCGGTGCTAACGGAGCCGGCAAGTCGACGACACTTCACACTATATCCGGACTCCTGAGAAGCAAAACCGGCAACATCGAATTCCTTGAGAGTTCCATTTCACACGTACCGGCTCACAAGATCGTTGCAATGGGAATTTCACACGTTCCTGAAGGCAGGCGTATATTCCAGGGCCTGACAGTTGAAGAGAATCTCCAGATGGGTGCCTTCGTAACAAAGAAGGATCGTATTGCTCACAACCTCGAGTACGTATACGAGCAGTTCCCTAGACTTAAGGAGAGAACATCGCAGATCGCGGGCACGCTTTCCGGCGGTGAGCAGCAGATGCTGGCTATGGGAAGGGCACTCATGTCTGACCCTGAGCTCCTGATGCTGGATGAGCCTTCAATGGGACTCGCGCCTATCCTGGTAGACCAAATATTCGATATCATAGTAAACCTCAACAAGGCCGGCACTACGATCCTTCTCGTAGAGCAGAACGCTCAGATGGCGCTTTCAGTAGCCGACAGAGCATATGTTATCGAGACAGGTCGCATTACTCTATCGGGCACAGGTGAGGAACTCGCAAAGTCCGAAGCGGTCAAAAAGGCTTATCTCGGAGGCTAAAAAGGGGCGGAATAAGTATCCGACACTTAATATTCATCAAAAAATCACCTAAAGAAGCGGCTCCGCCGCTTCTTTGTTCTTATATGCTGTGGTATTATTACTTGATAACTTTTTATTGGGGGAGATTAATATATGTCACAAAAAAAGAGATCATTGGGACTATTATCGTTATTGCTGATCATGGCGCTTGCCGTGATGATGGCTGCATGCGGAGCAAAGCCGGATACAGAAATCGATGAGGAAGAAGTTCCAAAACAGGAGGAAGTCGTTGAGGAGCCGGCTGTAGAGGTCGTAAAGTTTATCGATGCGATCGACACCGAGGATATGAAAGACATCCCGCTCCAGATCGAGTCGATCACGCTGTTTGAAGACGGCACGCTCAGGATCGTTCCGCTGGATGACCTTCTGAAGAACGCCGAGACCAACAACGAAGTTGTCGACGGCGCTATTTATCCATTTGCAGACAGCGGCAAAGTAAAAGACGTGTTCCTGGTAAGATACGGAGATGAGGGCTACCGCACTATCATCTGTCTCATGGATGACGGCTCGCTTTCAGCCATGAGCGCCAAAGAACTCATCGATGATCATATAACGGTAATATGGGACAATCTCACAGGAAGAGATACATATGTTTCTGTCGAAGAACGTCAGTCTGATGATGAAAAGTCATACAGTGTAGTTGGTATAACTGAAGACGATGAGGAGATCGATCTCGATTTCAGCCTTGATTTCTAACGAATCAGGGCAATTTATGGTACAATATAGTGTAAAGGTTTTTTCGGAACGAAAGGAACGGAAATGACAAACGCAATAGATGCACGCGCGGCTATCGCAGAGTGGTTCGAAACCGACTTTAAAGATTCGGCAAAGGCTACTACAAAGACATCGAGGCTTGATGACGGAAGACTGAGCTATAGTTTTTCTGTTGTCAATAATTCGGGCTTTGACTTTGACAAATTCTCGTTCAAGATCAAAGTAATCGACAGGACCAACAACATGGAGATCGGTACTGCGTCCATAAATGCAGGCAAGTGGGCAAGCGGAGAAAAGAAGACATTCAAATCACGCCTGGCCATTCCTCCGGGGGTTAGAAACCTGTCCTTTGTTATGTATGCCAATTCGCTGGACTATGAAGCCATGCCTGCAGACGGCGCAGCCCCTGTCGTCCAGGAGCCTTCCGGATCATTCAAAGATATCGGTGATTTACTGACCGGCGCTGATGGAAGCGGCGGCGTATTCGGCGAACTCTTCGGTACCGGAGGTATGCCTCAGTCAGGCGGCAAAACGGTAACTACCAGAACAACGACTACAAGGAATGCCAACGGTACAACCACAACTAAGACAACCACTACGACAACAACCAGGAAACCTAATTCCGGTACAAGAAGCACTTCTTCGAGCAGGCCGGCGGGAAGTCAGCAGGCAGATTCTTCAAGCCAGAGCACCTTCACACAGCGCCGCAATGAGAAGAAGCTTAACAAGAAGAGACTGGGCAAGTCAGGCTGGACTGTTGCATCGCTGGTGACGGGAATCATGTTCATTATGGCAGCAGTCGGATCTACGGATTCCCCTGAATTCAGACTGGGCGTCGGCATAGTCGGTGGAATACTGATTGTGGCAGCAGGCATCATGAAGCTGGTGCTGAATTCAAGAGCCAAGAGAATCAGGATGTACGAGTCCAAGATAAACAAAAACGGAAACACATCGATTGACGAGCTTGCCGCTGCTGTAGGAAAGCCGTTCAACAAGGTGGCTGATGAACTTCAGGCCATGATAGCTGACGGATTCTTCCCGCAGGCATATGTAGATATCAATAACCGCATGCTCGTTATGACGAAGAACGGTGTGCCTATCGAATCGGTCGAGAGATCGGCAGCTGAGATCAAGGCTGCGAAGCGCAAAAAGGCCCGCGACGGCGGCCTTGCTCCGGAGTCGCTTGATGATCTCATCACCATGACAGACGACAGCGAGCTCAAGCTGAAGCTCAAGACTCTCAGAACTATCACAAGAAAGATAGACGAAAGAGTTGAGCAGGTACCTGAGCTTGAAAAACAGGTAAAGGACTTCAGGGAAAAATACTATCCTGAGGTGGTACGCCTGACTGACGACTATAACGAAAAGATCGCAGATATGGGCAAGATCGAAACCGAGCTTGTTAAGGAAGAAGTCACAACTGATTCCACGGGAGCTCCGGTGCTCAATACCAACCCGAATTATCTGCAGGAGCAGGCCGACGAGATCAAAGATCAGCTTATCAGTCTCATCGACTCTGTCACAGAGGCATCTGAGAACCTGCTCGAAAAGCTCCATGAAGACGACATCATGGACATCACCACGGATATCAAAATGCTGCAGACTACGCTTGCGAGCAAGGGCCTGCTGGATTCGGATTTCGACCTATAATAGTTATAAAGGAGGACAAGATGGCAGATTTTGAACTTACCCCTGAAGCTGTAGTTGAAGCAGCAGAAAAACAGGCAGTTGAACTTGAGACAGGAGTACAGGAGGTCGCAGCTCAGGCTGCTGCTCTCGATATGGCTCAGGCTTTCGATTTCGCACCTGAATTTGCACCTGAAGAAGAGAAGAAGGAAGATCCGCTCGCTAAGTTCACACCTGATGAGCAGAGACAGATCAGAGCGGTTGCCGATAAGATCGATATCACAGACAGCAACGCTGTACTGAGCTACGGCGCAAGCGCTCAGCGCAAGGTTTCAGATTTTGCTGACGGCGCTCTCCAGAGTGTCAGAACAAAAGATATGGGCGAGACCGGACAGGTACTCACATCCCTGCTCGTTGAGCTCAAGTCAAACGGCGAAGAGAAGAAGAGCTTCTTCGGAAAGCTGTTCGGAAGCGCAGAGAAGAACTTCGAAAGACTCAAAACACAGTACACCACAACTGAGGCCAACATCGACAGAATCGTTAAGCTGCTCGAAGAGCATGAGGAACAGCTCCTCAAGGACATCGTTCAGCTCGACAGACTCTATGACAAGAATAAGCTCTACTTCAAGGAAGTTTCGATGTACATCGAGGCCGGCAAGCTCGCTATTGAGAAGGCCAAGAATGAAACTCTACCTGAACTCGAGGCAAAGGCAAGAGAGA
Organism: uncultured Eubacteriales bacterium; assembly: GCA_902801255.1. Taxonomy (GTDB): domain Bacteria; phylum Bacillota; class Clostridia; order Peptostreptococcales; family Anaerovoracaceae; genus Crickella. The sequence continues at coordinate 6,645 of CADCHO010000041.1, read as the reverse complement.
CAGGTTCCGTTGAAGATGCACAGGCAGCTCAGGACTATGCAGACATGATCACAAGATTCGAGAAGAAGATCTACGATCTCGAGCTCTCCAGAACAGTATGCCTGCAGTCTGCTCCGGAGATCAGAATGGTACAGAACTCTGACACCATTATGTCCGAGAAGATCCGTTCCACTATCGTAAACGTAATTCCTATGTGGAAGACACAGATGGTGCTGGCGCTTAACAACTACCATACACAGAAGGCCATCGAGGCTCAGCAGGCAGTCACAGAGGCTACAAATGAGATGCTCAAAAAGAACGCCGAATCTCTGCACCAGAATACTGTTGATACAGCAAAGGCAAGCGAGAGAGGCATCGTAGATATCGAGACACTGCAGCACACCAACCAGGAACTGATCACCGCGATCGACGAGATCATCCAGATCCAGGAGGATGGCAAGGTTGCAAGAGCAGAAGCCGAGAAAGAGCTCGCAAGGATCGAGCAGGAACTCAAGGACAAGATGCTCGGCATCGCTGCTAACGCAAGATGGACAGGCGAAGACATCGCTGCTGCAAGAACTGAGCAGAAGTAATTTGAGCCAAATTGGCCGGGGTGGAAAGAGCTGGTCTGAGTGAGATGACTATATGGCTATATTAGATGGCTATATGAGACTGTGGCGGGACGTATAAGTCTGCATCAGATTGGCTAAGGATGTATAAAATGAATAAAACTGGTCACTTTTACATCCAAATCGCGTTTCAACCAGCCCGAAAACAGAAAAACAGACTAAAGGGTGTAGAATTCATTGGGTTCCCAGCGAATCTACACCCTTTTTGACAAATCGGGTGTAGAATTCAGAATAAACTATCGCATTATACATCATTTGCATAAATCAGGTTAGTTTTATCACCCAAAAGATTGAAGATGATGTATGAGAGAGAAAGAATTTGAAAAAAATACATCCGAAATATAGTTTGGAAGAAATGAGTCAGGAAAAGTCTAAGGACAGGAGAAGCGAAAATAACCATCGGCGGAGTCCGGCACTTGCTCTATTGCTTGCGATACTGATTGTCGCAGCGTTCTTTGTGATGTCTGATGTGCCGTTCGTGAAGAGCGCAAGGGACTCTCTCATGCAGAAGCTCGGATACGAGGCGATCGATCAGGGGAACGGCAATGAGGGCACGAACGGCAACGGGAACGCCGGCGGTGATAATACCGGTGGCAAAAACAGCGGCGTAAAGACCACCGAATGGGATACATCTTCGGACCTTGATTCCGCAGCGCTTCCGGAGTTCAACGGACAGAACTACGTTAAGGTGAGCGGAGGGATCCCTGCGTTTCCTGATGAGGTTTATGAGCGGGCCGGACTCATAAAGGATGGAGACGACTGGAAGACGAAAGGCAATCTGCTCGGCACGGTCGACTCCAATAAGCTGACTCCTTATGAGTACTACGGCAGCCTCGATGACCTCGGCAGATGCACTTATGCTTTTGGCCTCCTGGGAGAGGAGACCATGCCACAGAACGGTCAGGAGCGCGGAGACATCTCATCTGTGCATCCTTCGGGATGGGCAAAGGCTCAGAACTGGGAGCGCTGCCATCTCATAGCGTGGGCGCTTTCGGATGAAAACGCCAATCCTTCGAATCTTATCACCGGTACACACTACCTCAACTACGACGGAATGAGACCTCTTGAAGAGGAGACCGAACACTATATCTGGAACACCGGCAATCATGTGCTGTACTATGTAAAGCCATGGTTTGTGGGTGATGAGCTGGTTGCAAGAGGTGTGCAGATGACGGCCTGGTCGGTGGAAGACAAAGGCGAAGGTATATCCTTCAATGTCTACTGCTTTAATGTGACACCTAATGCCGAGATCAACTATAAGACAGGCATAGTCACAACAGAAGAGCAGGCGACACAGGACGCAAGAGTATACGTAATAAATACACGCTCGGGAGTATTCCATTACCCGACCTGCGACGGCGTAAAGGAAATGTCGGAGCATAACAAAAAGACAGTTACAGCGACTCGTACGGAACTGACATCTCAGGGATATACACCGTGCGGTGCCTGCGAGCCATAAACAAAAACTTATTACAAAGGAGCATTTACTATGCGATCGATTACATCTATCAAAACATCACTTTCTGCAGGCAGTTATGACATGATGCTCAAAAGTCTGTACTGCCGCCCGGCTGATCAGCTCGGACCTTACAGAGACAGGATCGTCAGAGTGCTTGACGGATTCATGAAGGAATTCGGCGCGTCTGAAGATACCGAAGTTTCTGTATACAGCGCGCCGGGACGTACTGAGATAGGAGGCAATCATACAGATCACCAGAGAGGCAAAGTGCTCACGGGGTCCGTGGATCTCGATGCAATAGCATGTGCTGCGCCGAATGGAAGCAATGAGGTGCGTATCTACTCAGAAGGTTATGGACTGACGACAGTGGATATCAGCAGTCTTGAGCCTGTGAAGGAAGAGGAAAATACAACAAAGGCCATTATCCGCGGAACTCTGGCGGCGATATCGTCGAGAGGATACGAAGTCAAAGGCTTTGATGCCTATGTCACTTCTGATGTTCCGGGCGGCTCGGGCCTTTCATCTTCGGCATGCTTCGAAGTCCTTATAGGTGTCACAGTCAATGGACTGTTCTGCGCTAACAGCATACCTTTGGCTGAAATCGCAAAGATTGGGCAATATGCCGAGAATGTATATTTCGGAAAACCATCCGGTCTGCTCGATCAGATGGGATGCGCACTTGGCGGCATCGTGGCAATAGATTTTCAGGATAAGGAGAATCCGCAGTATCACGCAGTGGATTTCGATTTTGCGTCCGCAGGATATGCACTTTGTATAATTGATACGGGAGCTGACCACGCTGACCTCACGGGAGACTATGCGGCAGTTCCTGCCGAAATGAAGTCTGTAGCTCAGGCGTTTGGCAAGGAAGTCCTCTGCGAGGTGGATGAAACGGAATTTTACAATTCAATCGCGAAACTGAGAAAGAAGCTCGGAGACAGAGCTGTGATGCGTGCGATACATTACTTCACGGATTGCCACCGCGTTGAGCAGCAGGTAGAAGCCCTTGAAAAACACGAATTTGATAAGTTCCTCAGGCTGGTCAGCAGCTCGGGGCATTCATCATACATGTATCTGCAGAACGTTGCCACATACAGGGACCCTGCAGACCAGCCTGTTGCGCTGTCTCTAGCCATGGCGGGCTACTACCTGAAGAGCCGCGGCGCGCGCAGAGTGCACGGAGGCGGATTCGCAGGCACAATACAGGCATTTGTACCGCTCGACATGGTAGATGAATTCAAGCGTGGAATGGACTCAGTGCTCGGAGAAGGCGCCTGCAGAGTTACATATATTCGCCCGATCGGCGGATGCACACTTATAGACTAATAAATCAACAGTAATCAGGATAAAAGCAGGAGGATCAAAATGGAGCTGCTGATATCACAACTTATTGAATATGCTGTAAGAAAAGAATGGATAGAGGACTCTGACCGTATATGGGCATCAAACAGGATACTCGAGGCTCTTCATATGGATGGCTTCGATGGTCTTATCGAGACGGGAGAGGAACTCCCGCAGATACAGGAGATACTGGACGGACTATGTGACTATGCTTATGAGCATGGCGTTATTGAAGGCAATTCTGCAACATACCGAGACCTTTTCGATACAGCGCTAATAGGACTCATTATGCCGAGACCGTCTGAAATCACGGAGGAGTTCTATAAGAGATATGAATGTTCGCCGAAAGAGGCGACAGACTGGTATTATGAGTTCTCCGGAGATACGAATTACATAAGAAGAGATCGTATCGCAAAGGACCGCAAGTGGACTGTAGACACAGAGTACGGAACTATTGATATAACGATCAATCTGTCCAAGCCGGAGAAAGATCCTAAGGCTATAGCTGCCGCAGGGAAAGCAAAGGCTTCGGGATACCCGAAGTGCCTCCTCTGTGCAGAGAATGAAGGGTACGCCGGCAGACTCGACCATCCGGCAAGGCAGAATCACCGTATCATCCCGGTAGAACTCGGCGGACAGGACTTCTTCATGCAGTACAGCCCGTACGTTTATTACAACGAGCACTGCATCGTATTTAATAAGAAGCATATACCGATGCACATAGACAGACAGGCATTTACTAATCTGCTTGAGTTCGTAACGGTATTTCCGCATTACTTTGTTGGTTCTAACGCGGATCTTCCTATAGTAGGGGGAAGCGTCCTGAGCCACGACCATTACCAGGGTGGAAACTACGAGTTTGCTATGGCAAGGGCAGAAGTTGAAACAGAATTCACAGTGCCTGGCTATGAAGATATAAAAACCGGAATAGTTAAGTGGCCTATGTCTGTGATCAGGCTTACCGGAAATGACCGGGAGAGAGTGATCGATCTGGCTGAGCTGATACTCAATAAATGGCGCAGCTATGACGACCCTGAGGTGTTCATCTTCCATGAGACAGACGGTGAGAAGCATTCAACAATAACACCTATAGCGCGCAGGAGGGGGGACGCATATGAGCTTGACTTGGTGCTGCGTAACAACATAACTACTGAGGAGAATCCGCTGGGCGTTTTTCATCCTCATGCAGACAAACATCACATCAAAAAAGAAAACATAGGACTCATCGAAGTTATGGGTCTTGCCGTACTGCCGGCCCGCCTGAAAGGCGAGCTTGAAGCCGGGCATTACACCGAGCAGGAAATCGGCGAAGTCTTTGCAGCAGTGCTCGAGGATGCGGGCGTATTCAAGAGGACAGAAGACGGAAAAGCGGCATTCGGAAGATTCATTGATTGTATTGCCGCACAATAAGGGTAAGCTTAAACAATTTTGGGAGGAAAAAACATGGCAAGCGGAAGAATGGAATTCCACGCAGAATCAATTATGCAGCATGCAAACTTCAGCTTTGTGCTGCCTAACGATGTAGCGATGGAGGAAGTTTTTGACCTTAAGTATTATGACAGAGATCCGATGAATCTCATACTGCTGCACGGACTCACGGGGACTGATACAGACTGGCTCTACGGCGGTGTGGCACAGCTCATGGCAATCCAGTACAATCTGAACATATTCATGCCTACTACAGGAAATTCTTTCTATCTCGATCAGGGATATAAAGGAAGAAATCACTGCGAGTTCATCGCAGAGGAGCTTCCTGAGTACATCCAGAAGACGTTTGGAATAAAGATGGAACGAGAAAACACCATGATAGGCGGTCTGTCGATGGGCGGATACGGTTCCCTCCACACATCGCTCACATATCCTGATAGATTCAGCGCATGCATTGCGCTTTCATCGGCTCTTGTCGTAAGAGATGTTGCGAAAAAGCCTGACTCGGAAGTCGGCAGCGTGCTCCCTAAGGAGTTCAGGAAAGAACTGTTCGGAAGTCCTTCAAAGCTGATCAAATCCGATATGAATCCCGAAGTGCTTTACAAAAAAATCAAAAAGCAGGGCAAGAAGGCGCCGTTCATATACCTTGCAATAGGTGTTGACGACAACCTGCTTGAAAGCAACCGCACGTTCCGCGATTTCCTGAAGAAAGAAAAGGCTGATTTCTTCTATGAAGAGGGACCGGGAAGACATACCTGGCAGTTCTGGAATGAATATATCGACAGAGGACTGAAAACCGTACTTAACAGATAAGGGGATGGAATAATGCTTTGCAGCAAATACAGTGATTTTACGAAATGGGTCATCTACCAGATATATCCGCGCAGCTTCATGGACAGCAATGGCGACGGCATAGGTGATCTTCAGGGAGTAATCAGCAAGCTCGACTACATAAAGGAACTCGGAGCAAACGCAGTATGGCTCTGTCCGTGCTTCAAGAGCCCCAATGAAGACAACGGTTACGATGTTGCGGATTACTGCGACATAATGGATGAATTCGGTACTATGGCTGACATGGATCAGTTGATAGATGAACTGCATAAGCGCAGTATGAAACTCATCCTTGATCTGGTGCCTAATCATACGTCGACTGATCATGTATGGTTCCGGGAATCCAGAAAGGGAAAAGACAATCCATACAGCGATTACTATTATTGGTTTGACGAAAAACCAAACGACTGGGAATCTGCTTTTGGCGGCAGTGCCTGGCAGTATGATGAGATGCGCGGTCAATACTACCTGCATACTTTCGCAGTGGGCCAGGCCGACCTTAACTGGGACAATCCTGCCGTGGTAAAGGAAATGCAGAATGTAGTAGATTTCTGGGTCGATAAGGGTTGTGACGGATTCAGGATCGATGTAATAGACTGCATATCAAAAGATCTTCCAAACGACCGGAATGGACTGGGGCCGCGCCTTCATGAATACATACGCGCGCTTTTCGGCCGTGAAAAAACGGCACATCTGTTTACGGTCGGAGAAGGCCATACCAACGAGATAGATGATATAGTACTTCACTGTGCTCATGATCGCAACGAGCTTTCAACGCTCTTCATTTTTGACCATATGGAATGCGGCCGTTCTGATAAATTCACTCCGAAAGATGAAGGCCTGAGGGCTTTAAGAGATTATCTTGTGTACTGGCAGAACGAGACCGGCAAAAGGGATCTGCTTTACAGCCTGTTTATAGAAAATCACGACCAGCCGCAGATGATTTCACGTATAGGCAATGACAGGGAACTAAGGTAT